>NZ_CP029254.1:6720000-7020000 GCF_003122365.1 Streptomyces spongiicola
GGTCGACGACGCCGAGGCGCGGGAACTGGTGCCGCGCGTCGTCCACGTCGACGGCCGCAACCGCATCGTCCAGCTGGGCTCGGACCCCTCCGCGCCGGTCCCCGGGAGCGGCACGGAGAGCAGCCCGCACGCCGTGCCCGCTCCCGCCGCCCGACACTGAGCCGCCGGCGGGGCTCGCGCGGGCGCTGCTGCACACCTCCCCCCGGTCCGTGACGCCCGTCCTCGACGCTCCGCGGGACCGCTACCACCCCGGGCTGCGGCTGTGGCACACCGTCGAGGAGGAACTGCTTGGCCGGGGCCCGGGCGTACGGTCCGCAGACGGTCGCGGGGGCCGTACTCCGAAAACCGAAGCAGGGGCCCGCACAAGGAAGTCCGCAGACGGTCGCGGGTGCCGTACGGGCGGCTCGGCCGGTGCGGTCCCCGGGGGAGCGGACGCGGTCCGGGGCGCCGGGGTGATCGTCCTGGCCCGGGCGTCCGCGGCGGACGCGGCAGCCCGCGCCACGGCCTCCGTCCCCGTGCTCTCCGGCCCCCGCCCCGGCCGCGCGGCAGCGGCACGTGCGGTGGCGGCAGGGACGAGTGCGCGCCCGTGCCGATGACTGGACCGGGCGTGTCTGGGCAGCCGCAGGTATGGAGCCCCGACGCGTCGCCGTCCGGCCCGCCGTCCGGCCCGCCCGAATCCCCGGGAGCCAGTCATGACCCAGCCACCGCCGGATCCCGCGCATCCCACCCCGCCGCCGGATCCCGCGCATCCCACCCCGCCGCCCGGTCCGGTGCCGGACCCCGTACCACCTGAGCCCCCACCGGACCCGGTGCCCCCGCCTCCCACGCCGCCGCCGGATCCCGGCCCGGGGCCGGTGCCGGGGCCCCCGCCCGGACCCGTGCCCCCGCCGCAACCGCCGCCCGGCCCCGCACCGGATCCGATCCCGAAGCCTCCGGGACCGGATCCGGTACCCGGGCCGGACCCGCAGCCCGGCCCACTGAGCTGACGCCGGGGGAGCCGGTACCGCCCCGCAGGGCGCGCCGGGTGCCCGGCGCGGCGCGAGGCGGCACCGCGCCACGCCGCACGCCGCAGACCACACACCGCACGCCACGCCACTCAGCGGCCGGCCCGTCCGCGGCTCAGCCGGTGCTCACCTCCGACCGGTCGCCGCCCCAGAGCGTGTGGAAGGACCCCTCCCGGTCCGTGCGCCGATAGGTGTGCGCGCCGAAGAAGTCGCGCTGGGCCTGGGTCAGCGCCGCCGGGAGCCGGCGTGCGCGCAGCGCGTCGTAGTACGCGAGTGCGGTGGAGAATCCCGGCGTCGGCACGCCCTGGCGTGCCGCCGTGGCCACCACGGCGCGCCAGTCGTCCTGCGCCGCGCCGATCTCCTCGGCGAACTGCTTGTCGGACAGCAGGCTCGGTAGATCGGGCCGGGTGTCGAACGCCGTCCGGATCCGGTCCAGGAAGGCCGCGCGGATGATGCACCCGGCCCGCCAGATCGCGGCCACCGCACCCAGGTCGATGTTCCAGCCGTAGATGTCGCCGCCGGCCCGGATCTGGTGGAAGCCCTGCGTGTACGACACGATCTTCGACGCGTACAGGGCTTGTTCGACCTGCGCCGCGAAGCGGGCGGCGTCCTTCTCGCCGAGCGGCTGCGGCGCCGGTCCCGGCAGCGCGTGCGAGGCCTCGCGCAGATCGGCGTGCCCGGAGAGCGAGCGGGCGAAGACGGCCTCCGCGATACCGGACACCGGTACGCCCAGGTCGAGGGCGATCTGCACGGTCCAGCGGCCGGTACCCTTCTGCTCGGCCCGGTCGGCGACCACGTCGACGAACGGCTTCCCGGTCTCCGGGTCCGTGTGCGCCAGCACCTCGGCGGTGATCTCGATCAGATACGAGTCGAGCCGTCCCCCGTTCCACTCCCGGAAGGTCTCGGCGATCTTCCCGGGCGGGTATCCGGCGACCGAGCGCAGCAGGTGGTAGGCCTCGGCGATCAGCTGCATGTCCGCGTACTCGATGCCGTTGTGGACCATCTTCACGAAGTGGCCTGCGCCGTCGGGGCCGATGTGCGCGGTGCAGGGCGTGCCGTCCACCGCCTTCGCGGCGATCTTCTCCAGCATCGGGCCCAGCGTGCCGTACGACTCGGGAGAGCCGCCGGGCATGATGCTCGGCCCGTGCAGCGCGCCCTCCTCGCCGCCCGACACGCCCACCCCCACGAAGTGGATGCCGCGCTCGCGGAGTTCGCGCTCACGCCGCCGGGTGTCCTCGAAGTGGGCGTTGCCGCCGTCGATGATCTGGTCGCCGGGTTCCAGCAGCGGGGCGAACTCCTCGATCACCGCGTCGGTCGGGGCACCGGCCTTGACCATGATCACAAGGCGGCGGGGGCGCTCCAGCGCGGCGACGAACTCCTCCGCCGACCCGGTGGGGACGAAGGCCCCCTCGTCGCCGAAGGATTCGACGAGTTCGCGGGTGCGGGCCGGGGTCCGGTTGTGCAGGGCGACCGTGTAGCCGTTGCGCGCGAAGTTGCGGGCGAGGTTGCGGCCCATCACCGCGAGCCCGGTGACGCCGATCTGGGCGGTACCACTCATACGTGTGCTCCTGGAGTCCGTCGACTGTGTGCGGTCATGCGGAAGTGCGCTCCCCCGTGGTCAGTATGAATACGCGTCACCGGTGTGCGGTGTTCATGGAGCGGGGAGTCGCGCGCGGGGCGCATGGTTCACCGCTTTCCCCCGGTCCGGCGGTACGCCCTGCGCCGTGGCGCCGCATGCACCCCCTTGTCATGTCTTGTGGCGGGCCAATAGCTTTGGCGGCTGCTGAGGCGATCGAGGGGGGAAACATGACCGAACGAGGACGGCACCGCAGGTACCAGCCGAGTCGTATCAACCGGTTATCGCTCACCGTGACCGCCGGTGGCGCGGGCATCGCGCTGCCGCTGGTGGCGGCGGGCACGGCCGCCGCCGCGCCCGAGGACGTCTGGGAGCAGGTCGCGTCCTGCGAGTCGACCGGCAACTGGCAGATCAACACGGGCAACGGCTACTTCGGCGGTCTCCAGTTCAGCCAGTCCACCTGGGAGGAGTACGGCGGAACGGCCTACGCGGAGCGCGCCGACCTCGCCACCCGGGACGAGCAGATAGCCGTCGCCGAGAAGGTGCTGGCCGGTCAGGGGCCGGGGGCCTGGCCGGTCTGCTCCTCCCGCGCGGGACTCACCCGCGGTGGGGACGCCCCGGATGCGTCGCCCGAGCGGCAGGCCCGCCCGCAGTCGGCCTCGCCACGGCGGGCCGGCGCTGAGCGGGGCAGCGCTGAGGCGACGCCGACGACGATTCCCGGGAAGCGCGAGAGCTACACCGTGACGACCGGTGACTCGCTCTCGGGGATCGCCGCGTCCGAGCGGGTCGGGGGTGGCTGGCGGGCGCTCTACGAGACCAACCGGAAGGTCGTCGGCGACGACCCCGATCTCATCCACCCGGGCCAGCGGCTGGTACTGCGCGGCTCGGCCTCCGCACCGTCGAAGAGCCGTCCGGAGTCCCCGTCGAAGTCCCTGTCGAAGTCCCAGCGGGAGGCCCCGTCGAAGGCTCCGTCCAAGGCCCCGTCGAAGGCTCCTTCTGAGGCGCAGCCGCCGAAGGCCGCGGCGCAGGCCGCCGCTCCGACGCAGCAGAAGCAGCAGAAGCAGCAGGCGAAGCCGCAGCCGGAACACCCGCAGGAGAGGAGCGCCGACCGCGACGAGCGCAGCGGTGGCTTCAGCGCACCCGTCGCCGCGGGGACCGGCACCGCGTACGGCAAGGCCGGCTCGTCCTGGTCCAGCGGCTACCACACGGGTGTGGACTTCCCCGTGCCGACCGGCACCTCGGTGAAGGCCGTGGCCCCGGGCCGGGTGGTCTCGGCCGGCTGGGAGGGGTCCTACGGCTACCAGATCGTGATCCGGCACGACGACGGCAGGTACAGCCAGTACGCCCATCTGTCGGCGCTCACCGTGCGCGAGGGGCAGCGGGTCAACAGCGGTCAGCGGATCGCCCGTTCGGGATCGACCGGTAACAGCACGGGACCGCATCTCCACTTCGAGGTGCGCACCGGGCCCGGGTACGGCTCCGACATCGATCCGCTCAGGTATCTGCGCTCGGGCGGCGTCAGCATCTGACCCCGCTTGGTGCAGCAGACGGCGGCGCTGCGGGAGCGCCGCCGTATGCTGCACCGGCGGGAACCGGACCGGCGGACGTCGGGTCCGGGGGGCGCGGCAGGACCACGGAACGAGCCGGGAGGGGCGTGTGGAGCTGACCCGGGCGGAGTCGATCGGCGGCTTCTTCGCGACCGCCACCGGGGAGCCCGGCCCCGGGCAGCTGCCGCTGTCGAGGCTCTACGCCGGCGGACTCGCGCCCCTGTCCGCCCGCGTCGACCGGGTCGCGGCCCGGTTGCGCACCTCCGAACGCCGGGTCGCCGCCTCCATCGCCCACCTCGGTCTCGCCGCCCGCCTCTGGTCCACGGCGCTGGGCCCGGCCGCGCTCCACGGGGAGTTTCCCGACCCGGCCGCCGGAAGCCTGTGCTGGGACCCGGAGTCCACCGCGCCCGACGACCTCCGCTGGACACGTCCCGGAACGCTCCCCGGCACCGTCGACGCCATCCGGGAGGCCGTCCAGTACGGGCACCTCGTCCCGCTCGCCGAGGCCCTGCGCAGCGACGCGCGTGTCTCCCGCCGGCTGCTGTGGGGCAACGCCGGCTCCGCGCTCGCCGGCGCCCTCCGCGAGATCCACCGCTGGGCGCGGGAACACGACCGGCCCGACGCGGCGGAGCGCGCGGCCGCGCTCGTCACCGGCCTGCTGGACCATCCCGACCTCTCCGGCGCCGTGGAAGGGCCCGGCCTGCGCCGGACCAGTTGCTGCCTCTACTACCGGTGTCCGGCCGGCGGACTGTGCGGGGACTGCGTCTTCGACCGGCCGCCCCGCCGCCCGGGCGCATAGCGCAGGCGTCCGGACGTTCTCCGGCACCGGGGCGTATAGCGCAGGAGTCCGGACGGTCCCCGCCACCGGCGCCCCGCACGGTCCGCCCCCCGCCCCGCCGCCCGTGCCGCCGCCCGTGCCCCGCGGGCCGCCGCCCTCGCCCCGCAGTCCGTGCCCCGCGGGCCCACCGCCCCGCCCCGCCCCGCAGCGGAGAGCGACCGTCCGCGCCCTTCTCGGGCAACGGTTTGGTCCGCACGCCCGCCTCTGAAGTAAGGTTCCGCTTTTGGAATCCCCCAAGCGGCACACCGAGAACACAGGGAACGGCAGCGGCGATGACGGTGACAGACGACAGCCTGGACTTCGGCCCGGGCATCGACCCCGAGCGACTGGCCGTCTGCCTGGGCGTTCTCGAGGAACTCGACCGCCTGGAGGTGGACCACCCCGACGCGATCACGGTGCGCCGCGCCACCGCCGGGATCTACCGCACGGTGAAGCAGCGCCGCCGTCAGGAGCGCCGGGCCGCCAAGACCGCCCACGACAAGGCCGTCACCGAGGCCACGGCGACCGGCTCCGCGGAACGGATCGACGACGAGACCCAGGGCCTGCTGCCCTCCTCCACGGTGACGGGGGAGATCGCGGGCATACTCCGGCGCCCCCGGTCCTGCTACATCTGCAAGACCCGCTACGTCGAGGTCGACGCCTTCTACCACCAGCTGTGCCAGAAGTGCGCCGCCGAGAACCGGGCCCGCCGCGACGCCCGCACCGATCTGACCGGGAGACGCGCGCTGCTCACCGGCGGCCGGGCCAAGATCGGCATGTACATCGCGCTGCGGCTGCTCCGGGACGGCGCCCACACCACCGTCACCACCCGCTTCCCGAACGACGCGATCCGCCGCTTCAAGGCGATGCCGGACAGCGACGAGTGGATCCACCGCCTCAAGATCGTCGGTATCGACCTCCGCGACCCGGCGCAGGTCGTCGCCCTCGCCGACTCGGTCGCCGCCGAGGGACCGCTGGACATCCTGATCAACAACGCCGCGCAGACCGTCCGCCGGTCCCCGCAGGCCTACGGCGAGCTGGTCGCGGCCGAGGGCGCCCCGCTGCCCGCGGGCGAGCTGCCCGCCGCCGAGGTGATCGGCACGTTCGGCAGTGGCGGAGTGGACCGGGTCGCGGCCCTGCCCGGGCCCCGGTCGGAGGGCCTGACCGCCGAGGACGTGACCGCTCTCGCCCTCGTCTCCGGGTCGGCGACGCCGGCCCGGATCGAGGCCGGCACCGCGATCGACGCCGGCGGGCTCGTGCCCGACCTGCACGCCAGCAACAGCTGGATCCAGACCGTCTCCGAGGTCGACCCGGTCGAGCTGCTCGAGGTGCAGCTGTGCAACTCCACCGCGCCGTTCATCCTGATCAGCCGCCTCCGTGCGGCGATGGCCGCCTCCCCGGCCCGGCGCAAGTACGTCGTGAACGTCTCCGCGATGGAGGGCGTCTTCAGCCGCGGCTACAAGGGCGCGGGCCATCCGCACACCAACATGGCCAAGGCGGCGCTCAACATGCTGACGCGCACCAGCGCCCAGGAGATGTTCGACGCCGACGGCATCCTGATGACCGCCGTCGACACCGGCTGGATCACCGACGAGCGTCCGCACCCGGACAAGGTGCGCCTCGCCGCCGAGGGCTTCCACGCGCCGCTCGACCTGGTCGACGGCGCGGCGCGGGTGTACGACCCGATCGTGCGCGGTGAGGCCGGCGAGGACCTCTTCGGCTGCTTCCTGAAGGACTACGACCGCGCGAACTGGTGAGCAGTCGCGAGGCGCCCCGTTCACGGGCCGCGGGGTAACCCGTTCACAAGCCGTTGGGCGACCCGTTCACGAGCCGCTGGGTAACCCGAACGGCGGATCCCCCCGGGCGAGCACGACTCCCCGGGGGTTTCCTGTACCCGATGGGACGTCACCCTGGAGTGCTTCTCGGTAAAGAAACGCCCAATGTGACCTAATCCATCGAGCGCAGCCGCGCTCATTTGGTTAGTCTGGAACCCACGGACGGTCGGCAAGGGGCCCACGAACCCCCCCCGAGACCGCCCCGGGACAGGTCCGCAACCTCGGCCGCGATCCCGCCCGAAGAACGGCGCCACCGCGACCGGACCGACCTTGTCCCTGTGACGCGACACTAAGGAGTGCGCGGTGACGACTGAAACGAAGAAGAAGACCAAGCCCTCGGCGGACCCCGGCGAACGACCCGGGCGGCCCGACGAACTCGGAAGCCTCGAGGTCTGGGCGCGTTCCGCGCCGATCAGACTGGCCGGATACGAGGACGACCTCGCGGAGCCGCACATCCTCCAGGGCATCGACTGATCCCGCGCCCCCACGGCTGTCACACCCCCGGTCCCGTCGGACCGGGGGTGCCTGCGTCCCGTCCCGGTCGGCCGGGGGCGTCGGCCTGCCCCGCCGGGGCGTCCCCGGCCCCGAGCCGGGTGGGCGGCAGATACTCGCGCAGGAAGCGCCGCTGCCACCACGCGCCCGTGGCGCGCCGCTGCCGCCGGTCCGTGAACGTGTAGTGGTACAGCCTGGCCCTGACGTACGACGGCGGCGCGTCCGGGAACGGATTGCTCCGCAGCAGCCTCAGGGTGTCCCGGTCGTTCTCCAGCAGCCGCTGCACGAAACCGCCGAACCAGGAGCGGGCGTACGCGGGGGAGAGGGCGGCGAACCACATCAGCCAGTCCAGGCGCAGATGGTACGGGGCGTACTGCCGCGGGAGCCGGCGGACGTCCCCGGGCTTCCCCTTGAACCCGTACTCCCGCCACACGGTGCCCGGTCGCGGCACCCGCTCGTCCGTGCCCTCGACCACGACCTCGTAGCGGACCCGCCCCACGGTGCCGAACGCGCCGTAGGTGTTGACCAGGTGGAGCGGGTCGAAGGACCGGTTCATCGCCTGCCGCCGGGAGAGCATGTTGCGCACCGGTTGGTAGCTCCGGGCGAGGACGAGGGCGGTCACCGCGATCACCAGGACCGTGTACCAGAGCGGCGGGGCCGGCAGCGGGGGCGGAGCGGCGAGCGCGGAGAGGTCGAGGACCGGGAGCGCGAGCGCGATCGTGAGCCAGTTGAGCCAGGCGAAGTTCCCGGACAGGACCAGCCACAGCTGGGTGGCGACGATCAGCCCCGCCGCCGCCGAGGCGATTGGCTGAGGCGTGAACAGGAGGACCGGCACCAGCAGTTGGGTCACATGGTTGGCGGCGGCCTCGACCCGGTGCAGCGGTTTCGGCAGGCGGTGGAAGTACCAGCTGAGCGGCCCCGGCATCGGCTGGGTCTCATGGTGGTGGTAGAGGCACGTCAGCCGGCGCCAGCACTCGTCCCCGCGGATCTTGATGAGCCCGGCGCCGAACTCCACCCGGAACAGCAGCCAGCGCAGCAGCCACAGCACCAGCACCGGAGGAGCGGCCCGCTCGTTGCCGAGGAAGACCGCCAGGAACCCGGCTTCCAGCAGCAGCGACTCCCAGCCGAAGGCGTACCAGGTCTGCCCGACGTTGACGATCGAGAGGTACAGCGCCCACAGCAGGGCCCACCACAGCATCGCCGTCCACAGCGGCAGGCGGTCGGCCGCGCCCCCGAGCAGCGCGGCCGAGAGCGCCGCGCCCGTCCAGGCACAGCAGGCGAAGAACCGGTCCGAGTAGTGCAGTTGGAAGACGCTCGGCGCCCGCCGCATCGGGGTGTGCCGCAGGAATTCGGGCACCGGCAGCATGCCGCGCTCGCCGATCAGGGCGCGGAACTGGACGGCCGCCCCCACGAAGGCCACCAGGTACAGCGCGGCGAGGGCCCGCTGGAAGACGATTCTGCTCAGCCAGTAGTCGGGTGCCGAGAACCACTCCATCGCGGACCTCCCGTACCCCAGTGTCCGCCCGGGGCACGAGGCGCCGCAGCCCGGCGCCGAACCGCCGCGCGTACATCCGCCGCGCCGGCGGTACGAGGGGTCCGGCGAGCCGGTGCCCCAGCGGGCGGGCCCGCCGAAGGCGGTCACCGTGAACCGCACGGTGCCGTCCTCCGCCGAGACCGAGAGGGCTCCGGTCGCTCCGGTCGTGCCGTTCGCTCCGGTCGTGCCGGTCGTGCCGGTCGGCCCGTTCGCTCCGTTCGTGCCGGTCTCTTCGTCGTGCCGGTTTCTGCGGTCGCTCCGGTCGCTTCGGTCGCTCCGGTTTCTGCGGTCGTGCCGGTCTCTTCGGTCTCTTCGGTCAGGCCGGTGCGGTGGTCTGTGTGCCGGGACGGGCTCACGGTGCGGCTCCCGGCGGGGTCCGCCCGTACGGCCCCCTCTCCGCCGGTCGCGGCAGGGCCGCCGGCGAACAGAGGGCGAAGCCCGGGGCGTTGCCGGGGCCGTGGGCGGCGGCCTCCAGGCCGGGCCGGGGTGCGGCGGGGCGGTGGCCTCGCCGAGGGCCCGGCTGAGGGGGAGGGGGCGTGGTCGCCACCGGAACGGCCGCCGAGACCCCCGGAAGTCTGTGAATCAGCCGTTCGGCCCTGCCGGGGTGGATATGGCGCCAGGTCAGTGGGGCGACGACCGGTATCCCCGCGATCACTGGCATCGCCCCGGCCGGCTCGCCCCACCCCGTTGAGCAGCCGGCGCCTACCGGCAGGGTGCCCGCCGGCACGCCGAGCGCCGCCAACCGGTCGGTGGACCCCCCCGGCCGCACGGCAGACCAGGGCCCTCGACCAGCGCAGCGGCGAAGCCCGCGAAGCGGAAGCGCGGCACGGTCGGAGCCAGGGTCTCGGGGCGAATCCCGGCGGATCGCGGCCGGAGCGTTCGGCCGCGAGGGCGACTCCGGCGACGGCCGGGCGGGGAGTGCAGGGCGGGGCGGCTGCGGCGAGGACATAGCCCGCGGTCAGAGCCGTGGCGAGTGCTCCCCGCGGCATCCGTAGGCCGGTGGTGCCGGGCAGGGCGAGCAGGGGCAGGGGCAGGGGCAGGGGCAGGGACGGGGGCGGCGGACGGCCTCCGGCCCTACGGCGGCCCCTATCGCGGCCTCTGCCCCGGCCCCTGCTCCGGCCTCTGCCCCGGGCCCTGCTCCCGCCGCGGCACCAGCCGCGGTCCCGACGGCGCGATCACCGGCATGCCGGCCTCACGACCACGCTGACCAGCGAGGTTGCCGGGCCACCCCGGTTTGAGCGTGTTCAGCTCCTCGGACGGGCGCGAGGGTGATTCTTGAGCGCGTTCAAGTCGCGGTATCGGGAGGCATGGGGCAAGACAGGGAGTGATCACTCCGGGTACACCTCACAACTGGCGGGAGATGGCGGAGCATGTTCGTGCGCTCACCGATGTATCGCCGGCACGCCGGGCTGGCCGCGTTGTCGGCCGGCCTGTCGGCCGCGCTGCTGGCCACTGGCTGCGGCAGTCTGACGGATCAGGGGCAGTCGGGATCGACCCCCTCGCAGGAGGTGCGACTGCTGGCGGCCGCGGAGCCGGGTCCCGATCCGTTCACCCCCTCCACGGCCACCGCGACGGCGGTCTCCCGGCAGCTTCCGGCGCCGAGGGTCTCCGGCTCCGCCGCGGCCTCCCCGGGCACGGACCCCGCCGTGCGTTCCATCCGGACCGTGCTCGGGTCCGCGCCCGGGCTGTACGGCGGCACCCGGTCCGTCGCGAGCTGCGACGTGGAGCAGCAGATCCGCCTCCTGGTCGCCGACCAGGGCAAGGCGCAGGCGTTCACCGAGGGCGTCGGAGTCGGCCAGCACGACATGCCGGGGTTCCTGCGGGGCCTGACCCCCGTGGTGCTGCGCGCCGACGCGCGGGTCACCAACCACGGCTACCGCGACGGGATCGCCCAGCGCCACCAGGTCGTCCTTCAGGCCGGAACCGCCGTGCTGGTCGACGAGCACGGCGCGCCCCGGGTCCGCTGCGCCTCCGGCAGCCCCCTCGCCTCGCCCGTGGTGACCGCCGGGCCCGTGAACGAGCAGGGCAAGCCCTGGCAGGGGTACGACCGCGACCGCGTGGTCGTGATCACCAGGGCGGCGCACGTGATCGACGCCCTGGTGCTCGTCGACATGGCCGCCGGCACGTGGATGGAGCGCAGGAGCGGATCGGACGGCGAGGCGGACCAGAACCCGCAGGTGCCGCCCGCCCACGACCCCGGCCTCCATGTCGTCGACGCCCCCCGGATTCCGCTGACGCCCGCGCCCGGCTCACCGAGCGAGCCGCCGCCGCCGAGCCCCGACGCGCCCGCCCCCCAGCAGGCCTCTCCGGAGGCGGTCGGCCCCGGTACCCCCGCCCCGCCGTCCCGCGGCCCCGACGGCCCGCCGCCCATCCTCCCGGACGCGCCACTGCCCGACGGAGCCGGCCAGGGCACCGGTGGACCGGCCGCGGGTGTCCCGGGCGTTTTCGAGCGGCAGGGCGCGGGCCGGAGCGACAGCGACATCTTGATCTCGCCGGACTCCGGCGGCGGCACGGGTCAGGGCGCGGGCACCGCGGGCGGCGGCAACCCCGACGGGGCGCCCGACGTCATCCTCCCCGACGCGCCGCTCCCCGACGCGCCGCTCCCCGACGCGCCGCTCCCCGCTCTCCCCGCCCTCCCCGACGCGCCCCCCGCGGACGCGCCGCTCCCGGGTGGCGTCGGGACCGGAGCCGGGTTGCCCGCCGCCGTCGGCGGCGGGAGCCACCAGGGCTGAGGACGGCCTCCGCTCGCTCGATAAATCGGATAAATGATGGCAGAGTGTCACCATGGCTGATCGGGCAGCGGGGGCCCTGTCACTTCCCGACGACTGGCCCGCCAACCCGGACCTGAGCCTGGCCCTCAACCGAATGGGCAGCTTCGACTGGGACCTCGACAGCGGGCTGATGCACCTGGACCAGCCCGCTCTCGAGGTGCTCGACACGCCCGCCGACCAGTACGACGGCCACCCGGAGACGCTGGCCCGGCGCTTCCCGCGCGACGAGGCGGCCCGGCTGGACGAGCTGGTCGCGCAGGCGCTGAAGAACGGCAGCTCCCACTACGGGGCGTACTTCCGCATCCGCTGCCGCAACGGCATCCTGCGCTGGACGCACACCCAGGGGTCGGTACTCCGCGATGCCGGGGGACGGCCGCACCGCGTCATCGGCATCGTCCGCGACGCCACCCGGGAGCTGGCGGAATCCTCCGCCCGGGTCGAACTCGACGCCGAACGCAGCCGCCAGACCAGCGTCGTGGAGCGCACCACGGCCGCGCTCGCCCACGCCAGGACCGTCAGCGACGTCATCGACGTGCTGAAGGACTCGGGCGGGCTGGAGCACCTCGGCGCCACCAGCCTGGTGATGGGGCTGCTGGAGGCCGGCCGCATCCACCTCGTCGCTGAGGGGCAGGAAGGGTCCTTCGTGCCGGGCACCCGCTTCACCCGGGTCGACGAGCAGTACCCGATGAGCGAGGTCATCCGCACCCTGGTGCCCCGCTTCATCGAGTCCAGGGAGGACTTCGCCGGCTCGTACCCGCGGCTGTGGCCGCATATCAGCGGGCTCGGCATCACCTCGGCGGCCTATATGCCGCTGATCGCCCAGGCGCGGCCGATCGGCGCGCTCGGCCTGCTGTACCGGGAGAAGACCGGCTTCACCACCGAGGAGCGGAATCTGCTCGTGGCACTGAGCAGCAGCATCGCGCAGAGCCTTCAGCGGGCCATGCTCTTCGAGCAGGAGCACGACCTCGCCGAGGGGCTCCAGCAGGCCATGCTGCCCCGCCGCATCCCCTCCGTCCCCGGGGCCCGGATCGCGGTGCGCTACCGCTCGGCACGCCTCGGCCGGGACATCGGCGGCGACTGGTACGACGTCATCCCGCTGCCCGGCGGCCGGGTCGGGGCGGTCATCGGCGACGTCCAGGGCCATGACACCCATGCCGCCGCGGTCATGGGACAGCTGCGTATCGTGCTGCGCGCCTACGCGGCCGAAGGCCACACCCCCGCGACCGTGATGGCCCGTGCCTCGGTCTTCCTCCACGAACTCGACACCGACCGCTTCGCGACCTGCATCTACGCGGAGGCCGATCTCACCACGGGAGTCGTGCAGATGGTCCGCGCGGGCCATATCGACCCGCTGCTCCTCGACTCCGCCGGTGAGGGCCGCCGCATCTCGGTGGAGGGCGGACTGCCGCTCGGCCTGTCCGCCGAGTTCGGCCGGCTCGAGTACCCCGTCGCCACCGTGGAGCTCGACCCCGGGCAGACCCTGCTGCTCTACACCGACGGGCTCGTCGAGGAGCGGGGCGCGGACCTCGACGACGGTATGCGGCAGCTCACCGCCACGATCCGGAGCGGCTCCAGGAACCTCCAGCTGCTGGCGGACCAGCTCTGCGAGGAGGTCGGCGAGCGGGGCGGCGACGACGACGTCGCCCTGCTGCTCCTCCAGCGCCGAGGTGCGTACACCCCGCACGCCGGCGGGCGGTTGCAGCAGCACGTCGCCCAGAACGACCCGGAGGCGCTCAGCTCCGCGCGGCACATGATCCGGGCCGCCGTGCGGGCCTGGGGCGCCGTGGACCGGTCGGACGAGATCGAGCTGGCCGCGGACGAGCTGATCACCAACGCGCTGCTGCACACCGACGGCGGGGCGATCGTGACCGTACGCGTGCTGACCGGCACCGAACGGCGGCTGCGGGCCGAGGTGGAGGACTCCTCCAGCGCTCTTCCCAGGCGCCGGGAGGCCGGGGAGTCCGGGGTCTCCGGCCGGGGGCTGCTGCTGGTGGACCGGCTGGCGGACGTCTGGGGCGTGGAGTCGCGAGGCACCGGCAAATGCGTGTGGTGCGAGTTCACCGTCCCGGGACGGTCGGCCACCTGAAGACTACTTGACGGTAACCATATGTAACCTGATTGTCCTTGACCGTAACCGACCGTAGGCGATTGACTGCTGATTCCTGTGTTCCGGCCCCCTAGGACATGAGGACCCCCCTTGAGCACCAAGCTGCTGGCACCCCTGGATCTGGCCTTCTGGCACCTCGAGTCCCCCGACCACCCGATGCACCTCGGCGCGCTCGCCTACTTCGCTCCGCCCGCGTCCGGGGACACCGGCACGAGCGCGCCCGGCAGCGAGGAGATCCTCGCCCTGCTGGCCGCCCGCACCTCCGCCATCCCCCGGTTGCGCATGCGCGTCCGCGATGTGCTGCTGCCCGTGGGCGGCGCCGCCTGGATGGCGGACCAGGACTTCGACGTGCGGCGCCATCTGCGCCGGACCAGGCTGCCGGCGGGCGACTTCGCGGCGGCCGCGGCCGCCCTCGCCGGGGAGCTGATGGAGCGTCCGCTCGAACGCGGGCTGCCGCCCTGGGAGATGCACCTGCTCACCGGGGGCCCCGGGGACCCGTTCGCCGTACTGGTCAAGCTGCACCACGCCCTTGCCGACGGCATGCGCGCCGTCGCCATCGGTGCCGGGATCTTCGACGAGATCGCCGGGCCGCTCGCCGAACGCGCCCGCGAGTACGGCCGAAGGACCGGCCGGAGCCCGTCCGCCGTACCGCCGCGCTCCTGGCTCCCCGGCCCCTGGCAGGCCGCCGGGATGGCCCGCGGCCGGATCGAGGAGCTGGGCCGGGCCTTCGGCGTCGGCGCCTCCCTCGTGGGCGCCTCCCTCGCCCGGGCCGGCCGGCTCGACCCGCGCGGCACCGCCGCGCTCAGCGCCAGCTCCAGCGGCACCCGCAGGCTCGCCACCTCGGTCCTCGACCTCGACGACGTCCACGAGGTCCGCAGGATCGCGGGCGGCACCGCGAACGACGTCCTCCTCGCCACCGTCGCCGGAGCGCTGCGCCGCTGGATGACCGGGCGGGGCGACGCCCTGCCGCCCACCGACCCCCGCGCCCTCGTCCCGGTGTCGAGGCGCCGCCCCGGCGGCCCGCCCGGCTCCGGCAACAAGCTGTCCGCCTATCTGCTCGACCTGCCCGTCACCGAACCCGACCCCTGGGCCCGGTTGTACGCGGTCCGCGCCGGCATGGACCGCAACAAGTCGGCCGGGCCACTGCGCGGCGCCGGTGCGGTCGCCGTGCTCGCCGACCAGCTTCCGCCACTCGCCCACCGCTTCGGCGCGCCCCTCGCCGGGAACGCCGCCCGGATGCTGTTCGACCTGCTCGCGACCAGTGTGCCGCTGCCCCGCTCCGCGCTGTCGCTCGGCGGCTGCCCCTTGCGCGAGATCTACCCGATGGCGCCACTCGCCCGCGGCCAGTCCCTGGCCCTGGCGATGTCGACCTACGGGGGCCGGGTGCACTTCGGACTGGTCGCCGACGGCAGGGCCCTGCCCGACGTGGACGGGCTCGCCCGCGCGGTCGAGGACGAGCTGGCAGCGCTCCTGGAGCTGGTCCGCTAGGGAGCGTTCGAAGGCAGCTCCGTCCGCCCGCGGGGCGGGAGCGACCTTCACAACACGCCCAGCGCCGCGTCGGGCAGGGTCTGTTCGGGGGGAAGCGGCGCCCGGTGCGGTGCGGTCCGGTTGGAAGCGGCGCCCGGTGCGGTGCGGTGCGGGTCCGGTTGGGTGCGGCGTGGTCCGGTGCGGCGTCGCAGGGCGCCGGACCGGCCTCGCAGCGGCCTGCCCGGCTGGTGCGACGCCGCGGCGATTCGCCGGGCCCGCCGTGCCGGGCGCCGCGACGGGGCGAACGCCCGCCCGATGCGGCCCGGGGCGTACTGCGGCAGGCTGGAGCCATGCCGGAACTGCCCGAGGTGGAAGCGCTCAGGGACTTCCTCGACCAGCACCTGACGGCCAGTGAGATCGCCCGGGTGATGCCCGTGGCGATCAGCGTGCTCAAGACGTACGACCCCCCGCTCGGCGCCCTCGACGGCAGCGAGGTGGTCTCCGTGCGGCGGCACGGCAAGTTCCTGGACATCGGCACCGGCGGCGGGCTGCACCTCGTCATCCATCTGGCGCGGGCGGGCTGGCTGCAGTGGAGGGACGTGCTGCCGTCCGGGGTGCCCCGTCCGGGCAAGGGACCGCTGGCGCTGCGCGCCGCCCTCACCGGCGGGGACGGCTTCGACCTGACCGAGGCGGGCACGACGAAACGGCTCGCCGTCCACCTCGTGCGCGACCCGGCCGACGTGCCGGGCGTCGCCCGGCTCGGCCCCGACCCCCTCGCCGGCGACTTCGACCGCGACTCCTTCGCCGCCCTCCTCGCCGGGGAACGCCGGCAGATCAAGGGCGCGCTGCGCGACCAGAGCCTCATCGCCGGAATCGGCAACGCCTACAGCGACGAGATCCTGCACGCCGCGCGGATGTCACCGTACAGACTCACCTCCAAGCTCGGCGCGGAGGAGGTCACCGGGCTGTACGAGGCCACGCGTACGACGCTCCAGGACGCCGTCGAGCGCTCACGAGGGCTGGCCGCCGGCCGGCTGAAGGCCGAGAAGAAGAGCGGACTGCGGGTGCACGGCCGCACCGGCGAGCCCTGCCCGGTCTGCGGGGACACGATCCGCGAGGTGTCGTTCCACGACTCGTCCCTGCAGTACTGCCCCACGTGCCAGACCGGTGGCAGGCCGCTCGCGGACCGGAGGCTGTCGCGGCTGCTCAAGTGACGGCGCGCGTGCGCAGTGCGCTCCCGTCCGGCGCCGACGACGGGCGGTCGAGCGAGACGAGGTGCTCGCCGCTGTCGGTACGGACCTCGAAGCGGCCGATCTCGTCCCGCCGCAGGACCGTCCCCACCTCCATGTCCAGCTCGTCCGCCGTCCCCGAGGCGCCCGTCCCGTACCCGCCGGCCGGCACCGACCAGCTGGTGACGGAGTACTCCCTGCCGTCCGTGGCGACCGCGACCAGCCGGCAGGTCTTCGGCCCCGGCAGCTTCGCCATGCGCAGGGCCACGGCGGTGCCCCAGCCCCTGGAACGCAGATCGACCGCGCCGTACACACCGGTGGCGCCGTCCGTGGCCGCGATCCGCTCGTCCGGGCCGCCCTCGGCCGGCCCCTCCGTCCCCGGGAACAGGCTCACCGCCACCGCGGGCAGCGCCACGACCAGCGCGGCGGCCGCTGCCACCAGCCGCAGCCGCCGGCGCGAACCGCGCCGGCGGCGCGTGGCGACCTCGTGGAGAAGGTGCTCCAGAACCCTCGGGGCCGGCGGTTCGTCGGCGCGGCCCGGCCCGGCGAGGGCACCCAGCGCGGACGCGACCGGGGCGAAGTCGGAGATCTGAAGGGTGCAGAGGCCGCATTCCGACAGGTGCTCCTCGAAGCGGAAGGCGTCCGCGGGGTCGAGGACGCCCAGCGCGTAGGCGGCCACGGCCCGGTGCTGCTCCCGCAGGTTCATGGACCAATCCTTCGGCTCGGCGGCTACGAACGGTCCATACGGGTCGTACGCACCGTGGGTGTCGTCCTGGAGTACGCAGCGGAGCCGTGCCGTGCTCAGCGGCGGCGGGGGAAAGTGCGACCGGGGCGTGAGCGGGGCCGCCGTGGCGCGCAGTTGTGGAGAAGAGCGGCAGAATGAGTGGGTGAATGGTGGAAACTCGGGCGTCCGTATGACCGGGCGCCCCGCGGGCAGTCCTCATGTGGAGCCGCTACTCGGCGCGTATGTGCTCGGCGTGCTCGTCCCCGAGGAGGAGGCCCGGGTGGCCGGGCACCTCACCCACTGCGCCCGGTGCCGGACCGAGTATCTCGGTATGGCCGACGCCCAGGCACTGCGGGCGGCGTGCGCGGGGGAGGACGGCTCGGACGGCGGGCCGGACGGGACGGGCGGGACGGGTGGGACGGGCGGAATAGGCGAGCCGGGCCGGACGGGCGGAATAGGCAGGACGGGTGGGACGGGCGGAATAGGCAGGACAGGCGGGACGGGCTGGTTCGGCGGACTCAGTGGATTCGGCGGATTCAGTGCGTTCGGCGGATTCGGAGGAGCCGACCGGTCCTGTGGTGGCGGCGGCCGGACACGGTAGCCGAGACCCCGCCCCGCCGCAGCGCTGCACCATGGGGGAAGGACATGCCCGGCCGGATCGTTCCGCCCGGCGCCCGGGGAGCGCTGAATGTCTCGGGGGAGCCGGCACCGCGGGGACCGCCGGACCCGGCCGCGCCCGTGCCCGTGGGCGTTGCCCGTGCCTACGCCCGTGCCCGTGATCGCTCCCGTTCCCGTATTCGCGCCCGTGCCCGTGATCGCTCCCGTTCCCGTATTCGCGCCCGTGCCCGTGATCGCTCCCGTTCCCGTATTCGCGCCCGTGCCCGTGATCGCTCCCGTTCCCGTATTCGCGCCCGTGCCCGTGATCGCTCCCGTTCCCGTATTCGCGCCCGTGCCCGTGATCGCTCCCGTTCCCGTATTCGCGCCCGTGCCCGTTTCCGCGTCCGATGCCTAGAATCCGCTGCATGCTGCGTGTACTTGCGGTCGACGACGAGAAGCCGGCGCTCGGGGAGCTGCTCTACCTGCTGCGCTCCGACTGCCGGGTGCGCAGCGCGGACGGTGCCACCGACGCCACCGAGGCGCTGCGCCGCATCAGCCGGGCACTGGACGCCGGCCCGGACGGTGAGGGCGGCATCGACGTCGTCTTCCTCGACATCCACATGGCAGGGCTCACCGGGCTCGACATGGCGCGGCTCCTCTCGGAGTTCACCCGGCCGCCGCTGATCGTCTTCGTCACCGCCCACGAGGGCTTCGCCGTGCAGGCGTTCGACCTCAAGGCCGTCGACTACGTCCTCAAACCGGTCCGCAGGGAACGCCTCGCCGAAGCCGTCCGCCGGGTCTGCGATCTGGCCGCCGCCGCACGCGCGCCCCGGCCCCCAGCCGCCGCCGGCAGCGGCCCGGCGGGTGGCGCCGGCAGCCGTGGCGGCGCCGGTGGTGCTGGAGCGACGCCGGGCGCGACGGCCGCGCCTCGCCCCGGGCCGGGGGCCGGCCCCCTGGTCACCGGATCCACGGCACCCGGGACCGCGCCGGAGCAGATTCCGGTGGAACTCGGCGGCGTCACCCGGCTGGTACCCATAGACGAGATCACCTACGTCGAGGCCCAGGGCGACTACGCGCGGCTGCACACGCGCGGGGGCAGCCATCTCGTGCGCATACCGCTCTCCACGCTCGAGGACCGGTGGGCTTCCCGGGGCTTCGTCCGGATACACCGCAGCCGTCTCGTCGCTCTGGGGTGTATCGACGAGCTCCGCCTGGACGGGGGCTCCACGGCCGTCCGCGTGGGCACTGCCGAACTCGCGGTGAGCCGCCGGCACGCGCGCCAGCTGCGGGATCTGCTGATGCGGCACGCTCAGCGTTGATCCCCACCCTTGGTCCCCACCCTTGGTCCCCACCCTTGGTCCCCACCGTTGGTCTCCGGCAGTTGTCCTCAGTGTCGGTCCCCGGCGTCGGTCTGCTGGTCCGGTCCCCGCCGTCGCCGGGACCGCCATCGGCAACCGCCCCGCTGCACCGCAGGTCGCCCGCGCCCGCGTCCGGGCCTGCCGCTGCGCCCGACGGGAAATCGAC
Organism: Streptomyces spongiicola; assembly: GCF_003122365.1. Taxonomy (NCBI): domain Bacteria; kingdom Bacillati; phylum Actinomycetota; class Actinomycetes; order Kitasatosporales; family Streptomycetaceae; genus Streptomyces; species Streptomyces spongiicola. Next base: position 6,739,225 of record NZ_CP029254.1, read on the forward strand.
GCACCGACGACGCGGGTGCTCCTCCGGGGCGGATCCGCCGCATAGTGGAAACAACCGGTCCGGCCGCGGGATCTGGTACGGCGCCGCACGGTGAGTCGTCACCGCACCGTGGATACGCGCCGCACGGCGAGTACGCGCCGCGGCGGCGGGCCGGGGTTCGGGGAGCCGCTGCCGGCCGCCCCGATCGCCTCGGAGGCCGGCGGTGCTGCCCCGGAGCCATGAGCGACGGGACGGGAGAGGACGATGACCGATCGACGCACACCCCCGCAGGAGACACCGCCCGTGGAGGCGTCCATCGCCGAAGCCCACCAGGAACGTCCGGACGGCGGGATCTGGGAACACCCCGTGGTGATCCTGTCGCTGATCGTCGCCTGTAGCGTGTTCTTCGCGGCCCTGTTCATAGGCCGGGCCCTCAGCCTCTGAGTGGCCGGCACGGCGAGGTCCACCACCCCGCCGCCGGGGCGGTCGCACGCCTGCCCTCCGTCGCGTCTGCCCCCTTCGTGACGTCTGCCCCCTTCGTGACGCCCGCCCCCTCTGCCACGCCCGCCCCCTTCGTCGCGGCCGCTCGCCCCCGTCGCAGGCCGGCGGCCGTATGGGCGCTGGGCGCTGCCGGTCCCGCCGGCCGCAGGGCGCGCGGACCGCGGACGTTCCGCCGAGGGGTCCCGTACCCGCGCCCACGGACACGCCGGCGAGCCGGACGCAGTCCCGAGAGAGCCGCTCCCCGCGGCCCTGCGGCCCTGCGGCCCTGCGGCCCTGCGGCTCTGCGGCCCTGCGGCTCTGCGGCTCTGCGGCCCTGCGGCTCTGCGGCTCTGCGGCCCCGCCCGCGCCCTGCGCCCGCGCCCGCCCTGCGGCCCGCGGCCTGCGGCCCCGCGGCCGTGGGACCGTGGCGGACCCCACCGGCCTGTACCCCCGTCAACCCACCTGCGTAGACTCCATGGACCCCTGCGGGCCCGCCGCTCGCCGCCGTGAGCGGCCTGCCCGCACGAGCCGCCGAGAGAACGCCGGGAGCGGACGCCGATGTCTGCAGCACAGCCACCCCGCCGTGAAGTCGTCACGGGGGTGCCCCGCGGCACCCGCCGCCGCCCCGGGCACGCCCACGCGCGCTCGGAGATCAGCGAGCAGACCCCCATCGGCACCGTCTACGTGCGCTCCCTGATGCGCAGCCAGCTGCGTGCCGCCCTGTACGCCCTGGGTGCGCTCGCCCTCCTCGTCGGCACCCTCCCCCTGCTCTTCGCCTTCCCCGCGGCCGTCCTCGGTTCCTTCTCCTCGCCCGAACCGTTCGTATGGGTGGTGCTCGGTGTCGGCGTCTACCCCCTGATGTGGCTGACCGCCCGCTGGTACGTCCGCCGGGCCGAACGCAACGAGGAGGACTTCACCGGGCTGGTCGAGGGCCGCTGAGAACACCTGTGGGGGACGACCGGTGAACCAGGGCTACGCGGTTGCGGCCGTGGCCGGCGTGGTCCTGGCGACCGTCCTCATCGGCGCCCTGGGTCTGCGCATCTCCCGGACGACCTCCGACTTCTACGTCGCCTCACGCACCGTCAAGCCCGGTCTGAACGCCGCCGCCATCAGCGGCGAGTACCTCTCCGCCGCGTCCTTCCTCGGCATCGCGGGACTGGTGCTCCTCCAGGGCCCCGACATGCTCTGGTACCCGGTCGGCTACACCGCGGGCTATCTCGTCCTCCTCGTCCTCGTCGCCGCCCCGCTGCGGCGCTCGGGCGCGTACACGCTCTCCGACTTCGCCGAGGCGCGGCTGGAGTCGCCCGCGGTGCGGCGCCTCGCCAGCCTCTTCGTCGTCGGCATCGCCTGGCTCTATCTGCTGCCGCAGCTCCAGGGCGCGGGACTCACCCTGGAGATCCTCACCGGCGCGCCCGACTGGTTCGGCGGGCTGCTCGTCGCCGTCGTCGTCACGGGCGCCGTGGCCGCGGGCGGCATGCGCTCCATCACCTTCGTGCAGGCCTTCCAGTACTGGCTGAAGCTCACGGCCCTGCTGGTCCCCGCACTGTTCCTGGTCGCCGCCTGGGCCGGCGACGACGCCCCCCGCGCACGTTTCGACGGTCCCGCCGTGCTGCGCCAGCACACCGAGGTCCGCATCGACGACACCGTACGGATCGACCTGGACGCCCCGTTGACCGTCACGGTGGCCGGCACGGTGGACGGCATCCGCCACGAGGGGCGGCGGACCACCCTGGACGAGGGCACCCACCGTGTCGAGTCGGGCACCACGCTCACGTTCCCCCCGGGCGCGGACATACCCGAACGCGCGTCCACCGGCGCCGACCCCGCCGGCTGGTCCCAGCCGCTGGCGGGCGGCCGCGACGGCTACCAGCTCTACGCCACCTACGGCCTGATCCTCGCCACCTTCCTCGGCACCATGGGCCTGCCGCACGTCGCCGTCCGCTTCTACACCAGCCCCAACGGCCGCGCGGCGCGCCGCACCACCCTCGTCGTCCTGGGGCTGATCGGCGCCTTCTACCTGCTCCCTCCGGTGTACGGGGCCCTGGGCCGGATCTACGCCCCCGAACTCGCCCTGACCGGCGACGCCGACGCCGCCGTGCTGGTCCTGCCGGAACGGATGGTCGGCGGCCTCACGGGCGATCTGCTCGGCGCGCTCCTCGCGGGCGGCGCGTTCGCCGCCTTCCTGTCCACCGCGTCCGGACTCACCATGTCCGTCGCCGGAGTCCTCACCCAGGACGTCCTGCCGTCGCGCGGGGTACGGCACTTCCGGCTCGCGACCGTCCTCGCCATGGCCGTGCCGCTCGCCGTCAGCGTCGTCGCCACCAACGTGCCCGTCGCCGACGCCGTCGGGCTGGCCTTCGCCGTCTCGGCGTCCTCGTTCTGCCCACTGCTCGTCCTCGGCATCTGGTGGCGCAGGCTCACCCCGCCCGGCGCCGCCGCCGGACTGGTCGCCGGCGGGGGTGCCGCACTGACCGCCGTCATGGCCACCCGGGCGGGACTCGCACCCGAGGGCTGGCCGCACACCCTCATGGCCTGGCCGGCCGTCTGGTCCGTGCCGCTCGGATTCCTCACCATGGTCCTGGTGTCGCTGGCGACCCCACGCCACACGCCCCCCGGCGCCGCGGCCATCCTCACCCGCCTCCATCTGCCGGAAGACCTGGCCGCCCGGCCCGCGTGCGAAGGAGCCCGGCGATGACCGGCACCGCGCTGGCCGCACTCGGTGCCGCCGCGGCGGTGCTGCTCGCCGCCGGGTTCGCCCTCGGTCGCGTCACCGCCCGCCGCGCCGCCGGATCCGGACCCGACCTGGGCACCCCGGTCGAGCGGGCCACCTTCCACACCCTGCACACCGCCTCGCTCGCCGCGCCCCCGCTGCGCGCCGGGCTCACCGAGGACACCGCGCGCAGGGCCACCCGCCGGCTGCGTACGCTGCTCGGCACCCGCGCCCTGTGCCTCACGGACCGGGAGACCGTCCTCGCCTGGGACGGCATCGGCGCCGACCACCACCAGGAGCGCGTCATGCACCGGGTCGGCGAGGTGCTCGAGTCCGGGCGCAGCCAGAGCGTCCGCACCCGGTGCGACGACCCCGAGTGCCCGCTCCGCTGGGCGGTGATCGCCCCGCTGACGGGGGAGGAGGGTGTGCTCGGCACGCTCGTCGCCTACGGTTCGGGGGAGTCGGCGGTTCTGGTACGAGCGGCGACCGAGGTCGCCCGCTGGGTCTCCGTCCAACTCGAACTGGCCGAACTCGACCGCTCCCGCACCCGGCTCATCGAGGCCGAGATCCGTGCCCTGCGGGCCCAGATCTCCCCGCACTTCATCTTCAACTCGCTCGCGGCCATCGCGTCCTTCGTCCGTACCGACCCCGAGCGGGCGAGGGAACTCCTGCTGGAGTTCGCCGACTTCACCCGCTACTCCTTCCGCCGGCACGGCGACTTCACCCATCTCGCCGACGAACTGCGCTGCATCGAGCAGTACCTGGCCCTCGCCGGGGCCCGCTTCGGAGACCGGCTGAAGGTGACGCTCCAGATCGCCCCCGAAGTCCTCCCGGTCGCCCTCCCCTTCCTGTGCCTCCAGCCGCTCGTCGAGAACGCCGTGAAACACGGGCTGAACGCCGTGGGACACGGGATGGAGGACGCCGGACGGGTCTGCCGGGTCTCCATCTCGGCCCGGGACGCCGGCTCGGAGGCGGTGGTGACGATCGAGGACGACGGCGTCGGGATGGACCCGGCCGAACTGCGGCGGATCCTCGCCCGGGAGGCGGACCGCTCCTCCGGCATCGGGCTGTCCAACGTCGACGAGCGGCTGCGCCAGGTGTACGGCGACGACCACGGGCTGGTCATCGAGACAGGGGTGGGAGCAGGGATGAAGATCACCGTACGGATTCCCAAGTACCGTGCGGGCGTGCACAGCCACCCCGGCGGAAGCTGAGCCCGGCGGTGCGGGGGAGCGGCCCGCACCGGGGGAGCGGGCGCCCGCACGGCGTCGCGGTGCCGGGCACCGTCGCGGTGACGGAAGACCACCTCCACGCCCGTACCCGCGCCCGGCCGCGCAGGCAAACGGGCGGGCTCCCGGCCGCCGTCGGCCGCTTCCGGCACGTCGGCCGCGGTAGCTCCGCGCCGGGTAGCGGGTCGGTGCGCTGCGCTGGTCGGTGCGGGTAGCGGGTAGCGGGTAGCGGGTCGGTACGGGCGCGGGTCGGTACGGCGCGCAGGTCGGTACGGCGCGCAGGTCAGTACAGATGGATCGCCAGATGGCCCAGCGGAAGCCCCAGCCGCCACGCCGGCGTCCAGACCTGGCTACCCTCGCAGGCGGCAGGGTCCACCGGAAGGGCCGGATGCAACGGGCCGGCGCCGTCCCCGAGATCGGCGGCGAGCAACTCGGTCCGCTCCAGCCAGCCCCACGAAGCGCGGGCCAGATCGAGATCGGGGTCCGTGCCGGGGGGGTCGAGCGACTCCCGCTCGGCCATCCGGTCGCGCACCCACTCCTGCCAGGGATGCCCGTACGCCGTGACGGACAGCCACTCGTCCAGCCGCGACGCCGTCAGCACACCGGCCGGGCAGTCCTCCGCGCCGCACAGATAGACCGTCAGCGCCAGCGTCTCCCGGCCGGCTCTGTACTCCAGCGAACCCGGCTCCACCAGACCGCCGGTGCGCAGCACCTGGTCGGCCAGGAACTCGGCGCACAGCCAGGCCATCGGGACCGCCAGACCGCCTCCGCTGGTGCCGTTCGTACTCTCGGGCCGCACTCACTCCACCTTCTCCCCGGACGTGTTCGGGCACGGGTCTCGACGACGAGCCTCCACCCGAAGACACGCGTCGCGGTTCCTCTTTACTCAACTTGGGCGGGTGGTTTCGAATCCGGTCGGGCCGGGAGTGTGGCACCGGGGAGACCGGATGTCCAAGGGGGATGCGGGGACGGAAGTGAACCGCCTGAGTCCGCAGGAGTCCGCACGGGTCCGCACCGGTCCGCTCGCGGCGGCGCGGCTCGGCTCGGGGTGGCCCGGGTCCGCTCGCGGCGGCTCGGCTCGGGTCCGGTCGCGCTCCCGTGCCGTCCCGTCGCGCCGGGCCGCGCCGTGCCGTCCTCCCGCCCGTGGGAGCCCGGTGGCGTTCCCGACCCGCAGGACCCGGTGCCCGTGCCGTCCTCCCGCCCGTGGGAGCCCGGTGGCGTTCCCGACCCGCAGGACCCGGTGCCCGTGCCGTCCTCCCGTCAGTTGCCCCTCCGGACCCGGGTGTCCGCACCCGGCGGCAGCGCTCAGGCCGCCGAGGAGAGCGGTCTTCGGCTGTAGCCGGGCAGACTCCGGGCCATGGCACGCAGCGCGTGGTGAGAACGGGACTTCACGGTGCCCTGCGGAATGCCGAGGGCGCTCGCGGCCTCTGCCACACTGCGGCCCCGGAAGTAGATCTGCACCAGAACGGCACGGTGCTCGGGGCTCAGCGACCTCACCGCGGCCCGCACATCGACCGCGGCGACCGCGCGGTCCGTCACGTCGGCCGGGTCCGGCGTCGCGGCCAGGACACCGTCGGCGATCTCCGCCGGCCGTGCGAGCCGCGCCCGGCGCGCATCGATCGCGAGGCGCCGGCCGACGGTGAAGAGCCACGGCCGCATCGACTCGTAGGGCGCGTCGAACGCCTCCGGGTGCTGCCAGGCCCTCAGCAGGGTCTCCTGCAACAGGTCCTCCGCGCGCTGCCGGTCCCCGTAGGTCAGCCCGACGAGGAAGCCGAGCAGGGCGGGACCGTGTTCGCGCTGCAGCTCCGCCAGGGCCTGCTCATCGGTCGTCGCCGTTGCCGTCGCCATCGCCGGCTCCCTTCCCGCTGGATCTTGCCGTGCCCCGAGAGTTCGGTACTCCGGGAATCCGGTGCTGTGTGCTTAGTGGCGTATACGAGCGCATCGGCAGGCGGAGGGACAGGCGCCACACTCGGGTGTGCGGCGAGCGGTCGCACGGAGCGGCGAGTGGTGCGCCGAACGGTCGACCGGACCCGGCTCGCCGTCGGCCGCGACCGGCCGGTGCCGGGAACACCGCGGAAGGCGGCGGCCGTAGCGCCCCACCGCAGGGTTCACCGCCGCAGGGGGAAGCCTCTCCGCGCTACCCGGCCCCCCGGCCGCCCGGCCGCCTCGCGGTTCTCCGCGACCGCACCCGCCGTCGCTTCGGCGGTGTCCGCCACCGGTGCCCGGTGCCCGGTGCCCGGTGCCCGATGCCCGGTGCGGTGCCCCGGCGGCACCGGCGTCACCGGCGTCCGCACGTACACCGGCGCCGACCGCGGGTTCCACCGCCGGGCCGATCGCCGCAGTACGGTGCCGTCTGCTGCGACGCCGCGAGACGTCCAGCTCCCGTGTCATCGTGTCCGCCGTCCCCGTGCTCCCGTGCTCCCGCGCTCCGCGCCCGCGCCCCGCCCGACGAGCGGCCCGACAGGCGGCCCGGCGGTGCCCTCCCTAGAGTGCGGAACATGAGCGTCAGCGCGGCGGAGCGTGGGACAGGCGCCCGGAGCGGTCTCGCGGCCAGGGTGCCGGGCGCCTTCGCGATGTTCTTCGCCCTGCTCGGGGTGTACTGCGTGGTGATCGCGCTCATCGCCCCCTTGCGGAGACTGCTGAACCCGGTCTCCGCGTTCCTCGACCTGGTGGCCGTGCCCGTCAGCGCCAACCTGGCGTACGCGGTCTTCCTGCTGCTGCTGGCAGCGGCGATCGGCGCCCGCAAGAAGGCCGCGTGGTGGCTTGTCGTCGCCTACCTCGCCCTGCTGGTCCTCACCGACGTCCTCACCCTGGTGCTGCTGCGGGACTGGTCCTGGATCCCCAACCTCGTCCTGTGCCTGATCGCCCTCGGGGTGCTCTTCGCCGCCCGCGGTGAGTTCTACGCCCTGACCCGCCGCGGCGCCCTGCGGCTCGCCCTCCTCGTGCTCGTCCTCGGGCTCGTGCTGGCCGTCCTCGTCGGCTGGGCGCTCGTGGAGATGTTCCCCAACGACCTCCCGCAGGGACAGCGGCTGGTGTGGGCCGCCAACCGGGTGCTCGGCGGGCTCGTCTCCAACGCCCGGTTCGACGGCACCCCGCCCCGCGCCCTCTTCTTCCTCCTCGGCCTCTTCGGCGCGCTCGCGCTGCTCAACTCCGCCCGGACGCTGTTCCGCTCCCAGCGGATGGAGGCCGCTCTACACGGCGACGAGGAGCCCCGGATCAGGGCCCTGCTCGCCGCCTACGGCTCCCAGGACTCGCTCGGCTACTTCGCCACCCGCCGCGACAAGGCCGTCGTGTTCCCGCCCAACGGCAAGGCCGCCGTCACCTACCGCGTCGAGGCGGGTGTGGCCCTCGCCAGCGGGGACCCGGTCGGGGACACGGAGGCGTGGACCCCCGCCATCGAGACCTGGCTGGACGTCGCCCGCCGCCACGCCTGGGCGCCCGCCGTGATGGGCGCCTCCGAGGACGGCGCACGTGCCTACGCCCGCTCCGGGCTCGGCGCCATCCAGCTCGGGGACGAGGCGATCCTGTACGTCGAGCGCTTCGACCTGAACGGCCGGGACATGCGCGTCACCCGGCAGGCCGTCGGCCGGGTCCGCAGGCTCGGGGCGGCCACCCGCATCCGCCGCCACTCCGCCCTCGGCGCCGGGGAGATGAAGGAGGTCATCGACCGGGCCGACGCCTGGCGCGACACCGAGACCGAGCGCGGCTTCTCCATGGCCCTGGACCGGCTCGGCGACCCCGAGGACGGCGACTGCCTGCTGGTGGAGGCCCTCGACGCCGACGGGAACCTCATCGCCCTCCTCTCCTTCGTGCCCTGGGGACACGACGGGATCTCCCTCGACGTGATGCGCCGGGACCGCGACCACGCGCCCAACGGGATCATGGAGTTCATGGTCGCCGAGCTGTGCGCGGAGGCCCCGCAGCTCGGCGTGCGCCGGATCTCCCTCAACTTCGCCGTCTTCCGCTCCGTGTTCGAGGAGGGCGCCAGGATCGGCGCGGGTCCGGTCCTCCGGCTCTGGCGCCGGCTGCTCCTGTTCTTCTCCAGATGGTGGCAGCTGGAGGCGCTGTACCGCTCCAACGTCAAGTACCGGCCCGTCTGGTACCCGCGCTTCCTCTGCTACGCGGACGCCGGCGCGCTCGCCCGCATCGGTCTCGCCTCCGCGATCGCCGAGGGCTTCGTTTCCGTACCCCGGCTGGGCAGGCGCTGGGGCGGCGGCCGGCCGCGCGGAGCCGTCGCCGGACCGGTCGCGGGCACCAAGGACCTCCCGCCGCTCGACACGCTCGGACTCGCCGGACCCGACACCGTACGGCCCATGGGGGAGCGCCGGATGCCGGAGCAGGTACGCATCCGCCACCGCAAGCTCGAACGCCTGCGCGCGCGGGGTGTCGACCCGTACCCGGCCGGCGTCACCGCGCGCACCGGCCCCCTCGCCGCCGTACGAGCCGCCCACCCCGACCTGCCGGCCGGAGCCCGCACGGGCGAACGGGTCACGGTCGCCGGGCGGGTCATGGCCGTACGCGACTTCGGCGGAGTCGTCTTCGCGGTGCTGCGCGACTGGTCCGGCGACCTCCAGATCGCCCTGACCCGCGACGGTTCCGGCCCCGATGTGCTCTCCGCCTTCTCGTCGGACGTCGACCTCGGCGACCACGTCACCGCCACCGGCGAGGTCGGTGCCAGTGACCGGGGTGAACTCAGCGTCTTCGCCGACGCCTGGCAGCTCACCGCCAAGTGCCTGCGCCCGCTGCCCGACAAGCGCCGCGGGCTGGCTGACCCGGAGGCACGGGTCCGCCGCCGCTATCTCGACCTGGTCACCAGTCCCGACGCCCGCGGTGTCGTCCGGGCCCGCTCCACCGCGGTCCAGGCACTGCGGCAGGGGCTGCTCGACCGCGGCTATCTCGAGGTCGAGACCCCGATGCTCCAGCAGGTCCACGGCGGTGCCAACGCCCGTCCGTTCACCACGCACATCAACGCCTACGACATGAACCTGTATCTGCGGATCGCGCCGGAGCTGTTCCTCAAGAGGCTGTGCGTGGGCGGCATGGAGAAGGTCTTCGAGATGGGACGCACCTTCCGCAACGAGGGCGTGTCGTACAAGCACAACCCCGAGTTCACGATGCTGGAGGCCTATCAGGCTTTCGCCGACTACGACGTGATGCTCGATCTGGCCCGCGAACTGATCCAGGGCGCCGCCGTCGCCGCGTTCGGCGCGCCCGTCGCCCACACGAGGGGCCCCGACGGCACGCTCGCCGTCCACGACATCTCCGGTACCTGGCCCGTCAGGACGTTGTACGGAGCGGTGTCCGAGGCGCTCGGCGAGCAGGTCGACGCCGACACCGGCGAGCAGCGGCTGCGCAGCCTCTGCGACCTCGCGGGAGTGCCGCACGGTCCCGACGACACCCGCGGTGACGTCGTCCTGGAGATGTACGAGCGGCTGGTCGAGGAGAAGACCCGGCTGCCCACCTTCTACAAGGACTTCCCGACGGACGTGTCTCCGCTGACCCGCCGGCACCGCCGTGATCCGCGCCTCGCCGAGCGCTGGGACCTCGTCGCCTTCGGTATCGAACTGGGTACCGCATACACGGAGTTGACCGATCCGGTCGAGCAGCGGCGACGTCTCACCGCCCAGTCGCTGCTCGCGGCCGGCGGGGACCCCGAGGCCATGGAACTCGACGAGGACTTCCTCGACGCGCTGGAGTACGCCATGCCGCCGACCGGCGGGCTCGGCATCGGCGTGGACCGGCTGGTGATGTTCCTGACGGGGCTGACGATCCGCGAGACCCTGCCGTTCCCCCTGGTGCGCCGACACTGAGACGGCGGGCGGACCGCTTCCGGCCCTGGCCCTGGCCCGGTCCCGGTGCCGGTCCCGGTCCGGCCCCGGTCCCAGTCACCGGACCGGGCCGCCGGACGGGCAGCCCCACCGCCGGGCCGCCGGGCCGCCCCCGGGAAGCGGCCGTTGCGGGTCGGCGTCAGCGCGTGGTGACCATGCGGGCGAAGACGACGACGTTCCCGTCGTAGCCGGTGCCGCGCGAGTAGCCGCCGCCGCAGGTGATCACGCGCAGCTCGGGTGTGCCGGTGTCGCCGTAGACCCGTGCGCCGGGGAAGTCGTTCTTGGAGAACACCTCGACGCCGTACACCTCGAAGACCGCCACCCGGCCGTCGTAGCGCGTCACCTCGACGTGCTGGCCCTTCTGCATCGATCCGAGCCCGTAGAACACGGCGGGCCCGCCCGCGTTGTCGACATGGCCGACGACCACGGCGGTGCCCTGCTGACCGGGGGCGATGCCGTTCTGGTACCAGCCGGCCAGGTTGGGGTCCTGCGCCGCCGGGGCCTCGATCCAGCCGTTGGCGTCGAGCCCCACGTCGACGATGGGGGCGTCCACGCCGACGGCCCGGATGGCGATCCGCGAGGCCGGGGCGTACGGCAGCGGCTCGACCGTACCGGGCAGGGGAACGGAGTCCTGGTGGGCGCGCGCTTCGTCCAGCGACGCCGCCACCGCGGGCTGGGGCGGCCCCATGCCGACGTCCACGCCGTTCCGCACCAGGGCGAGCCCTGTGAGCATGACAAGGGCCAGGACACCCCAGGGGGAGCGTCTCCTGGAATCCGACCCCGTGAACTCCTGCCGGCGCATGGCTCTCCCGTCTCATCGTCTGTCCGCACGCTAAGCAGGTGCGGCGGAGGGCGCGACCCGAGAGGGGCGGACGGGTGGTACGGCCACTCGGGGTGACCCATCCGAGTAGACGGTCCGGCAGATCCTCTGACGGTCCGTGACCTGCGACTCCGCCAGGTGTCACCTGCTTGCCCCGGTGTGTCGCTCACCGGGGTGGACGAGTCCCGAAATGCGGCTGATGCGCAACCCGGTGAGGGTTCGTCGTGGAGGGCGTTCTCGTCGAAATCTCCGGAGCGCCGTTCCGGGGCGCACCTCCGATGGAGGTTCAACCATGCGTGCTTCACGCGCTGTCGCGGTGGCGATCACCGCGTGTGCGGCCATGGGCGCCACTTCTCCGGTGGTCGCCGCCACTTCCACCGGGGGTGGAAACGGTCCGACCAACATCCGTCTCTCCCCGTCCGAGGTCCACCAGGGTTCGACCCTGACCATCCTCGTAGACGGCTGCCACCGCGGCGGCACGGTGTCGTCCAACGCCTTCCCCGCTGCCAACCTGAGCTTCGGCTACGGAGGCTACTACGGCCCGAGCGGCAAGCGGGCCGGTGAGGAGACCAGCCCGGACTCGAACACCAACCCCAACGCGAACGGCAACGGGAACTCCGGCAACGACGGGAACGGGAACGGGAACGGGAACGCCAACGGGAACGCCAACGGGAACACCAACGGCGTCAGGCAGGACCAGCACGGCAACGGCAACGGCAACGGCAACGGCCAGGGCGGGCACTCGAACGGCCGTTTCCAGGGCAACAGCAACGACGACAACCGTCGTGACCAGGGCGGCAACAACGACGGCCGGGGCGGTAACGACGGCCGAGGCAACAACGACCAGCACGGGAACAACGACGGTCGTGGCAACAACGACGGCCGGGGCAACAACGACGGCCGCAACGACCAGGGCGGTAACAACAACCGGCGTGACCAGGGTGGGAACAACGACGGCCGAGGCAACAACGACCAGCACGGGAACAACGACGGTCGTGGCAACAACGACGGTCGCGGCAACAACGACGGCCGCAACGACCAGGGCGGTAACAACAACCGCCGCGACCAGGGTGGGAACAACGACGGCCGGGGCAACAACAACCACGGCCGCAACGACAACAACCGTCGTGACCAGGGCGGCCACCATGACAACCGGCGCAACGACCGCGGCGGTTTCAACGACTTCAAGGGCGGGCAGGGTGTCGCCGTCGCCACTGCCAGGATCTTCGACCGTGCGACCCCGGGCCAGTACAACCTGGCCGTCCGGTGCAACGACAGCAACCGGATCGCGACCCGGACCTTCATCGTGCTCTCGGGCCGCGGTGCCCGCGGTGGTCTCGGTGGTTCGCAGGGTCCTTCCAGCACCGAGATGGCGGTGGGCGGCGGTCTTGTCGCCACGGCGGCCCTCGGTGGTGCCGTCTACCTCCTCCGGCGCCGCCGCGACATCAGCGGCGGGGAGGTGTGACCGGCCGTACCCTCCCGGCCGGCCCGCAACGCCCGTCGCCCCGAGTTCTGATCCAGGAACCGGGGCGACGGGCGTTGCGGGCGCCGGACGGTACCGGACGCTCCTGAACGGCCCTGAACGGTCCTGAACGGTCCTGAATGGTCCAGCATGGGACAGGCCGGTCCCGATTGGGACAGGCCGGGGACGAGAAGGCCGCCGGCGGGGGAGCGCCGGCGGCGAGAAGGGGATCAGGGGCAGGGGATCAGGGGTTCAGTGCAGCCGGCTGCCGGAGCGTCGGCGCACCACGTAGACGACGCCACCCGAGGCCGCCAGGACGAGCGCGACACCTGCCGCGATCTCGACGGCGCCCATGCCGCCGATGCTGCCGCCCAGGCCGCCCTTGACGCCCTGGGGCTGGGGCTGGGGCCGGGGAGCGGTCGTGCTGGTGGAGCGGGTGGTCGGTGTCGCCGCGCCGCCGCCGGAGATCGTGAGATCCGTGGTGCCGGTCTGGCTGTTGCAGGTGAACTGGACCGAGTACACGGCACCGCGCCGTGCGTCCAGGTCGACCCGTGCCGTGGCGGTCTGACGAGGCGGGATGGTCACGGTGTCGAACACGCCGGACGAGGCGGTGGCCGTGGTGCCGCAGCCGGACACGCCCAGCGTCACCATGCCGCCCGGTGCGACGGTCGAGGGGGTGACGGCGAACGAGAACGGCTGCTTGCGGGCGCTGCCGCCGGCGCCGTCGGCGGTGTCCGCCGCCGCGGTGGGAAGGGTCAGGGCGAGGGCGGCCGCTCCCATCAGAGCGGCGGACGCGACGGATATCGCGCGCATGGCAATCCTCCGGAGTCCCCGAGGAGCAGTTGCGGAAGGGGTTTCCACTAGGGCAGGGAATGCACCTCGATGACCGAAACGCTAGAAGTGCGCATTCACCCTCGCGATCTCAGACGGACGAATGGGGCACGTCTGTCCCCCGGGTGGCGCACCGGAGGGTTCCCCGGCTTGCGCCACCCGGAGGTTCCGTGATCAGCCGAGGGCGTGGGGGAACAGTGCCGTGAACGGTCCGGGAGCGGCCGTCGGGCCCCTTCCGAACGGTGCGTCGAAAGCCCAGATCAGGAAGAGCAGGAAGGCGATCAGTGCGCTGAAGAGGCCGGCCAGCAGCAGTTCGTTGAACGTCCGGCGGATCTGCAGGGTGAAGATCAGGCCGACGGTGACCGCCGCGCCCGTCACCAGACCGAACCACACCACGCCGGGCATGGTGGCCTCGGCGTTCTGCCCCCGGGCCCCGCGGGCGTCGTCGGCCGCCGCCACCTGGTCGACGAGCGGCTGGTACGCCTGGCCCTCGTGGTCGTTCGCGGGTACGTAGTCCGTCACGTTCCTGCGCACCTGTTCGAGCAGCCGTGTGCCCTTCGCGGTCAGCTCGCCCTTCTCGACCATGTGGGGCCACTCGGTGTCGACCACGTGTGCGACATAGGCGTCGACGCTGTCCCGGATGCGTTCACGGGCCTCGGCGGGGTAGACCTCGGCACGCGCGCTCACCTCGTGCAGCGCCTGGGCCTCGTGACGTACCGAGTCCTCCGCCGCGCCGCGCGCCTCCCAGACGCCCGCGATGGCCAGGCCGAGCACGATCGCGTAGACCACGCCGATCATCATGGTCATGTACTCGATGACGTCGGGCGTCTCCGAGGGGTCGTCGTGCTCGCCGACCCTCCGATGGTTGATGACGGTGATGGTGAGGACGACCGCGCACGCCGCGGCCATGGCGATGGTCAGTACGACCCACTCCGACAAGTGAACCTCCGGGGGTTAGCGGGATCGGGGGCGAAGGAACGCCGCAGCGAGCACGGCGGGTGCGGTGACCAGGAGCGTCAGGGACACCAGCGAGGGGCCGCCCCGTGGTTCCTCGCGCTGGGGTCTGCGGTAGTGGGGGAGTGCGACCGGGGTGGGCCGCGGCGGTGCGGGGCGGGCCTTCGGCGGCGGCGAAGGCGGTGGCGGTGGTGCCGGCGGTGGTGCCGGCGGTGGCGGTGGCGGTGGGGGAGCCGGCTCGACGCGGGGTGGCGCGGGAGGCCGTGGCGGCGGTGGCGGCGGTTCGGGCGGTGGCGGAGGTGGCGGAGGTGGTGGTGGCGGCGGTTCGGGCGGAGGTGGCGGTGGTGGTTCGGGAGGTGGTGGCGGCGGCTCGGGTACGGGGACCGGTCCCGCCGTGCAGTGGGCGCCACCGGCGATGGCGACCGAGGAGCCCGGCCCGTTCGGACCACCCGGGCCGATCGATGCGTATGAGCAGGAGTCGGCGGCGGCCGGCAGTGGCGCCGTCAGCAGCCAGGTGAGTGCGGCGGCCGACAGCAGCCGCGCGGGAAGCGATCCGTACACGCCGGTGAGCCTGATCCACCAGTGGCCCGGACACGCCCGCACGGGGGGTGATTCGCCTGATGGTGGGGATGTCCGAGGATCTGGTTTGAGACGCCGCGAGGATTTTCTGCGCAGTCCGTTGAACACACCCCGCCTCCCCGCGCGTACCTAGGGCCGTGACAGGCGTCGCACCAGGGCGCCACAACGGACACCGGGCTACGGGAGTTGACATGAAGACCTGGCGGAACGCCTCGCTCGCGGTGACCGCGGCGACCGTACTCGCGCTGACGACGGCGTGCGGTCAGGAGACGGGGACGCAGCCGAACGGCCAGGCCGTCGGAGCCGTCAACCCCGCCGGGCAGCCGGCCGCCAACAGCGGCTACGGATCGGGTTACGGCGGCGGCGCTGCCGCCGGCGCGGCGGACGCCAAACCCAGGACCGCGGGCCAACTCGCCGTGTGGGAGAGCCAGAAGCTCGGCGAGGTGCTCACCGACGGCGAGGGGATGACCCTGTACCGCTTCGACAAGGACTCCGTCGACCCGGTGGCGTCGAACTGCAACGGCGAATGCGCGACGGCCTGGCCGGTGGTGGCCGCGGGCGACGTGACTCCCGCCCCCGGCACCGACGCCTCGCTGATCGGCTCGGTGACCCGCGCGGACGGCACCAAGCAGCTCACCGTCGGCGGCTGGCCGATGTACCGGTACGCCAAGGACGCCAAGCCCGGCGACGCCAACGGGCAGGGCGTCGGCGGCACCTGGTTCGCCTCCGCACCCGACGGCGAGAAGGCCGCGCTCGGCGGTGGCGGCGCGGTGGCGGGTGGCGGGGACGCCGCCGAGGAGGCGGGCGGGGAGTCCGTGGACCTCGCCTCCCTTTCCGTTCGCAAGGACCCGAAGCTCGGCGAGATCGTCGTGGACAAGAACGGAATGACCGCCTACGTCTTCACCAAGGACTCGGCGTGGCCGATGAAGACCGCCTGCACGGGCGCGTGCCTGGAGAAGTGGCCGGTCATCGCCCCGGTCGACGTGAACGACACCGTGGGCATTCTGAAGAAGGGCTCCGTGACCTTCGACCGGCCCGACGGAATCAAGCAGCAGACCATCGACTGCTGGCCGATCTACACGTTCGCGGGTGACAAGAAGCCCGGCGACACCAACGGGCAGGGAGTGGGCGGCACATGGTTCGCCGTGTCGCCCCAGGGCAAGCCGGTCGGGGCGCCCAGTTAAGTCCCCACACCGCGCCCCGGCCACCGGCCCGCCGTCACGCCTCCCGCGTGCGGCGGGTCGGCTGTTTGGGATGTTTCCTGCCCGCATGTGCCGGTGGCGTGTGACCAAGAACGGACCGTTAATTTCCGTTTCTGCTCGCTCTCTTGGCGGGCGATCAGTAGCCTCGGCTCGAACACCTGCCATGACAATGGCGGTTTACCCGTGGCGACTTGTTGGAGACATCAATGGAGCGTCCCGCCTGGGCCCCGCCCGGCATCGACATCTCGGTGCCGAGCGTGTCCCGTATTTACGACTACTACCTGGGCGGCTCGCACAACTTCGAGGTCGATCGCGAAGCCGCCCGGAGGGCCATGCGGTTCATGCCGGGTCTGCCCAAGGTCATGCAGGCGAACCGTGCCTTCATGCGCCGCGCCGTACGCTACGCCGTGAGCGAGGGAGTCAGTCAGTTCCTGGACATCGGCTCCGGCATACCGACGTTCGGCAACACCCACGAGATCGCCCAGAAGGCCGACCCCGAGGCGCGGATCGTGTACGTCGACCACGACCCGGTGGCCGTCGCCCACAGCCAGGCCGTGCTCGAGGGCAACGACAAGGCCGGGATCGTCAAGGCCGACCTGCGCGATCCGGCGGACATCCTCGCAGACGGCGAGACCACCAGGCTGCTGGACCTCGACCGGCCCGTGGCCCTGCTGCTCGTCGCGGTGCTCCACTTCCTGGAGGACTCCGACGCCCCCCTGCGGTCCGTCGCCGCACTGCGCGACGGGCTGGCACCCGGCAGCCTGGTCGTGGTCACCCACGCCTCCTACGAGGGCATCCCGCTGCCCAGGGAGCAGGCCGGCGGCGCCGTCGGCGTCTACGAGGACATCCGCAACCCGCTGGTGATGCGCTCGCGCGAGGAGATCGCGCGGTTCTTCGACGGCTTCGAGATGGTCGAGCCCGGACTGGTGTCGATGCCGGACTGGCGGCCCGAGACCTCGGCCGCACAGGAGGACCCATACGCGTTCTCCGGGTACGCAGGGGTGGGGCGCAAGGCGTGATGACGCCGTCGCAGGCAGCGGGCCCGGAGGCGGGCGGCCCGGACGATCCGGAGGACAGACTCAGCCGGTTCGCGACCATCTGGAGCCGGGCGATCTTCCCGGTCACGGCCACGTCGCTGACCCGCCCCGAGTTCGAGGAGCATCTACTGCCGCTGGCACGGCAGTTGAGCGAGTCGCTGGACACCCGCCCGTTCGACGCCGCGGTCGCCCAGCGGGTCGGCGGCGCGCTCGTCGACGCCCACTGCACGGACCCCGACGCCCTCAGCCGTACGCTCGGCGTCATCGACGCCTATCTGGTCCTCTACTGCGGGAGCGGCCGGGAGTCGGCCGAGGACAGCCGGGCCCGCTGCGCCAAGCTCCAGCACGCACTCGCCGCCGGCTACGCCCTGGCGCTGCGCGAGCGCACCCTCGCCGAGCAGGAGGCCATCGCCCGCTCGGCGCTGGCGGCACGCAGCGTGGCCATGGAGGCCCTGCACGCCACGGAGACGCGCTTCCGAGCCGTGTTCGAGGACGCTGCCATCGGCATCGGCATCGCCGACCTCGACGGCAACGTCCTGGAGGTCAACGACACGCTGACCCGGATGTTCGGCGGACTGGAGCACCATGTCCGCGGCCGCCGGGTCAACGAATGGGCGCACCCGGAGGACCGCCCGCTGACCTGGAACATGTACGACGAGCTGGTCCGCGGTGAACGCGAGCACTACCGCGTCGAGAAGCCCTTCTACCGCAACGACGGCACGGTGCTGTGGACCAATCTCACCGTCTCGCTGCTGCGGGACGCCGACGGCGTGCCCCAGTACCAGCTGGCACTCATGGAGGACACCACCGAACGGCGGCTGCTGAACCTCCGGCTGAGGTACGAGGCGACCCATGACGCGCTCACCGGACTTCCCAACCGGACCCTGTTCTTCGAGCGGCTCGAGAAGGCGCTGGCGGCAGGGGAGGGGGCCCGCTTCGGGCTCTGCTACCTCGACCTCGACGGCTTCAAGGCGATCAACGACAGCCTTGGGCACTCGGCCGGCGACCGACTCCTCGTCGAGGTCGCCGACCGGTTGCAGAGCTGCGCCACCGCGCCCGGCGAGATGGTGGCCAGGCTCGGCGGCGACGAGTTCGTGGCGCTGACGACCGGCCGTGAGACCGAGCGCGAGGCGAGCGAACTCGCCGCCCGGATCCTCGCCGCGCTCGCCGCGCCCATCACGCTCGAGGGTCGGGAGATCATGGTCCGGGGCAGCATCGGGATCGTCGAGGGGCCGGCCGGGGAGCGTACCTCGGCGGAGGTGCTGCGCAGCGCGGACATCACGATGTACCGGGCCAAGTCGGCGGGCGGGAACCGCTTCGAGTTCTCCGACGCCGAGGCGGACGCCCGCGCGATCACCCGGCACGGACTGACCACGGCGCTCCCGGCCGCCCTGGAGCGGGGCGAGTTCTTCATCGAGTACCAGCCGCTGGTGCACCTCGGCGACGGCAGGGTGCACGGTGCGGAGGCGCTGGTGCGGTGGTCGCACCCGCAGCACGGGGTCCTCGGCCCGGACCACTTCATCCCGCTCGCCGAGCACACCGGGCTGATCGTGCCGCTCGGCCGCTGGGTGCTCCAGGAGGCCGTTCGGCAGGCGCGCTCCTGGCACGAGCAGGCCGGACCGGACGGCTTCGCGCCGCTGCGGATCAACGTCAATCTCTCCCCGACGCAGCTGCATCATCCGGGGCTGGTCGCGGACACCGTCGACGTACTGGAGCGCTCGGGCCTGCCCCCCGGCGCGCTGTGCCTGGAGGTCACCGAGTCCGGGCTGATCGGAGCGGACGAGGACCTGCTCAAACCGCTGCGGCAACTGGCCGAGATGGGCGTCGACATCGCACTCGACGACTTCGGTACGGGCTACTCCAACCTGGCCAATCTGCGGCGGCTGCCGGTGAGCGTGCTCAAGCTGGACCGCTCCTTCACCCAGGGCATGCAGCAGCACCCGGCGGACCCGTTCGACCGGAAGATCGTCGAGGGGATCGTCTCGCTGGCCCACAGCCTGGAGCTGGCCGTCACGGTCGAGGGCGTGGAGACCGGTGTCCAGGCCGAGCAACTGCGCGAGCTGGGCTGCGACACGGCCCAGGGCTGGTACTACGCCCGGCCGGGGCCGCCGGACCGCCTCCACAGGCTGTCGCTCGCGGACGCGGTGTAGCGGCAGGCGCGTCGGTGCCGGGGCCGGGGGCACCCGCCGGAAGACGGGTAGGGCTCCGGCCGCCGGCCGTACGAGGCCCGCCGGCGCCCCGAACGGTCGCCGTGCGGCCTGCCGGGGCCCGGGCGCCGGGGCATCCGTCCGCCGTGCCGCCCCGGTGTGCCGTGCCGTCGTGGTCCGCCCGCCGTGCCGCCGGCGCCCGACCTGCCGCGTCAGGTCCGCCGTGCCGTGTCCGTCCGCTGCGCCGCCCTGGTCCACCGCCCTGGTCCGCCCGCCGTGCCGCCCGCGCCCGACGGCCGGCCGGCGACCACGCCCGGCCGGCCGTCGGGCGGAGCGTCCGGCAGGGCGCGGCGGAGCAGGCTCGGGGGCTGCGTCAGGCGTCGAAACGTCCGCGGGAGGCCTCGATGTGCCCGAGGTACCGGTGCGTCCAGTCGCACATCGTGTGGACCGTCTCCCGCAGCGCGCGCCCCGCCTCGGTGAGGCGGTACTCGACCCGCGGCGGCACGGTGGGGTGCACCCTGCGGTCCGCCAGTCCGTTGCGCTCCAGCATGCGGAGGTTCTGGGTGAGCATCTTGTGGCTGATGCCGTCGACCTCCTTGCGCAGCTCGCCGAAGCGCAGGGTCCGCTCACCCAGCGCCTCGATGATCAGCAGTGCCCACTTGTTGGCGACGTCCGAGAAGATCTCCCGCGCCAGGGAGTCCGCGCGCCGGATGTCCGCCTCGTCGGGCGAGCCCGTGAACTGCTTGGTCACCATCAGGTTCCCCACTCACCGAAAAGTGCGTTCTTCCATGTCAGAGGCCACTCTCCTACGGTTACCGAGTAACCACAAGAGACCGGGGGAACCCGCGTCCGGCGGACCGGGCCGGGGCCCTCGTGAGCGAGACAAGGAGGCGGCAGCATGGCCGTCACACTGGTGAATCCCGGCGGACTGCCGGAGGTCGGCGCCTACCGGCAGGTGTCCGTCGCGACCGGATCGAAGCTGGTCTTCGTCGCCGGCCAGGTCGCCTGGGACGCCGACGGCGTCACGGTCGGCGAAGGCGACCTCGCCGCCCAGGTCGAGCAGTGCTATCTCAATGTCGCGACCGCCCTGGCCGGCGTGGGCGCCTCGTTCGGCGACGTGGCGAAACTGACCGTGCACGTCGTGGACTGGACCCCCGGCAAGATGCCGCTGCTCCTGGACGGCATCGCGCGGGCGGCCGCACGGCTGGGCGTCACACCGGTGCCGCCGGCCACCCTGCTGGGCGTCGCGGCCCTCGACGTGCCCGAGCACCTGGTCGAGATCGAGGCCACCGCGATGATCGACTGAGTGGCGGCGGTGGTGAGGGGGTGAAGGCGCGTCCGGAGCCCCCGCGCCTCACCCGCCGGCACCCGGCCCCGGCCCGGCCGGCGTACGCGTGCGCAGCAGCATGCGCTGGAGTTCGCGGGCCGCCCGCGGCGGGGCCACGTCGCTGCGGTGCGCCAGGGCGATGGTCCGGCGCAGGCCGGGGCCGGCGAGCGCGGTGACCCGGAGGTCGCGGCCCGCGCGCTCGGCGACCATACGGGGGACGACCGCCAGGCCCAGCCCCGCGCGTACGAAGCCGAGCACCGCGTCCATCTCCCCGCCCTCCACCGTGAACGTCGGCTCGAAGCCCTCGGCGCGGCAGGCCGCGACGGTGAGTTCCCGCAGGTCGTAGCCGTGCCGGAACATCACCAGCGGCTCACCCCGGAGGTCCGCGATCCGCATCGGCCGGCGCGGCGCCGGGGACCCGGCCGAGGAGACCACCACCAGGTCCTCCCGCAGCAGTTCCACCGTGGTCAGCGCCGGTGAGGGCGCCGGCATCGGCAGCACCACCAGCGCCAGGTCGAGCACCCCGCGCCCCAGCTCCCGCACCAGGTCGCGTGAGCCGCCCTCCTCGATCAGCAGCTCGATCCCCGGGTGGAGGTCGTGGAAGGCGCGCAGCACGTCCGGCAGCAGCCCGGTGCACACGCTCGGTGTGGCCCCCAGCCGCACCCGCCCCCGGCGCAGCTGTGCCAGCTCCTGCACCTCGTGCCGGGCGGTGTCCGCGTCGGCGAGGATCCGCCGGGCCGGCGCCAGCAGCGCCTCGCCCGCGTCGGTGAGGGCGATGTTGCCGCGCGCCCTGCTGAACAGCTCCGCCCCCAACTCCCTCTCCAGCGCGCGGATCTGCTGGGACAGCGAGGGCTGGGAGACGTGCACCCGCTCCGCGGCCCGGGTGAAGTGCCGGGTCTCCGCGACGGCCACGAAGTACCGGAGCTGCTGGAACTGCATCCTGCCAGGATAGCCTGAGTCTATCGACAGCAGCCAGACCATGTCTTGGACCTCTGGTCACCCCTCCGCCTAGCGTCTGTGTCCATGGCACTGGCACCACGGACGGACCGACGGCCGTCCATGACGCGCACGCTCTGGGGATCGACCGTCGGCAAGAAGGCCGTGATGGCCGCGACCGGTCTGATCATGCTCGGCTACCTCCTCGTCCACATGCTGGGCAACCTCAAGATCTTCTTCGGTTCCGGCGAGTTCAACGGCTACGCCCACTGGCTGCGCACCCTGGGCGAGCCGTTCCTCCACCACGAGTGGGCGCTCTGGATCGTCCGCGTCGTCCTCCTCGCCGCCGTCGTACTGCACGGAGTGTCGGCCTACCAGCTCAGCCGGCGGGACATCCGGGCCCGCCCACACGGGTACGCCCACAAGCGCCGGCGCGCGAGCTACGCCACCCGCACCATGCGCTGGGGCGGTGTCATCCTCGGGCTGTTCATCGTCTGGCACCTGCTGGACCTGACCACGCTCACCGTCAACGAGAACGCCCAGCCGGGCAGGCCGTACGAGAACGTCGTCGCGACCTTCTCCACCCCCTACGGCAACGCCGTCTACCTCACCGCGATGCTCGCCCTCGGCCTGCACGTCCGCCACGGGTTCTGGAGCGCCGCCCAGACCCTCGGCGCGGGCAGCGCGCGCCGCGACCGAGCGCTCAGGGCCGCCGCCGACGGCCTCGCGCTGGTGCTGACGCTGGGCTTCGTCTCGGTACCCGTCGCCGTCATGACCGGAGTCGTGAGCTGACATGAGCCATCCGCACTACGAGACCGGCGCCCCGATCGCCGACACCAGGGCGCCCGAGGGCCCCATCGCCGACCGCTGGGACCGCCGCCGCTTCGCCGCCAGGCTGGTCAACCCGGCCAACCGCCGCAAGCACACCGTCATCGTGGTCGGCACGGGCCTGGCCGGCGGCTCGGCCGGCGCGACCCTCGCCGAACAGGGCTACCGCGTCGTGCAGTTCTGCTACCAGGACTCCCCGCGCCGCGCCCACTCCATCGCCGCCCAGGGCGGCATCAACGCGGCCAAGAACTACCGCAACGACGGCGACTCCGTGCACCGCCTCTTCTACGACACCGTCAAGGGAGGCGACTTCCGGGCGCGGGAGTCCAACGTGCACCGGCTCGCGCAGATCTCCGTCGAGATCATCGACCAGTGCGTCGCCCAGGGCGTGCCCTTCGCCCGGGAGTACGGCGGCCTCCTCGACACCCGCTCCTTCGGCGGCGTCCAGGTCTCCCGTACGTTCTACG
Source organism: Streptomyces spongiicola (assembly GCF_003122365.1). Lineage (NCBI taxonomy): Bacteria > Bacillati > Actinomycetota > Actinomycetes > Kitasatosporales > Streptomycetaceae > Streptomyces > Streptomyces spongiicola. The sequence continues at coordinate 6,762,041 of NZ_CP029254.1, forward strand.
CCCGCGGCCAGACGGGGCAGCAACTGCTGCTCGGCGCCTACCAGGCGCTGTCCCGGCAGATCGCCGCCGGCAACGTGGAGATGCACCCGCGCACCGAGATGCTGGACCTGATCGTCGTCGGCGGGCGGGCCCGCGGCATCGTGGCCCGCGACCTGGTCACGGGCCGGATCGACGCGTACACCGCCGACGCCGTCGTCCTGGCCACCGGCGGCTACGGCAACGTCTTCTACCTCTCGACGAACGCGATGAACTCCAACGCCACCGCCGTGTGGCGGGCCCACCGGCGCGGCGCGTACTTCGCCAACCCCTGCTTCACCCAGATCCACCCCACCTGCATCCCGCGCACCGGCGACCACCAGTCCAAGCTGACGCTGATGAGCGAGTCGCTGCGCAACGACGGCCGGATCTGGGTACCGAAGGCGAAGGGCGACCCCCGCCCCGCGGGCGAGATACCCGAGGACGAGCGCGACTACTACCTCGAGCGCCTCTACCCGTCGTTCGGCAACCTCGTGCCGCGGGACATCGCCTCGCGCGCGGCGAAGAACGTCTGCGACGAGGGCCGCGGTGTCGGCCCCGGCGGCCAGGGCGTGTACCTCGACTTCGCCGACGCCGTCCGCCGGCTCGGCCGGGCCGGGGTCGAGGAGAAGTACGGCAACCTCTTCGACATGTACGAGCGGATCACCGCGGAGAACCCCTACGAGGTCCCGATGCGGATCTATCCCGCCGTGCACTACACCATGGGGGGACTGTGGGTCGACTACGACCTCCAGACCACCGTGCCCGGCCTGTTCGCGATCGGCGAGGCCAACTTCTCCGACCACGGCGCCAACCGGCTCGGCGCCTCCGCGCTCATGCAGGGCCTCGCCGACGGCTACTTCGTCCTGCCGTCGACCGTCAACGACTACCTCGCCCGCCATCCGCACGCACGAGCCGTCGACGCGGCCCACCCCGAGGTCACGCAGGTGCTCGCCGAGACCGGGGAACGGCTGAACCGGCTGCTGTCCGCCGACGGCGACCGTACGCCCGACTCGTTCCACCGCGAGATCGGTGAGCTGATGTGGGAGTTCTGCGGCATGGCCCGCACCGGCGCCGGGCTGCGCGAGGCCCTCGACCGGATCCCCCGGATACGCGAGGAGTTCTGGCGCCGGATCAAGGTGCCGGGCAGCGGCGACGAACTCAACCAGTCGCTGGAGAAGGCGAACCGCGTCGTCGACTACCTGGAACTGGCCGAGCTGATGTGCCTCGACGCACTGCACCGCACGGAGTCCTGCGGCGGCCACTTCCGCGAGGAGTCCCAGACCCCGGACGGCGAGGCCCGGCGCAGGGACGAGGAGTTCTCCTACGCCGCCGCCTGGGAGTTCGCCGGCACCGGCGCCCCGCCCGTCCTGCACCGGGAAGACCTCGTCTTCGAGTACGTCCACCCCACCCAACGGAGCTACGCATGAAGCTCGGACTGCGCGTCTGGCGCCAGAAGAACGCCGACGCACCCGGCGCCATGGTGACCTACGAGGTCGACGGCGTCTCTCCGGACATGTCGTTCCTGGAGATGCTCGACACGCTCAACGAGGAACTCGTCCTGCGTGGGGAGGAGCCGGTCGCCTTCGACCACGACTGCCGGGAGGGCATCTGCGGGGCCTGCTCGCTGGTCATCGACGGAGACGCGCACGGCCCGGAGCGCACCACCGCCTGCCAGCTCCATATGCGCTCGTTCGACGACGGCGACACGATCGACGTCGAGCCTTGGCGTGCCTCGGCCTTCCCCGTGGTGAAGGACCTGGTGGTGGACCGCTCGGCGTTGGACCGGATCATCCAGGCGGGCGGCTACGTCTCCGTCCCCACCGGGTCCGCCCCGGAGCCCCATGCCACGCCGGTCCCCAAGGCCGACGCCGACTCCGCCTTCGAGCACGCCGAGTGCATCGGCTGCGGAGCGTGCGTCGCCGCCTGCCCCAACGGCTCGGCCATGCTCTTCACCTCGGCGAAGGTCAACCACCTCAACGTGCTCCCGCAGGGCGCGCCCGAGCGCGAGACCCGGGTCCTCGACATGGTCGCGGCCATGGACGAGGAGGGCTTCGGCGGCTGCACCCTCGCCGGCGAGTGCGCGACGGCCTGCCCGAAGGGCATCCCGCTCCCGTCGATCACCGCGATGAACCGCGAATGGCTGCGTGCCGTGCGGAAGGCCGAGCGGTAGCGGTCCCGGCCCACCGCGGCGGCGCGGGCGGCGGGTGTCCGCACGCACCCCCGGGACGCCGCGGGCCGGGTGGTCCGTCGGGTCGGGTGGTCCGTCGGGTCGGGTGGTCCGTCCGGCCGACGCACCCCCGGGGCGCCGCGGGCCGGGTGGTCCGTCCGGCCGGGTTCGGGCCCGGCCGGACGTCAGTCCGTGAAGGACCCGTGGCGGCCCGCACCGCCGGTGAAGCGCGCCGCGCCCGACGAGGTCTCGCCTGCGGTCAGCGGCACCAGTCCGTGACGGAGTTCGCGGGCCAGAGCCTCGGGTTCGGGCAGCCCGTGCTGTTCGCGTGCGGAGAGCCGGTCGTGGCGCAGGCACAGCTGGGGGAACGCGGCGATCTCCCGGGCGAGTTGCTCGGCCGCCCGGCGGGACTCCCCGGGCGCGGCCAGCCGGTTGGCCAGGCCGATCTCGTACGCCTCGGCAGCCTGCACCGGGCGGCCGGTGAGGATCAGGTCCATGGCGCGGCTCTCTCCGACGAGCCGCGGGAGGCGTACCGTTCCACCGTCGATCAGCGGGACGCCCCAGCGGCGGCAGAAGACCCCGAAGACCGCGTCCCGCTCGGCGACCCGCAGATCGCACCAGAGAGCGAGCTCCAGGCCGCCGGCCACGGCGTGGCCCGAGACCGCGGCGATCACGGGCTTGCTCAGCCGCATCCGGGTCGGGCCCATCGGGCCGTCGCCGTCAGCGGTGACCGTGTTGCCGCGCTCGGTGCCCACGGCCCTGAGGTCGGCCCCGGCGCAGAACGTGCCGCCCTCGCCCCAGAGCACGGCGACCGAGGCGTCCTCGTCCGCCTCGAACCGCCGGAACGCGTCGGCCAGCAGCGCCGCCGTGGGGCCGTCCACCGCGTTGCGCACCTCGGGGCGGCTGAGGACGACGGTGAGGACCGGGCCGTCGCGTTCGATCCGTACGGCCGGTGTGTCGCCCATCGCCCGTCCTCCTCGCCGATGTGCCGCAGGCTGGTGCCTGGGTGCCTGGGTGCCTGGGTGCCTGGGTGCCTGGGTGCCCGGTGGCCGGTGGCCGGTGCCTTCGCCTGCCGCCTGGGTTCGGCTGGTGTCCGGGCCCGTTCGGGGATCCTTCCGCGGCGCCGGTCGCGGCACAACCCCGCGGACCGGCCGACGGTCCGTGCATGGGGGCATTCACGCTTCTGCTCCCGGCATATTTTCCGGACAGATTCCCGCTGTGACGTCCGGCACCCCAGACGGCCTCCTGGTGAAGATTCTTCACCACATCGCCATATCCGGCTGCGGTTCTTGCGTCCGCGCGATGCGCGAGTGCCCAAAACAGCAAGATCGATTTGCTTCGAGTCCGCACCGTACGTGGTGACTTGTCCGTATGGCGGCCAACCTGCCCGCCTCGACTACTCCCCGGCTGCGGACGGCCTGTAGGCATGGGAACGGCGGTTCCGGCCCGACCACCGCAACCGCCGCTCCATCGAATCCACTTGGGGGTAACGCATGTCCGGAATCACCCGCCGCCGGGCGCTCGGCGCCGCAGCGGGCGCCGCCGCCGGCCTCGCCGCGGCAGGCGCGGCTCACGCGGCGATACGGACCACCGATCCGCGGCCGCAGCACGCACCCGGCGGCGCGACCGCGGTGCCGGGCTCGTTCGACGAGGTCTACCAGGGCCGCCGCATACAGGGCCACCCCACGCACCACGGCGGTCACGGGGGCGGCCGGCACGGCGGTCACGACGCCGGCTACACCGTCCGCGTGGACGGGGAGGAACTCCACGTGATGCGCAACGCCGACGGCACCTGGATCAGTGTCGTCAACCACTACGAGCCGAGGGCCACCCCGCGGGCCCTCGCCCGCGCGGCAGTCACCGAACTCCAGGGTGCCGCCCTCGTCCCGCTCGCCCTCGGCTGAACCGGAGCACCACCGCGATGACCGTACGGAAGAACCAGGCCCAGCTCACCGCCGACGAGAAGCGGCGGTTCGTCAACGCCCTGCTCGCACTCAAGCGCAACGGGCGGTACGACACCTTCGTCACCACGCACAACGCCTTCATCATGAGCGACACCGACAACGGAGACCGCGTAGGCCACCGCTCGCCCTCGTTCCTGCCGTGGCACCGGCGATTCCTCATCCAGTTCGAGCAGGCACTGCAGTCGGTGGACCGGTCGGTGGCGCTGCCGTACTGGGACTGGACGGCCGACCGCACCACCGCCTCCTCGCTGTGGGCCGCCGACTTCCTCGGCGGCACCGGCCGCGCACGCGACGGACAGGTCATGGACGGCCCCTTCGCCGCCTCGTCCGGCGGCTGGGCCGTCAACGTCCGCGTCGACGGCCGCACCTTCCTCCGCCGCGCGCTGGGCGCCGGGGGCCGGCAGCTGCCGACGCGGGCCGATGTCGAGTCCGTACTGGCCATGTCCACCTACGACGCTCCACCGTGGAACAGCGCCTCGGACGGCTTCCGCAACCACCTCGAGGGCTGGCGCGGCGTCAATCTGCACAACCGCGTCCATGTCTGGGTCGGCGGCCAGATGGCGACCGGCGTCTCCCCGAACGACCCGGTGTTCTGGCTCCACCACGCCTTCATCGACAAGCTCTGGGCGGACTGGCAGCGGCGCCACCCGGACTCGGCCTATCTGCCGACCGCGGGCACGCCGAACGTCGTCGATCTCCGGGAGAGCATGCGCCCGTGGACGGACGTGACACCGGCGGACATGCTCGACCACCGGCCGCACTACACCTACGACACGGCAGCCTGACCCGGGCAGCCTGTCCCGGGCAGCCTGTCCCGGGCCGCCTGTTCTGGGCCGGAGCGACACCCCGTACCGGGCACGCCGGCCGGTGACCGTCCGCGTCACCGGCCGGCGCGGCTTCCGCCCCCGGTCGTACGGCGGTACCGTTCCGCCGCCCGTCACCCCGGCCGGGATCCGCCGCCCCCGCCGCCGAACGATCCGGGCCGGCCGCCCTGCGGGTACGGAGGGCCCCTTGAACCCGGGGGGTGCCGAGGGCCTCCCGGCAACGGGACCGCGAACCGGCGTCCGGTGGTCGGCGTCCGGCCTCCGGTCGTCGGCGTCTCGTGACCGGCGTCTGGTGACCGGCGTCCGGCGTCCGGCGTCCGGCGTCCGGCGTCTGGCGTCCGGCGTCCGGCGTCTGGTGACCGGTGGTCGGTGACCGGCGGGCACGACCTGGCGAGCCGGTACCCGCCGTGCGGCGGATACCCGCAGGCACCGGTCCGCCCCGACCGGAGTCCGGCGCGAACGGACCCCGGAACTCGGCGCGGTGCCGGAAGTGGGGTTCCGCATGCGGAACCCGGCGCGAACGGGCCCCGGAGACCGGGCCTATCGGCGCTCCAGCCAGTCCCCGTAGTACGTCGGCCCCAGGTCCGAACCCTCCGGAGCGACCAGAACGTCTCCCGCCACCAGGGCGAACGGCCCCGCCCGGTCGTCGGTGACCACACTGCGGCCGTCGGGCCGCGCGGCCAGGGCGATCCGGCCCAGCTCGTCCAGCGGGAACACCTCGGGGCCGCCGATGTCGCGGATCCCCTGCAACGGGGCGCCTGCCGCGGTGCCCGCGACCGCCGCGGCCACGTCGGACGCGGCGATCGGCTGGAGGGGGGTGCGCGGCAGCCGGACGACGCCGCCGTCGGTCGTCCAGGACATGATCGCTTCGACGAACTCGAAGAACTGCGTCGCCCGCACGATCGAGTACGGTGTCCGCCCGCTCGCGACGATCGCCTCCTGCGCGGTCTTGGCCCGGTAGTAGTCGAGCTGGGGCACCCGGTCCACGCCGACGACCGAGAGAATCACCAGATGGCGAACGCCGGCCTCCCGGGCCGCGGCCCCGACGGCGTTCGCCGAAGACTCGAAGAAGTCGACGGAGGAAGCGTCGGACGTCGGGGAGTTCGTCACGTCGACCACCACGTCGGAGCCGGAGAAGGCCTCCCGAAGACCCTCACCGCTGACCACGTCGACCCCGGTGGAGCGGGTGGCCGGGACGACGTCGTGCCCGGCCGCCGCCAGCCGTTCGGCTGTCCGCGAGCCGATCAGGCCGCTCGCCCCCAGGACCGTGAACCTCATGGCGTACCTTTCGTCTCGTCGGCCGTTCGCGTTCCCGAGGCGTCATGACGCCGGCGGCGCGAACCGGAGTGCCTGTCGTGAGCCGATCGGCCCGAGGCGGGTCGAGTGGGCATCGAGCGCTCGGGGTTCGGGTGTTCGGGGTTCCGGGCTTCGGGGTTCCGGGCTTCGGGTCTCGGGTGTTCGTGCGCCCCCGGGCGGAACCTCGCCCGGCACGGCGGCCGCCGCACCGTACCGCGGCGTACCGCGCGGCCGGATTCCCGGCGGCTCCCGTCCGGAGCCCCGCCTCGGGCCACAGCACGCCCCGCGGCGCGGCGGGGCGGTACCGGCAGAGGGAGGGCAGCGCCCCGGCCGACCGGGTCCGGAGCCGCCGGGTTCCGTGGCCGGGCGGGCTCACGAGCGGTCGATGGCCGTCGCCCCTGCGTGTCCGCACCCCGGTGCCGTGCGGCACCGGCATCCGCATCCGCATCGGCATCGGTGCCGGCGCCGGCACCGTGGATGCTCGGGGCTCCTGCCGCCGGTCGGGTGACGGTGTCAGCCCGCGCCTTCCGCGTCCTCGATGCGGAACCCGACCTTCAGGCCGACCTGGAAGTGCTCGATCTCGCCGTCCTCGATGTTGCCGCGCACCTGCGTGACCTCGAACCAGTCGAGACCGCGCAGCGTCTGCCCGGCCCGTGCGACGCCGTTCCGGATGGCCTGGTCGACGCCCTCGTGCGAGGTGCCGACGATCTCGGTGACCCGGTAGGTGTGGTGGGACATGAGGGCCGCTCTCCTCTCAGCCGTTTCGTTGGCTCCAGTCCACCGTGCCCCAGCCCCTTCCGCTCCGCGAGGCGTCGGGGCCAAGTCCCGTCCACCCCGTCCACCCCGTCCAGGCCGTTCGCCCAGTCGCCCGTTCGCCCAGCCTGCGTCACCTGGGTCACCTGGGTCACCTGGGTCGTCCGGGTCGTCCGGGCCCCATGGCGGGGCCCGGTCGGGGACCCCGCGGTGGAACACGGGTCCCGGGCGCGGGCGCCCGGCCCTGGAGCCCGGGGCCGCCGATCACCCGAGCCGGTCCCGAAGCCGGCCCCCGCCCGGCCGGTCCCGAATCCGGCACGGGCCCCGAGCACCCGCCCGACCGCACCCCGGCAGGAGGTCGCAGGAGGCCGCCGGCCATTCAGGCGGCGCACATCCGCGCTACGCACCGTCGTCACGTCGAGTCCAGCCGGACGCGGAATGACTGGGGAGCCGGATCGCCGCACGGTGCGGCCCGGCTCCACCGCCCGGCAGAGGAGACCGCCATGCCCGCATCGTCCGCCGTCGCCCCCCTCGTCGCCGCCGAGCCCCGCTACGTGGTGTCGCTCGCCCGCGACCAGCAGGACGTACGGGCCGCACAGCGGCTGCGCCACCAGGTGTTCGCCGGGGAGATGGGGGCCCGCCTCGAAGGCCCCGAACCGGGGCTGGACGCCGACGCCTTCGACGCGTACTGCGACCACATCCTGGTGCGCCGCGAGGACACCGGCGGGGTCGTCGGCACCTACCGGGTGCTGCCGCCGGAGCGAGCCCGGGTCGCCGGGCGGCTCTACTCCGAGACCGAGTTCGACCTGTCCCGGCTGGCCCCCCTCCGCGACGACCTCGTCGAGGTGGGCCGCTCCTGCGTCCACCCCGCCCACCGCAACGGCGCCGTCATCGCGCTCGTCTGGGCCGGGCTCGCCCGCTACATGACCCGCACCGGCCGCACCTGGCTGTCCGGCTGCTGCTCGGTGCCGCTCGCCGACGGAGGCGGGCTCGCCGCCGCGACCTGGGACGCCGTCAGGGCCAAGCACCTCGCTCCGGAGGACTACCGGGTCACCCCGCACAAGCCCTGGAGCGCTGACGGCGTCGCCCACCCCGGGGGCCGTACCGGGCTCCCCCCGCTGCTGCGGGGCTACCTCCGTCTCGGGGCCTGGGTCTGCGGTGCGCCCGCCCACGACCCCGACTTCGGCGTCGCCGACCTCTACGTCCTGCTGTCGCTGCGCCGCACCGACCCCCGCTACCTGCGGCACTTCCTCTCCCTGGCGCCCGTGAAATGAGCGTCTGGCTGCCCACGGCGCCCTGCACGCCCGCCGGCTGCGCGTCCCCTCGGTGGCCGACCGTGCGGCGGGCCACCGCGGTCCTCCGCCTTGCCGCGGGTACCGCGGCGGTCCTCGCGGGCCTCGTACTCGCCCCGGTGGCGGCCGTCCTCGGCCCGGCGGGCCGGGGACGGCTGGCCGCACTGTGGTGCCGTACGGTGATGCGGGCCTTCGGCGTACGGGTCCGGGTGAGCGGCGCGGTCCCGCCCCGGCGCCTGCCCGGGCTGCCTCCCGGACCGGGCACGCTCGTCGTCCCCAACCACGTCTCCTGGCTGGACATCCCGCTCGTCGCCTCGGTCCTGCCCGGGCGGATGCTGGCCAAGCGCGAGGTGCGGCGGTGGCCCGTCCTCGGACCCCTCGCCCGTCTGGGCGGCACGCTGTTCGTGGACCGCGACCGGCTGAGGGAGCTTCCCGCGGTCGTCGGCGCCGTGGCCGGCGCGCTCCGGCGCGGCTCGCGGGTGGTGGTGTTCCCCGAGGGGTCCACCTGGTGCGGCCGGGAGCGGGGCCGCTTCCGGCCCGCCGCGTTCCAGGCGGCGCTGGACGCCGGCGCGGCCGTGCAGCCCGTGCACATCGCCTACCGGCCCGTCGGCGCGGCCGCGTTCGTCGGCGACGACGCGCTGGGCGCCTCGCTGTGGCGGGTCGCGACGGCCGCGGGGCTGACCGCGGAGATCACCGTCCTGCCGCCGATCCCCGCGGCGGCCCACCCCGACCACCTCGCCCGCAACCTGCCCTACGGTGAGCAGCGCACCGTCCACGCGCTGTACGGCTTCGCCCGCTGGGCCGACGACATCGTCGACGACCTCGACAGCGACGCCACCCCCGCGGAACGCGCGACGGCGCTGGACCGGCTGTCGGAGCGCCTCGACGCCGGGCTGCGCCTCGGCCGCAGCCCCGAACCCGTCGTCCACGCCCTCGCGCACACGGCCCGCCGCTACCGCATCGACCACCGCCACTTCACCGACTTCCTGGCGTCCATGCGCAGCGACCTGGAGGTGACGGACCGCGGGGCGGGGTGCTCGGGGCGGTTCGCCACGAGCCGGGCCCGTCCCGCCAGGCGGGTACGGGTGAAGCGGTGCCGCCCCGCACCCGCGGCCCCGGGAGCCGCGCCCGGTCCCCGCTCAGGCCACCGCCGACAGGGACAGCGCGAACCTGCCCTCCGCGTCGGTCCACCATCCGGTGAGCCTCATCCCCGCGGCGGCCAGTTCCGAACGCACCCCTTCCTGACGGAACTTCGCGGAGACCTCCGTACGGATCTCCTCACCCGCCTCGAAGGGAACGACGAGATCGAGTCCGCGGATCTTCACATTCGCCCGCTCGCGTGCGCGCAGGCGCATCTCGATCCACTCCTCCCGGTCGTTCCAGACGGCCACGTGGTCGAAGCCGTCGAGGGGGAAGTCCGCCTCCAGCTCCCGGTTGACCACGGCGAGGACGTTCTTGTTGAAGTCCGCCGTGACACCGGCGGCGTCGTCGTACGCGGCCACCAGCACCCGCTCGTCCTTCACCAGGTCCGTGCCGAGCAGCAGCGCGTCGCCGGGCGACAGGAGGGCCCGCACGGACCGCAGGAAGTCCGCGCGCTCGACGGGCAGCAGATTGCCGACCGTTCCGCCGAGGAAGGCGACCAGCCGCGGGCCGGGGGCGTCCGGCAGGGCCAGCACACGGGTGAAGTCCGCGATCAGCGCGTGCACATGGAGGCCGGGCCGGTCCGCCAGCAGCGCCTCGCCGGCCCCGGTCAGCGCGCTCTCGCTCACGTCCACCGGGACATAGCTGTGCAGCTCCGGCAGGGCGTCCAGCAGGAAGCGGGTCTTCTCCGAGGAGCCGGAGCCGAGCTCCACCAGGGTGCGGGCGCCGGTCGCCGCGGCGATGTCCCCGGCCCGGCCGGCGAGGATCTCCCGCTCGGCGCGCGTCGGGTAGTACTCGGGCAGCCGGGTGATCTCCTCGAACAGCTCGCTCCCGCGGGCGTCGTAGAACCACTTCGGCGGCAGCTCCTTGGGACTGCGGGTCAGGCCGTGCCGCACGTCGGCGCGCAGCGCGGCACTCGTGGCGTCCTCGGGCAGGGTGCGGGTCAGCTGGAACGGGCTCACGCGGGCGGCTCCTTGAGCGGGGTCAGCAGTACGTCGGTACGGGTCGCCGTGAGCAGCGCTCGGTCCGGCACCTCGCACCATCGGGGGTCGTCGTCGTACGGCTCCGACGCCACGACCGTGCCCCGGCCGGGCACGGCCAGGTACCAGAGCGTGTCGCCCCAGGCGGTCGCGGCGATCGTCACGCCGTCGGTCAGCAGCAGGTTGAGGCGGGAGCCCGGCGCGGCGCGGGCCGCGTCGAGCACGGTGTCGGCGACGGCCTGGCCAGGCTCGTCACCCTCCCGCAGCCGGTGCAGCACCAGCGCCCACACCAGGGCGGAGTCGCAGCGGGCCTCCAGCGACAGCAGTTCCGCGGCGGGCAGCGCGGCGGCGAGCGGAGCCACACTGCCGGGCCAGCCGCGCACCGCTCCGTTGTGGCTGAACAGCCAGGGGCCGGCGGCGAACGGTGCGGCCGCGGCCTCGCCGTCGGCGCCGGCCTCCGTGGCGTCCCGGACGGCTGCCAGCAGCGCCTCGCTGCGGACCACCCGGGTCAGGTCGGCGAAGGACGGGTCGGCCCAGACGGGCCCGGCACGCCGGTAGCGGGCGGGCACCGGATCGCCTTCCGCGTACCATCCCACGCCGAAACCGTCCGCGTTCACCGTGCCGTGCCGCTGCCGGCGCGGTGCCCACGACTGCCGCAGCAGCCCGTGCGGCGGCCGCACCAGCAGGTCCCCCAGGGCCGACGGCCTTCCGACATAGGCGATATGACGGCACATCAGGCGTCCCTGGCGGTACGGAAACCGGAGAAGATCTGCCGGCGCACCGGAAGGTCCCAGTTGCGGAACGTGCCCCGGCAGGCCACCGGGTCCACCGCGAACGAGCCGCCCCGCAGCACCTTGTGCCCGGGGCCGAAGAACACCTCCGAGTACTCGCGGTACGGGAACGCCGCGAACCCCGGGTACGGCAGGAAGTCGCTCGACGTCCACTCCCACACGTCGCCGATCAGCTGCCGCGCCCCGCACGGCGAGGCACCCTCCGGGTACGCCCCGGCGGGCGCGGGACGGAGGTGCCGCTGCCCCAGGTTGGCCCGCTCCGGCGTCGGGTCCTCGTCGCCCCACGGGTAGCGCCGCGAACGGCCGGACGCGGGGTCGTGCCGGGCGGCCTTCTCCCACTCGGCCTCGGTGGGCAGCCGCCGCCCCGCCCAGCGCGCGTATGCGTCCGCCTCGTACCAGCTGACGTGCAGCACCGGCTCGTCCTCGGGCACCGGCTCGGTCGTCCCGAACCGGCGGCGCAGCCACCGCCCGCCCTCGCACCGCCAGAACAGCGGCGCGCCGATGCCGTGCCGGCGGATCTGCTCCCAGCCCTCGGGCGCCCACCAGCGCTCGTCGGTGTAGCCGCCGTCCGCGACGAACGCCTGGAAGGCGCCGTTGGTGACGGGTGTGGTGTCGATGAAGAACGCGTCCGCATGGCGGTGGTGCGCGGGCCGTTCGTTGTCCAGTGCCCACGGCTCGGCGGAGGTTCCCATGGTGAACGGCCCGGCCGGCACCGGCACTTCGGCCGGCAGCCCGGCGGTGCCGCCCCCCGGCGGGTCGGGGGCGTCCAGCGCCGCCGGGCCGCGCCGCAACTGATGGGTGATGAGCATGGTCTCGTCGTGCTGCTGCTCGTGCTGCGCGATCATCCCGAAGGCGAAGGCGGAGTCCACGAGGGGGCTGCCGTGCAGCGGGTGCGCCTCCAGGACGTCCAGCACCCGGCCGCGGATGTCGGAGGCGTACGTCCGGGACTCGGTGGGGGACAGCAGCGGCAGGGCCGGGCGCTCGGCACGCGGGTGCTCGAACGCGTCGTACACGGAGTCGATCTCGGGCCGGATCGCCTCCCGTCCGGCGACGGCCCGCAGGAGCCACTGCTCCTCCTGGTTGCCGATGTGCGCCAGGTCCCACACGAGCGGGGACATCAGGGGCGAGTGCTGGGCGGTGAGTTCGCCGTCCTCGACGCACTCCGTCAGCAGCGTGGTACGGGCCCTGGCCGCGGTCAGCGCCTCCAGGGCGCGCTTCCTGAGCACCTCGTCCGCGGCCACCGGGGTCTCGGTCATGAGCGGGTCTCCTTACCGAGGAGCGGGAAGTCGTCGGCCGGGCACCGGCCGGGCAGGACATGGCGCTCGTGGAACGCGGCGACCGCGTCCTGCACGGCCTTCGACGCGCCCAGCCGGGGGAGGGCCTCCAGGGCGACGGCGAAGCAGCCGACGGCGGCGCCGTGCAGTTCGGGGTCGGCCAGTCCGTGCCGGGCGGCGCCCACCCACAGCGGGTTGCGGGGCGCGGGCAGCGGGCCGGCGGTCTCGGCGAGCGGCTTGACGGTGCGGTAGGCGGTCTCCGCGGCCTGCGGGTCGTCGAAGAGCGCCGCGGTGACGGCGAGCGGGACCATCCAGCCCGCCTCCCCGGGCTGTGCGTCGATCATGCGCAGTTCGAGGTGACCGCGCGGGCGCACCGGTGGGAAGAGCGTGGTCAGGTGGTACTCGAGGTCGGCGCGGGTGGGCGGCCGGGGCTTCCCGGACCGGATCCACTCCCGGAAGGCCAGCCCTTCCGGCACCGGCCACGGACCCTCCGCCGCACGGACGCACATCACCGGCGTGTCCAGCACATGCGCGGCCCAGGCGTCACGGGGCGTCGCGCCCGAAGGCGGTGCCAGGGCCCGCGCCGGGTCCAGATCGGCCCACAGCGCCTGCCGGGTCGAGCGCCAGCCGGTCCTCCCGCCCGCTCCGGCGGGTGAGTTGGCGAAGGCGGCGACCAGCACGGCCCCCAGCAGGTGCCCCAGCTGCCAGCGGCGGCCGAGGCCCAGCGGGCCGGGCTCCTCGTGTCCGGCGTCCAGACACACCTGCACGGAGGCCGTGGAGCACATCATGGACCGGCCGGCGGGGCCGGTGCGGTCGAGGCACGCCTCCATGGCGTCGTAGCGGGGCTCGCGCAGCAGCCGGCGCGGCGGGTTCCAGGGGTCGTGGCCGCAACCGGTCAGCACGAGCCCGGAGCGGCCGAGTGCGGTCCGGACCGCGGCCAGGTCGGCCGCGGTGGAGTCGATGCACTCCATCAGCGACGCGGCGGGCGGCGAGCTGAGCTCCAGCTGCCCGCCCGGTTCGAAGGTGAGCGCCGAACCGAGGGCCAGGTCCCGCAGTCCGGCGAATGCCCGGCCGAGGCGGTCCTCGTCGACGGGCAGGTGCGGCAGATGCCGATCGTGCACGAGCCATTCCAGCTCAACCCCGACGGTGCGGGGCGGGCCCGTCTTGAAGCAGATGCACCGGAGCAGTTCCTCGGCGTCGTCCTCGGAGAGCGGTGGGGCACCGCCCGCGCGGCCTGCTGCTGCCATGATCGAATTCCTCCTGTCGAAGGCGTTCCGTCCACCTAATGCCACCGCCGTGGTTCTCACAAGAGTGCCCCCGGACCGGGTCCGTCCGGCTTTCCGGCGAGGTGAGCGGGGTGGTGGAGGGCCTGCCGGGCGCCTCCCCGACCATTGAGGACTCCGGGCGTGAGGGCACGGTCGAGGGGGGTCGCGCGTCAGACCCGGGAGATCGTCGACGCGGGTCGCTACCGGGCTTCGGACGGCCACAAGGTGACGATCGGCGGGGGTCCGACCGCCGTGGTCGAGGGGACATGGGTGTACGGGCCGGGCCCGAGCCCGTGCCGGTGGTCCCCGGCGCGGACCGTTTCAGCCTATGCGAGGTCACGGGGGAGAGCAGCCTGGCTGCCGCGCGGCGGACGACCCGGCGGGACGACGACCCGGCGGGTGTCCCGAGCCTCGCCTCGGACCGCGATTCCGGCGGGTGTCCCGAGCCTCACCTCGGACCGCGATTCCGGCGGCGGGTGCCTCAACGGCGCCCACGCGCAGGAGGAGGCGCTCTGCCGCGCCTCCGCGCTCCACACCGCACCACCGGCCGTCCCCGGGTTCGACGCCCACCACCGGGAGGTCAGTGCCCCCTTCTGCTCCGATCGGGTGATCCGCCCGCTCCGGGTGCCTGTTCCCGGACGCGCGCGGCGGACTCCTGGACACGCCGTTCACGGCCGGGCTCCTCGACTGTCCCGGGCCCGGCCCCCGGCAGACCGCGCGGTAGGCGACCGTCGCGCGGCGCTGCGCGGGTCCGGCGGGCTGCGCGGGTCCGGCGGGCTGCGCGGTCCGGCGGGAGGGGAGGGCCGGCGGGAGGGGAGGGCCGGTCGGGGGCACCGGCGAGGGCCTCCACCGGCTCACGGGCGCCGGTCCAGCGGACGTCCGTCGCTGGGGAGGCGGGTCCGGGCGGCGGGTCCGGGCGGCGGGTCCGGGCCACCGGCGGGCGGACATGCGTGACGGGCCGGGCCTGACTAGCGTCAGGGCATGAGCACACTTCCGCGGCGCTTCGAGATCCTGCTCGTGCCGGAGCACGTCGAGGACCGCGGTGGCGCGGCGGTGGAGGACAGCGCCGTCCGCACGGCCGTGGTCGAGACGACCGGGGAACGGGGGGCGTCCGGCTACCCGCGCTACGCCGGGCACGGAGTCGTCGCCGACATCGACCCCGAGACCCGCACGGTGGAGGCGCTGCTCGTGGACGGCTCGGAACTCGACTACGGGCTGACGGCGCTGGTCAGGGACTGGCAGCCCGGCTGAAGCAACGCAACCGAGGCAGCCCGCCTGAAGCGGCTCGGCTCGAGCGGCGCGCTGGCCCGCCCGACCGCCCGACCGCCCGACCGCCCGACCGCCCGCCCGACCGACCGCCCGCCCGACCGACCGCCCGGCCGGGCCGGCGCGGCGGCGGGTGCCGGACCGGTGTCACGGGAACGGCTGGCCGGTCGCCGCGGCCTTCACGGCCGCCGCCCGCGGCAACCACCGCCGTGGAGCGGCGCGGGAGAACGCCCTTCCGGTCCGCGCCGCTCCACGCGGCCGGGGGCCGGCGGGTCACCCCTGCGGGGCCTCGTTCTGCTGCGCCTCCTCGATGGACTTGCGCACCTCGTCCATGTCCAACCCGCGGGCCTGGCCGATCACGTCCTCCAGGACCGGCTCGGGCAGCGCGCCCGGCTGTGAGAACACCGCGACGTTCTCCCGGACGATCATCAGCGTCGGGATCGAGCGGATGTCGAACGCCGCCGCCAGCTCCGGCTGCGCCTCCGTGTCGACCTTGGCGAAGACGAGGTCCTGATGGCGTTCCGAAGCGCCCTCGTACACCGGGGCGAACTGGCGACACGGACCGCACCAGGAAGCCCAGAAGTCGATCAGGACGAAGTCGTTCCCGGAGACGACCTGATCGAAGTTTTCCTTGGTGAGCTCGACAGTGCTCATTACCTGCTACCTCTTCCTGGGTGTCCTGGCTGTCCTGGGTGTCCGGTCGGCCCCGTCCCTCCGGCGCCCTCGCGGCGCGCGGGGACGCCCCCGACAACGTGCGCGGGGTGCGGCCGTATTCCGCCTGCCCCTGTGGCCGCCGTCCACACCTGGCACCACACTGGTCGGTATGACGGCAGCCGTGGAGTACGACGTTGTGGTGCTGGGAGCCGGGCCGACCGGCGAGAACGTGGCGGACCGCACACGGGCCGCCGGTCTGAGCACGGCCGTGGTGGAGGGCGAACTCGTCGGCGGGGAGTGCTCGTACTGGGCGTGCATGCCGAGCAAGGCGCTGCTGCGGCCCGTGATCGCGGGCTCCGACGCGCGCCGGGTGCCCGGTGTCCGCCAGGCCTTGCGGGGCCCACTCGGTACGGAGGACGTCCTCGCACACCGCGACGAGATGACCTCGCACTGGAGGGACGACGGCCAGGTCTCGTGGCTCGACGGCATCGGCGCCCGCCTGTACCGCGGACAGGGCCGACTGCACGGCCCCCGCAGGGTTGTGGTCGAGGGGCCGGAGGGCGAGCGCCATGTGCTGACAGCCCGGCACGCGGTCGCCGTGTGCACCGGCAGCCGGGCGGCGCTGCCGGATCTGCCGGGTCTCGCCGGGGCCAGGGCCTGGACCAGCCGCGAGGCGACCAGCGCTCAGGCCGTGCCGAGGCGGCTCGTCGTGGTGGGCGGCGGAGTCGTCGGTACGGAGATGGCGACCGCCTGGCAGGGTCTCGGCTCCCGGGTGACCCTGCTGGTGCGCGGCCGAGGGCTGCTGCCGCGGATGGAACCGTTCGTCGGCGAGCACATCGCGGAGTCGATGGCCGCGGCCGGGGTGACCGTGCGGACCGGCGCGGGTGCGGCCGCGGTCAACCGGCCCGACCCCGGCGGCCCGGTCACCGTCGTCCTCGACGGCGGTGAGCTGATCGAGGCCGACGAGGTGCTGTTCGCCACGGGCCGCGCCCCGCGCACCGACGACATCGGGCTGGACACGGTGGGTCTGAAGCCCGGCTCCTGGCTCTCGGTCGACGACAGTTGCCGGGTGGACGGCCACGACTGGCTGTACGGGGTCGGTGACGTCAACCGCCGTGCGCTGCTCACCCACCAGGGCAAGTACCAGGCCCGAATCGCCGGTGCGGCCATCGTGGCCCGTGCCCGGCGCTGCCCGCTGCTGGAGACCGATCGCTGGGGCGCCCACGCGGCGACGGCCGACCACGACGCCGTGCCGCAGGTGGTGTTCACCGACCCGGAGGCGGCGGCGGTCGGACTGTCACTGGCGCAGGCCCGTGCCGCCGGGCACCGGGTCCGCGCGGTCGACAAGGACCTCGCGGCCGTCGCGGGCGCGAGCCTGTTCGTCGACGACTACCGCGGCCGCGCCCGGATGGTCGTCGATCTCGACCGGCAGATCCTCCTCGGCGCCACCTTCGTGGGCCCGGGCGTCAGCGAACTGCTCCACTCCGCCACGATCGCGGTGGCCGGGGAGGTGCCGATCGACCGGCTGTGGCACGCGGTGCCCTCCTACCCGACGATCAGCGAGGTGTGGCTGCGGCTGCTGGAGGAGTACCGCGACGGCAGCGACGCGACACAGGGCAGCGACGCGACGCACGGCAGCGACGGCAGCGACGCGACGCACGGCAGTGACGGCAGCGACCGCCAGGACGGCTGACCGGCGGTCGGGACGGCTGACGCGGCGGAGGCGGCAACCGCCGGTTCGCCGCGCCCCGGGGAACTCCCCGGACACCGCCGCCGCCAGTCGCAGATGCGGAGCGGCCGCCTCGCTGTGCCTGCCCTGCCGCTCCGGCGTGCGGCCGAGCATCAGGCGGGCGCAGTGCTCGACCGGATCGCGTTCCAGCACCGGATCGCGCTTGAGTACTCGGATCGCGCTTCAGCACCCGGACCGCGTTCCCGCACGGCGCGGAAGTCCGGTCCCGGCTCTGCCGGGCCGGGCCGGGTGGTGGTGGGCGTGTGCCGGCAGCAGCCGCGGGGCGACCCGGCCGGGCTCCTCCGCGACAGGACCGTCGAGGATCCGCGCGGCCGCCGCGTACTCCTCGGCGTCGAAGAGGAACCACACGCGGTCCCACCGCTCGGCCGGTGTCCCGAACCCGTGGTGGCCGCCGTTCACCCGGTCTCCCTCGGCGCGTTCGCGGGTGATCGGCCAGGGCGCTGCTCCACGGTCCCGCGGCGCGCTCAACCCAAGACAGCGGTTGAGCATTCCACGTTCTTGGTTGCGCTGGATCCGCACCGCACGGGACTAGGTTGGGCGCCATGAGCAATCTCGACCGTCAGGCTGCGCTCTCCGTGTGCGGCGGCAGGGGATTCGTGGTGGCCGATCCGGTCCGCGAACTCCTCAACCCCCGTCGCGTCCGGCTCGGCGAGTCCACCGAGGTCCGCCGGCTGCTCCCCAACCTCGGTCGCCGGATGGTCGGTGCCTGGTGCTTCGTCGACCACTACGGTCCCGACGACATCGCCGGCGAGCCCGGGATGCAGGTCCCGCCGCATCCCCATATGGGCCTGCAGACCGTGAGCTGGCTGCACCAGGGGGAGGTGCTGCACCGGGACAGCACCGGCAGCCTCCGGACGATCCGGCCGGGGGAACTCGGGCTGATGACCTCGGGGAGGGCGATCAGCCACTCCGAGGAGAGCCCGAAGAGCCGCGCCCGCTTTCTGCACGGCGCCCAGCTGTGGGTCGCCCTGCCCGACGCCCACCGCCATGCGGAACCCCACTTCCAGCACCACGCGGAGCTCCCGCGTGTCACCGCCTCCGGTCTGACCGCCACCGTCATCCTCGGCGAGTTCGCCGGCGCCCGCTCGCCCGGCTCGGTGTACACGCCGATCGTCGGCGCGGACCTCGCCCTGACCCGCGGCACCGGCACCGCCGTCCCGCTCGAACCGGACTTCGAGTACGCCGTGCTCTCCATGTCCGGCGAGACGCGCGTCGACGGCGTTCCCGTGCTTCCCGGCTCGATGCTCTACCTCGGCTGCGGCCGCGGCGAACTGCCCCTCCGCGCGGAGTCGGACGCCGCACTGATGCTCCTCGGCGGCGAGCCGTTCGAGGAGGAGCTGATCATGTGGTGGAACTTCATCGGACGGTCCCACGAGGAAATCGCACAGGCCAGGGAGGACTGGATGAGCAGCGCCCGGTTCGGCCGGGTAGAGGGCTACGACGGAGGCCGACTGCCCGCTCCCGAACTCCCGCCGGTGACGCTGAAACCGCGGTAGGGGGTGCGTCGCCCCGCGCCGACGTGAGGTGGGGAGGCGCCGTCCCGTCTTCCGTGCGTGGCGTCGGCGGTCCGGGGTGGACGGCCGGACGGCCGGACCGGGACGGGAGGTTCTGGCGCGTTCGTGAGGACGGGCGGTGATCTGCGAAGTGACGGCGCCCCCGGCGGACACGGCCGGGGGCGCCGAGGTCCTCGCATGTGCGCTCGGAGTCGATCGCGGCGGTGCCGGTGAGGGCCGTCGGCCATCCCGTACGACGGCTCGCGCCGACCGGGTGCCGGCGCCGGACGCCCGTCGGGCCCGGCACCGGCGTGGGTCCTCGGGTCAGGCGGCTCGTCCGGAGCCGGAGCCGGAGGCCGACCGGGTCCGTCCGGCTGCCGGGGTGGCACGTCGCCGGTAGACCAGGTACGGCCGGGCGAGATATCCGATCGGGGCGCTCCACACGTGGACCAGCCGGGTGAAGGGCCAGGCGGCGAAGAGCAGGAATGCGGTGAGGGCGTGCAGTTGGAAGAGGAGCGGTGCTTCGGCGATGGCCTCGGGCCGCGGCTGGAGGGCGAACAGGCTGCGGAACCAGACGGAGACGGTGGAGCGGTAGTCGTAACCGGCGCCGAAGACGTTGTGTGCGGCGGTGGCGGTGATGCCGAGCAGGACGGCGGCGGACAGCAGGGGGAAGAGGACCTTGTCGCTGCGGTCGGTGCCGAGGCGGATCCGGCGGGTCAGCAGCCGCCGGGCGCACAGCATGCCCAGCCCGGCGACCATGGCGACGCCGGCCACGGAGCCCGCCCAGACGGCCGTCGTGTGGTAGGCGTGCTCGGAGATTCCCGCCGACTCGGTCCACGAGTCGGGGACGGCAAGACCGGCGACGTGTCCGGCGATCACCATGAAGGCGCCGATGTGGAACAGGGGGCTGCCCCAGCGCAGCCAGCGGTGTTCCAGCAGCTGGGTGGTGCGGGAGGTCCAGCCGAACTGGTCCTGCCGGTAGCGCCAGACGTGCCCCACGGCGAACACGGCGAGACAGGCGTAGGGGACGGCTACCCACAGGAGAAGGTCCGTGCCGCTCGTGGACGAGACCGCCAGGGGGGTGTGCACGGCGCTCATCGGAGGCCTTCCGTTCGGGTGGTGGGAGCCGGTGGCAGTCGGGTCGGCGGGGCCTGCATGGGCGGCACGAAGGTGTGCGGAGGAGCGAACTCCCCTTCCCCGTACGTTCCGTAGGGGTCGAGGCCCACCTCCTCGTTCGGCGGCCCCTCGGCGACGAGCTGCTCCACCGCCGCGCGGTCCGCCTCACTGGGCGGCGGCAGCAGGGTGAGCAGCGCGGCGAGGACGTGCCGGTACGGCGAGCCGGCATCGGACAGCGCCCGGTGGATCAGTTCGACACCGCGCCGGTGCCGGCGCAGCGGCGCCTCGCCGCCTCCCGGGCCCGCCAGGGCGGCGAACTCCAGCACGACCGGCAGATGGTCGGGCAGTTCACCGCCGTCGGTGTCCCAGCCGGCGGCCCGGTAGCGCTGGTTCAGGGTGAGCAGGGCCATGCCCCGGCGGCGGGTGTCGCCGTGCAGGTAGTAGGTGAGGTAGAGGCTGCTCCTGCGGCGCAGGTCGAACGTCTCGACGTAGTGCCGTTCGAGTGCCTCGGGCTGCTGGGAGGTGAACCAGTCGGTGAACCGGGCCAGTCGCTCCGCCGCGGGCGTGGCGGGCATGGCCCCCACGGTGGCGGCCAACTCGGCTCGTGCCGAAGTCAGTTCGGAGTCCGGATACTGGAGGAGCAGCGAGACGAGCCGCAGTGTCAGCGCTCGGTCCGCCTTCTCCGCGGGGGTGAGCCGGGCCGGGCGGCGTACGGCTGCCCGGACGCGGGTGCGGATGAGGGCGGGAATCGACGGGGGTCCTTCCGGGTGTTCGGTACCGGGGGCGGGCGGCGGGTTCACGGACGTCCTCCGGCAGTGGTGTCGCGGCGCAGGGTGGGGATGCCGAGCATGACCTGGCGGGGCTCGGCCTCGCCGGACGCCCCGACGGGGCAGCGGCCCTCCAGGGCGGTCAGTGCGGCGGCGTCCTCCTTGTGGGCGGCTGGGACGACGTAGCGGTCGGCGTACTTGGCGACGGCGAGCAGCCGGTGCAGGTCCTCCGCCTCGCGTGCGGTGAGGCCGACGGCCTTCAGTACCGCCTCGTCGCCCGGCTCACCCAGGGTGCGTTCGCGCATGTACGAGCGGAGCGCGGTGAGCTTCATCAGCACACCGGCGACCACATCGGTGTCCCCGGCGGTGAACAGCTCCGCCAGGTACTCCAGCGGGATGCGCAGCCGGGTGACGGCGGCGAACACGTGGTCGGGGTCGTCCTGGTCGCCCCCGGCCGCGTCGACGGCGTCCAGCACGGGCGACAGGGGCGGTACGTACCAGACCATCGGCAGGGTGCGGTACTCCGGGTGGAGCGGCAGCGCCACCCGGTAGCGGGAGACCAGGTCGTGCACGGGGGAGCGGCGGGCGGCGTCGAGCCAGTCCTCGGGTATGCCCGACTCCCGTGCCGCAGCCAGGACTTCGGGGTCGCGGGGGTCCAGGAAGACGCCGCGCTGGGCGTCGAGGAGGTCCTTCTCGTCGGGGGTGGCCGCGGCCGCGCCCACGCGATCCGCGTCGTACAGCAGCAGGCCGAGGTACCGCAGGCGTCCGACGCAGGTCTCGGAGCAGACGGTGGGCTGGCCCGCCTCGACGCGGGGGAAGCAGAAGGTGCACTTCTCGGCCTTGCCGGTGGCGTGGTTGACGTACACCTTCTTGTACGGGCACGCGGTGACGCACATGCGCCAGCCGCGGCAGCGGTCCTGGTCGACCAGGACGATGCCGTCCTCGACCCGCTTGTACATCGCACCGGACGGGCAGGCAGAGACGCAGGCGGGGTTGAGGCAGTGCTCGCACAGGCGGGGCAGGTGGAAGAGGAAGGTCTGCTCGAACTCGAACCTGACCTTCCGGGCCCACTCTCCGGTGAGGTTGGGGTCGCCTCCGGCGTGCTCGGGTGCGCCGCCGAGGCCGTCCTCCCAGTTGGCGCCCCAGGTGATGGCGGTGGGTTTGCCGGTGAGGACGGAGCGGGGACGCGCGACGGGGATGTCCCTGCCGGCGGGGGCGCCCACGAGGTTGTCGTAGTCGTAGGTGACCGGCTCGTAGTAGTCCTCGATGGACGGCAGGTCGGGGTTGGAGAACAGGGACAGCAGGCGCTTGACCCGGCCACCCGAGCGCAGGACGAGGCGCCCGCGTTTGTCGAGCATCCAGCCGCCCTTCCACCGCTCCTGGTCCTCGTAGCGGCGCGGGTAGCCGACGCCGGGTTTGGTCTCGACGTTGTTGAACCAGGCGTACTCGACACCGGTGCGGTTGGTCCACGTCTGCTTGCAGGTGACCGAGCAGGTATGGCAGCCGATGCACTTGTCGAGGTTCATCACCATCGCGACCTGGGCCATGACGCGCATGTCAGTACTCCACATCCTGGCTGCGGCGGCGGATGACGGTGACCTCGTCGCGCTGGTTGCCGGTCGGGCCGTAGTAGTTGAAGGCGTAGGTGAACTGGGCGTAGCCGCCCGCGAGATGGGTGGGCTTGAGCAGCAGCCTCGTCAGGGAGTTGTGGATGCCGCCGCGCCTGCCGCTGACCTCGGTCCTGGGGACGTTCACGTTGCGGTCCTGGGCGTGGTACATGTACACCGTGCCCTCGGGCATGCGGTGCGTGACCACGGCACGGGCGGCGACGACGCCGTTGCGGTTGTAGGCCTCGATCCACTCGTTGTCCTTGACGCCGATCCTCCCGGCGTCGGCGGTGGACATCCAGATCGTGGGTCCGCCGCGGGACAGGTCGAGCATGTACTTGTTGTCCTGGTAGTTGGAGTGGATGGACCACTTCGAGTGCGGGGTCAGATAGCGGACGGTGACCTCGGCCCGGCCGGGGTCGCCCAGGTGCTCGTCACCGAAGTGCCGGGACGTGTTCAACGGGGGCCGGTAGACGGGCAGTTGTTCACCGAGTTCGGCCATCCAGTCGTGCTGGACGAAGAAGTGCTGGCGGCCGGTCAGGGTGTGCCACGGCTTCCTGTGCTCGGTGTTGATCACGAACGGGGAGTAGCGCCGTCCGCCGGTCTCCGAGCCCGACCACTCGTACGACGTCATCACGGAGCGGGGCTGGGTGCGGGTGTCGGCGAACGTGATCCGCTCGGCCTCGCGCTCGGAGGCCAGCTCGACCAGCCCCCGGCTGCCGGTCCTCCGCTGGAGCTCCCGGAAGCCCTCGGTGGCCAGACGCCCGTTGGTGGTGCCGGACAGCGCGAGGATCGCCTCGCACATGTGGGACGCGGTGGCGAGCGAGGGCCGCCCGGCGGCCACACCGTCCCGGACGGTGCCGTTGCGGCGACGGAGGTCGTCGATCTCCTGGTCCGGGTGGACGGTGACGCCCTTGGTGGTGGTGCCCAGCGTGTCCAGCAGCGGACCGACGGCCCGCATCTTCTGCCCGATCACGGCGTAGTCCCGTTCGACCACGGCCAGCTTCGGCATGGTGCGTCCGGGGACCGGTTCGCACTCGCCCGCCTTCCAGTCCCGTACGACCCCGCCGGGCTGGGCGAGTTCGTCCGGGGTGTCGTGCAGAAGCGGCACCGCGAGGACGTCGGTGCGGGTGCCGAGGTGCTCGGCGGCCAGCTCGCTGAACCGGTCGGCGATGGTCAGGAAGGCGTCGTAGTCGGTGCGGGCCTGCCAGGGCGGGGCGATGGCCGGGGTGAAGGCGTGTACGAAGGGGTGCATGTCCGTGCTGGACAGGTCGTCCTTCTCGTACCAGGTCGCGGCCGGAAGCACGACGTCGGCCAGCAGGCCGGTGGAGGTCATCCGGAAGTCCATGCAGACCAGCAGGTCCAGTTTGCCCTCGGGAGCCTCCTTCCGCCACACCACGTCCTTCGGCCGGTGCTCGGGCGGGGTCTCCTCGGAGCGGACCGCCGCGTCGGTGCCCAGCAGATGGCGCAGGAGGTACTCGTTTCCCTTGCCGGAGGAGCCCAGCAGGTTCGCCCGCCACACGGTCAGTACACGCGGGAAGTTGGCCGGGTCGTCGGGGTCCTCGGCGGCGAACCGCAGCCGCCCCGACTTGAGCGAGTCGACGATGTGCTCGGCCACCGGCCGGCCCGCACGCGCCGCCTCGTCCGCCAGATCGAGCGGGTTGCGGTTGAAGCCGGGATGGCCGGGCGTCCAGCCCAGCCGTACGGCCTGCGCCAGGCAGTCGGCGAACCCCTTGCCGTCGAACCGCCCCTTGCCGAGCGGTGAAGCCAGCTCATCGGGCCCGAACGCCTCGTAGCGCCACTGGTCGGAGTTCAGATACCAGTACGAGGTTCCCGCCATGTGCCGGGTGGGCCGCTGCCAGTCGAAGGCGAACGACAGGTGCTGCTGTCCGGTGACCGGGCGGACCTTCTCCTGCCCGACGTAGTGCGCCCAGCCGCCCCCGTTGACGCCCTGGCAGCCGGTCATCGTCAGCAGTGCCAGGAACGCGCGGTAGATGGTGTCGGAGTGGAACCAGTGATTCGTACCGGCGCCCAGCGCGATCATCGACCGGCCGTTGGTGCGCTCGGCGTTGCGGGCGAACTCCCGCGCGATACGGGCCGCCTGCCCGGCAGGCACGGAGGTGATCGTCTCCTGCCAGGCCGGCGTGCACGGCTCGGACGCGTCCTCGTACGACGAAGGCCAGCTGCCGGGAAGACCGGGCCGCCGTACCCCGTACTGCGCGAGCATGAGGTCGAAGACGGTGGTGACGAGCCGTCCGCCGATCCGGCGCACGGGCACGCCGCGCATCAGGACCGAGCCGCCCTCCGTGGCGCCCTCGTCGAACCGGGGCAGCGCGATCTCGACGGTGGCCTCCGCCCGCTCCAGCAGGCTCAACTCGGGTACGACATCGCCCAGTTCAAGGTTCCAGCGGCCTTGCCCGGTATCCCCCCACCGGAAGCCGAGCGAGCCGCCGGGGACCACCGGCTCGCCGGTGGTCCGGTCCAGAAGGACGGTCTTGAACGCAGCGTTCTCCTCGGCCTCCTCGCCCTTCCCGTTCTCCTCGGCCTTCCCGTTCTCCTCGTTCTCTTCGGCCTTCTCGGCCTTCTCGTCGGCGCCGAGGTCGGCTGCGGTCAGGAACCCGTCGGGGACGAGACCGCGGTCGTGCTCGCGCAGGGTGACCAGGAACGGGGCGTCGGTGAACTTGCGCAGGTAGTCCTGGAAGTACGGCACTTCGCGGTCGACCAGGAACTCGCGCAGAATCACGTGTCCCATCGCCATGGCCAGCGCGCCATCCGTGCCCGGGTGCGGTGCCAGCCACTCGTCGGCGTGCTTGACGTTGTCGGCGTAGTCGGGGCTGACCGCGACGACCTTGGTGCCGTTGTAGCGGGTCTCGGTCAGGAAGTGCGCGTCCGGCGTGCGGGTGACGGGGATGTTGGAGCCCCACATGATCAGATAGCCGGCGTTCCACCAGTCGGCGGCTTCCGGGACGTCGGTCTGGTCGCCGAAGACCTGCGGCGAGGCGATCGGCAGGTCGGCGTACCAGTCGTAGAACGACAGCAGGGTGCCGCCGATCAGCGAGTGGAAGCGGGCACCGGCCGCGAAGGACGCCATCGACATCGCCGGAATCGGGGAGAAGCCGGCGACACGATCAGGGCCGTACGCCTTGATGGTGTGCACCTGGGCGGCGGCGATCAGCTCGCTGACCTCGTCCCAGTCCGCGCGCACCAGACCGCCCTTGCCGCGCGCCCGCTTGTAGGCGCGGGCCTTCGCCGGGTCGGAGGTGATCTCGGCCCACGCGGACACCGGGTCGCCGAGCCGCTCGCGGGCCTCGCGCCACAGCTCCAGCAGCGCGCCGCGCACATAGGGGTAGCGGACCCGGCTCGGCGAGTAGGTGTACCAGGAGAACGAGGCGCCACGGGGGCAGCCGCGCGGTTCGTACTCGGGGCAGTCCGCGCCGATCGACGGGTAGTCGGTGGCCTGGTGTTCCCAGGTGATGATGCCGTCCTTGACGTACACCATCCATGAGCAGGACCCGGTGCAGTTGACGCCGTGGGTGGAGCGCACCACCTTGTCGTGCGCCCAGCGGTCCCGGTAGAAACCCTCCCACCTGCCGTCGACCGCGCCGAACACGGCGCGTCCGTCGGCCGACACCTCGCTGCGCGTGAGCAGCCTGCGGGCCGCCAGCGGCCAGCCGCCACCGGCGCGCGACTCCCGCTGCCCTGCGTTCTGATCGTTCTCCATGGCCAGGACGCTAAGCGGCGCACGGCTTCGGGCACCTGGGGCCTGCGGTCCCCGGCGGATGGCCCACCGGGCCCGTGTTTCCGGCGGCAGCAGGGACCAACGGCCCCGCCACCGGGGCCGGTCGGCCGGGGAGGCGGGCGTGCCGGGCCTTGCATGCTGGCTGCGATCGATCCGCAGACGCTCAGCCGCCTGTACGACCGCATCATGTGTCCGCTGTGGCGACCCTCCCCCGTCCCGTCCGCCGCAGGCGCAGCGGGTACGGCGCCTGTCGTCCGGTTCGGTCGTGCGTCCGGCCGCTCACCGCGGCCGGACGCGGCACTCCTCACACGGCACCCCTCACACGGCCGTGTTCGACCGTCCGGGGCAACCGAGGCCCGTCGGGCCCCGGCCAGGGACCGACGGCCCATGCCGCCTGCGAGAGCGGATACGGACAGTGGTCACGGGACGCCGCCGGGCGGGCAAGGGGCCAGCCGTGCGCAGGCGATCCGGTGGCTCCGTACCACCATGCAGACGAAAGGGACGGACAACATGGTCCAGCCGTTCAGGTCGGAGAGTGACAGCTCACCGTCGGGTGCTCCGGTGGCCCGCCAGGCGTGGCTGATGCTGGCTCTGACCACCGTCGGTTTCGCCGTGAACTTCTGGGCGTGGGCGCTGCTGAGCCCCCTCGGCCCGCGGTTCAAGGACAGCCTCGACCTGTCGTCGTTCGAGCAGTCGCTGCTGGTGGCGGTGCCGGTCGTGGTCGGCTCCATGGGCCGCATCCCGGTGGGGGCTCTGACGGACCGGTTCGGTGGGCGGGTGATGTTGCCGATCGTGTCGGCGACCACCATCGTGCCGGTGCTCTACCTGGGCCTGGCGGGCCACTCCTCCCTTCCCGCCCTGTTGGTCGGCGGCTTCTTCCTCGGCATCGGCGGCACCGCGTTCGCGGTCGGCGTACCCTTCGTCAACGCCTGGTTTCCCCCTGAGCGGCGGGGCCTCGCCATCGGCGTCTTCGGCGCCGGAATGGGCGGCACCGCACTCAGCGCCCTGACCACCGTGAAGCTGGTCGACGCGAACAGCATGGCCACCCCGTTCCTCATCACCGCCGCGGTGCTCGCCGCCTACGCCGTGGCGGCCGCGCTGCTGCTGCGCGACGCCCCCGGACGCACCGTGCCCACCGAGCCGCTGGCCCGCCGGCTGGCCGCGACCGCGCGGCTGGGTATCACCTGGCAGGCGTCCGCGCTGTACGCGGTCGCGTTCGGCGGCTATGTGGCGTTCTCCGTCTACCTGCCCACCTATCTCAAGACCGGCTACGGGCTCACCCAGGCCGACGCCGCGAACCGGATGGCCGGATTCGTGATCCTCGCGGTGGCGATGCGCCCGGTCGGCGGCTGGCTGTCCGACCGGCTGGGCCCGGTCCGGCTCCTCGCCGGCTCGCTGGCCGTGGTCGTCGCCGGAGCGGTCGTGCAGTCGTTCACCCCGCCCCTGGCCGCGGTCGGCACCATCGCCTTCCTCGCCATGGCCGCGGCGCTCGGTGCGGGCAGCGGAGCGACGTTCGCGTTGGTGGCCCTGCTGACCCCGGCCAGCCAGGTCGGTTCGGTCACCGGCGTGGTCGGCGCTGCGGGCGGCCTGGGCGGCTTCCTGCCGCCGCTGGTCATGGGCTCGCTGTACGGCGAGTACGGGACCTACGCGGCAGGCCTCGCTCTGCTCGCAGTCGTCGCCGCTGCGGCCCTGACCTACACCCTCACCGGTGTCCGCTCCGCCGTCCGTGGCGACGAACGGACGCCCCCGCTCGCGCACCCGAACGGGATGTCCGGTTCCGGCTCGCTTCAGGCCTAGGGTCTCGTCAGGCGGGGGCTTCCCGTCGGCGGCGGCGCGGAGCGGCGTCCGGTGCGGTGCGGTGCGGTGCGTGGCAGGGCGTCGGATCGGCCTCGTAGGGGGCCTGCCCGGTTGGTTCGGCGACGCGGCGAGTCGCCGTGCCGGGCGTCGCGACGGGGCGAACGCTGCCCGACGCGGCACAGGCCGCGCAGTTCGCGGTGACGATCGGGACCGGACTCGACACTCGGGGCACCCCACTGACAGCTCGCTCGGAAGGAGTGAAGATCATGAACGCGGCGAACGGGAACGAGGCGGACGGAAACGAGGCGGACGGGAACGCGGCGGACGGGAACGCGGCGGACGGAAACGCAGTGGACGGGAACGCAGTGGACGGAAGGGCGGCGGACGGAAACGTGGCAGACGGAAACGCTGTGGTCGGAAGCGCGGCCGGCGCGGAAGCCCACGGCGGGCCGCTGGTCGTCGGCGTCGACGGTTCCGAGCCGAGCCTGCGCGCCGCGGACTGGGCGGCCGACGAGAGCGCCCTGCGCGGAGTGCCGCTGAGGGTGGTGTACGCCTGCCTCTGGGACCGGTACGAGGGCGTCGCGCTCGCCCTGGACGTCGGCAGACCGACCGAACCGCCCCTGCCCCGGGAGGTGGTGGGCGCCGCCGCCGAACGAGCCCGCGCCCGGCACCCCGGCCTGCGGGTCACGACCGACGTGGTGTTCGAGGAGCCGGGGTCCGCCCTGATCCGCGCGGCCCGGAGCGCCTCCGCGCTGGTCGTGGGCAGCCGCGGCCGCAGCGGCGTCGCCGGGATGGTGCTCGGCTCGGTCAGTCTGACCGTCGCCGCCCACGCCGACTGCCCGGTGATCGTGCTGCGCGGCAGCCACGACAACCAGGCGACGCCGCCCGTCCACGGACTCGTCGTCGTGGGGGTCGGCGAGGACGAGAGGGAGTCCTCGGTGGTGCGCTTCGCCGCCGAGGAGGCGCGGCGCCGCGGCGTGCCGCTGGAGGCCGTGCGGGCATGGCGCTGCCCCGTGCACGAGCCCGGCGGCCATCCCCTGACGGCCGGCGTGCCGACCCGTCAGTACGAGGAGCGGGCCGGGCAGGTGCTCGAAGCCGCGCTGGCGGACCTCCCGGCGGACGTCGAGGTGCGTCGGCGCACCGCCGAGGGCCACGCCCGCCGGGCGCTGGTGGACGCCTCGCACCGCGCCGACCTCCTGGTCGTCGGGGCGAGACGCCGCGAGGGGCACCTCGGGCTCCAGCTCGGCCGCACCGCACACGCGGTGCTGCACCACTCCGCCTGCCCCGTCGCGATCGTGCCGCACCGGGGGCACGACGCCCGATGACCGGCCCTCAGAGGCTCGCCGCGTGATCGGGGACATAGGTCCGCAGATCACGCGGCGGGCGCTCGTAGCCGGTTGACGGGGGCCGCTCCGGAAGTTCCAGCACCGGGGGCGGCACCTCGTGGTAGGGCACGGAGGCGAGCAGGTGGGCGATCATGTTCAGCCTGGCACGGCGCTTGTCGTCGCTCTCGACCACGTACCAGGGCGCCTCGGCGGTGTCGGTGTGCACCATCATCTCGTCCTTGGCCCGCGAGTACGCCTCCCAGCGGGTGATCGACTCCAGGTCCATCGGCGACAGCTTCCAGCGCCGCACCGGATCCTCCAGCCGGCGCCGGAACCGCTCCTGCTGCTCGGCGTCGCTCACGGAGAACCAGTACTTGCGCAGCAGGATCCCGTCCTCCAGCAGCATCCGCTCGAAGACCGGGCACTGGCGAAGGAAGAGCTGGTACTCCTTCTCGGTGCAGAAGCCCATCACGTGCTCGACCCCCGCCCGGTTGTACCAGGAGCGGTCGAACAGCACGATCTCCCCGGCGGCCGGCAGGTGTTCGACATACCGCTGGAAGTACCACTGGGTGCGCTCGCGCTCGGTCGGGGTGGGCAGCGCCGCGATCCGGGCGACGCGCGGGTTGAGGTGCTCGGTGACCCGCTTGATGGTGCCGCCCTTTCCCGCCGCGTCCCGTCCCTCGAAGACCACGACCAGCCGGGCGCCCTCGGAGCGTACCCACTCCTGGAGCCTCACCAGCTCCGTCTGCTGGCGGAGCAGTTCCCGCTCGTAGTCGTCGCGCGACACCTTCGCCGGCTTCTTGCCCGCCATTTCCGCCTCCATCGCCTGATGACCCGTGTCGACGACCTCAACGTAGTCACCGGTCCCCCCGCGAGCGGGCGCCTCCGGCGCCCGGGTCGGGCACCCGGGGCGCACTCCCGGGCAGGCCGTCGTCCGAACCGTCCCCCGAACGGGGCGGATCCGGCGGTACGGCGGCATCGACGCCGCCCTCGTGGCCCTCGTGGCCCTCGTGGCTCTCGTGGCTCTCGTGGCTCTCGTGGTCCTCGTGGTCCTCGTCCCCGCGACTGTGGCCGTCGCGACCGGCGACGGCTCGACCGGGCCCCACACCCGCCCCTGTACCGCGGAGCCCGCCGGTTCCCGGACAGGCACCGCCATGCTCCGGCCCGACCTCCGGCGTGGCTGACGGGCAGCGGCCCGCTCGGCGCATCGGACCCGTCCGGCGCCCGCCCGCCGGTTCGGGCGCGGTGGACCGCCCCGGACCGCGTTCCCGGCGGGAGACCGCCTCCGCCGGTTTGTGCCGCGTCGGGTGACGTTCGCCCCGTCGCGACGCCCGGCACGGCGACTCGCCGCGTCGCCGAACCAACCGGGTAGGCCCCCCTACGAGGCCGATCCGGCGCCTCGCTCCGCGCCGGACTCCGCTCCGCGCCGGACTCCGCTCCGCGCCGGACTCCGCTCCGCGCCGGACTCCGCTCCGCGCCGGACTCCGCTCCGCGCCGCCGCCGACGGGCAGGCCCCGCCTGACGCGGCATTAGGCCCGTCCTCCGCACGTCGCTCGGACGAGTGAAGATCGAATGCACCACCCGCCCAGCTGTGGGCTGGTTCTACCCTCCGGCTTGGCGTCCATATCGTGAGATATTGTCCTCGCCGCCAGCCGGCAATCGACCTCTTCCTCCATGTGCGGAGGATGGGACTAGGGCAGGCGACGCGGACGGGTGGGCCGGTCGCCGCCGCCGTCGCGGAACTCCGTGCGTAGACGCGTCGCTGACGAGGTACGGGTGCCCCGCACCCGGTGCCCCGCCGCGCTGCCGTCCGCCCACGTCGTCACAGACGCCGGCCGCCGCCGCTGCCGCAGGGAGCGTACAGGTCGAGCAGCCGGGTGCGGGTCGAACGCAGCCGGTGCGCGAGGACGCCGCCCACCCACTCGGCGACGCTCGCGCCGAGGGCGGGGTCGTCCCGGCACATCGAGCGGATGGCGACGGCGTCGAACTCGTACGCGCGCACGGGGCTGGTCGCCTCGGCGCCCAGATGCCAGGCGTGTGGGGCGTACAACCACGACCAGCCGACGAGTTCGTTGTGCCGGAGGGTCTCGATGACCGCGGCACGTGGGCCGGGCACGCACATGTCGAGATCGACCGAGCCGGTGCGGATGACCCAGAACCGGTCGGCGCGTCCGCCCTCCTCGAAGAGGCGGGTGCCCTGGGGGAAGGACACCTCCCGAGCGCAGTGCATCAGCCGCTGCCTGTGCTCGGCGGGGAGCGCCCGCAGCATTCCGGCCGTGGCGGGAGCGTTCAAGGTGTGCCTCCAGTCAGGGGCGTACGGACCTGCCACGTCCAGCGTGCGCACGCCCCCGGTGCCGGGCCATGGGCCATCCGGCCCCATGTCCGGGCCGCCCGGT
This sequence comes from Streptomyces spongiicola, assembly GCF_003122365.1. Taxonomy (NCBI): domain Bacteria; kingdom Bacillati; phylum Actinomycetota; class Actinomycetes; order Kitasatosporales; family Streptomycetaceae; genus Streptomyces; species Streptomyces spongiicola. Next base: position 6,793,715 of record NZ_CP029254.1, read on the forward strand.
ACCGCGTTCGGGCCCTCCGGCTCCCGCGGCTCGCGCGGCCCTCCACGGCTCCCGTGGCTCGCGCGGCTCCCGCGGCATCCCGGTACGCGAATGGCCCGGTCGGCCCTGTCGGGCGCCCCACGCGGTGGGGGAGTGTGATGGAAGGCACCGGACCGCATGGCCTTCGACGGCTCCGACCCGGAAGGGAACCCAGATGCCCGACGACGCACGACAGGCGTCCGCCCGGCTCACCGACGACGAGCTGCGGAGGCTGGACGCCCACTGGCGCGCCGCGAACTACCTGTCCGTCGGCCAGATCTACCTCATGGCGAACCCTCTGCTCACCGAGCCGCTGCGCCCCGAGCACGTCAAGCCGCGGCTGCTCGGCCACTGGGGCACCTCACCCGGGCTGAACCTGGTCTACACGCATCTCAACCGTGTCGTCAGGGCCCGCGGCCAGGACGCCCTGTGCATCTGGGGGCCCGGTCACGGCGGCCCGGCAGTGCTCGCCAACTCATGGCTGGAGGGCAGCTACACCGAGACCTATCCCGACATCACCCGGGACGCGTCCGGCATGGAGAGGCTGTTCCGGCAGTTCTCCTTCCCCGGCGGCGTACCCAGCCACGTGGCCCCCGAGACACCCGGGTCGATCCACGAGGGAGGCGAACTCGGCTACGCGCTCTCCCACGCCTACGGAGCCGCCTTCGACAATCCGGACCTGCTCGTCGCCTGCGTGATCGGCGACGGTGAGGCCGAGACCGGTCCGCTGGCCGCCTCCTGGCACTCCGACAAGTTCCTCGACCCCGTCCACGACGGAGCCGTCCTGCCGGTCCTCCACCTCAACGGTTACAAGATCGCCAACCCGACGGTGCTGTCCCGGCTGCCCGAGGCCGAACTCGACGCCCTGCTGAGGGGATACGGCCACATCCCGATCCACGTCGGCGGCGACGACCCGATGACGGTGCACCGGGCGATGGCCGCCGCGATGGACGAAGCGCTGGACCGCATCGCGCTCCTGCAGCGCGGCGCGCGCGAGGACGGCTCGTCCGAGCGGCCGCACTGGCCGATGATCGTGCTGCGCACGCCGAAGGGCTGGACCGGCCCGAAGGAGGTCGACGGGCTGCCGGTGGAGGGCACCTGGCGCTCCCACCAGGTGCCGCTCGCGGCCGTACGCGACAACCCGCGGCATCTGCGGCAGCTGGAGACATGGCTGCGCTCGTACCGGCCGGAGGAACTCTTCGACGCGCAGGGCAGCCCCCGCGAGCATGTGCTGTCCTGCGTCCCGGACGGTTCCCGGCGCCTGGGCGCCACCCCCCACGCCAACGGCGGCCTGCTGCTCCGCGAACTGCCGCTGCCCCCGTTGGAGCGCTACGCCGTGCCCGTCGACAAGCCCGGCGCGACGCTGCACGAACCCACCCGTGTCCTCGGAGACCTGCTCGAGGACGTCATGCGCGCCACCGCCGACCGGCGTGACTTCCGCCTCGTGGGACCGGACGAGACGGCCTCCAACCGCCTCCAGGCCGTCTACGCGGCCAGCGGCAAGGCCTGGCAGGCACGGACCCTTCCCGTGGACGAGCATCTCGACCGGCACGGCCGGGTGATGGAGATCCTGTCGGAGCACACCTGCCAGGGCTGGCTGGAGGGATACCTCCTGACCGGCCGGCACGGGCTGTTCTCCTGCTACGAGGCGTTCGCGCACATCGTCGACTCCATGGTCAACCAGCACGTCAAGTGGTTGCGCGTCACCCGCCGGCTGCCCTGGCGCGCGCCCATCGCCTCCCTCAACTACCTGCTCACCTCGCATGTCTGGCGCCAGGACCACAACGGCTTCTCCCACCAGGACCCGGGCTTCGTCGACCACATCCTCAACAAGAGCCCGGAAGCGGTACGCGTCTATCTCCCGCCCGACGCCAACACGCTGCTGTCGGTGGCCGATCACGCGCTGCGCAGCAAGGACTACGTCAACGTGATCGTGGCCGGCAAACAGCCCAGCTTCGACTGGCTGTCGATGGAGCAGGCGAAGGCGCACTGCGCCCGTGGCGCGGGGATCTGGGAGTGGGCGGGGACGGAGAACGGCCGTGAGCCGGACGTGGTGCTCGCCTGCGCGGGCGACGTTCCCACCCTGGAGGTGCTGGCCGCCGCGCAGCTGCTGCGAAGGCATCTGCCCGATCTCGCCGTCCGCGTGGTGAACGTCGTCGACATCGCCCGGTTGACGACCGGCGAGGAGCACCCGCACGGCATGAGCGACTTCGAGTTCGACGGCCTGTTCACGACCGACACGCCGGTGATCTTCGCCTACCACGGCTACCCGTGGCTCATCCACCGCCTCGCCTACCGCCGCACCGGGCACAAGAACCTCCATGTGCGCGGCTACAAGGAGATCGGGACGACCACCACGCCGTTCGACATGGTCGTCGGCAACGACCTCGACCGGTACCGGCTGGTCATGGACGTCGTCGACCGGGTGCCCGGCCTGGCGGTGCGCGGTGCTGCCGTACGCCAGCGGATGGCGGAGGTCCGGCTGCGCCACCACGAGTGGATCCGCGTCCACGGAACCGACCTGCCGGAGGTCGCCGACTGGTCCTGGGACGGCTGAACCCGCTGCCGGCGGGACCCCGGGTGCGGGACCCCGGATGCCGGGACGCTCGGCCGCTGCCCGGGGCCTCGCAGCCCCTCCGGCGGGTACGGGTGACACGCCGGCGGGTAGCGGGTGACGCGGCAGCCGGAGGCCGGGGCGGGGGCTCACCTCGCGGTCCGAAGCCGTCAGCGTTGCCGCGACCGGCTCGGAGCCGACCGGGACCGCTTCACGACCGGTTCGGAGCCGGCTCGGAATTGCTTCACGGCTGGCTCGGAGCCCGACCGGGACCGGCTCGGGACCGCTTCACGACCGGTTCGGCGCCCGACCGGGACCGGATCCCACTTCGTCGGTGGGCGACCCCCGAAGGATGCCGACGAAGGCGCTGACGCAGGCCGCGTCGCCATCGGGTCGCGTCGCCATCGGGCTGCGGGCTGCGGGCTGCGGGGTGCGCCGGGAGGTCACCACTCGGGAAGCGAAGGGTGGGTGATCCCGCGAGCGGGGTCCTTCCCGGGCGGGCGGGTGTCGTCGACGCGGAACGTGAGACTGCTCATCACCCCCACCACGCCGTCCACCCGCCAGCTCAGCCGGACGGCCACCGGGATGTCGCTGCGGCGCTCCACCCGCCCCGCCAACGTGGCCGTCCCGTTGCGGACCGAGACGACGGCGCTGTGCGGTGGCAGGCGCAGGGCACCGGCCAGCACCTCTTCGACGATCTCCCGGCGGATCTCCTCGTCGGTGCGCAGGAAGACCCGCAGCAGGTCGCGGCGAGTGGCGATGCCGATCAGGCGGTCCTCCTCGTCCACCACGGGCAGTCGCTTGATGTGGTGACGCTCCATCACACGCGCCGCGTCCGCGACGGGTTGCTCCGGGTGCACGGTGATCGCCGGTGTGGACATCAGCCGCCCCGCGGTCATGGCACGGGCCTCGGCGGCGGCGACACGGGCCTGCCGGCGCAGCGCCGGCAGCCGCAGACGGCCGCCCCCGGCTCGCCGCGCCGGCGCCGCCCGCCGGCCGAGCAGGTCGGTCTCGGAGACCACGCCGAGGACCTTGTCATCGGCGTCCACCACCGGCAGGCCGCTGATCCGGTGCCGGGCAAGCAGCCCCGCCACGTCCCCGGACGGCGTCTCCCGGCACGTCCGGACGACCTCGGGGGTCATGACCTCGCCGACCTTGGATGTCTTCACGGCAGTTCCCTTCTCCGCTGGTCACTGTGGGAGGGCCACCCGGGCCACCCGGGCCGCCCGCCGTGGCCCCGCGTGCGGCCGGACCGGGCCGTACGAACCCCCGGATGCGCTCCGGCGCGGGCATGCGGCCGGAGCCGTCGGGCGTGGGCGGTGGGCGTGGGCGGTGGGCCCGGCCGCTGCCGCCCCATGGGGCTGTCCGGGGTGGCCGGCGCCTCGATGCCTCCCCCAGCCTCCCGCGCACCCGGCCGGACGGGGCAGGGCCGACCGGCCCCGGGCTCCTCGGCGAACTTCCCTCCCCTCGCCCGGAGCTGTCCGGTGACGAGACCGCCACGGTGCGCGAGCCGGCGGCGGCTTGACCGGACGGTGCGCCGCCGCTGCGGGAGTGCCGGTCGGCCCCGGCGCCGGCGCCGTCAGGCCCATGCACACGGTGGGCGGCCGGGGGATTCTGGTGGGTGAGAGCAGTGGCGTACCGGATGCGGGAGGCACGATGAGCGGTGTGGTGGTAGTCGGTGTGGACGGGTCGGCGTCGAGTCTCGCCGCGGTCGAGGCCGCGGCACGGGAAGCGCGTTTGCGTGGGGCGGGGTTGCGGGTGGTGCACGCGTTCATCTGGCCCGCGATGGGCGTGCCCCTGGGCCCGTCGCCGATGGGGCCGGCCGAGGGCGGACTGCGGAACATGGCCGAGCGGTACGTGGCCGAGGCCGTCGAGCGGGCGCGCGCCGCGGAACCGGGGGTCGAGGTCAGCGACGCCGTGGTGACGGGCGAGCCGCTGACGGTCCTGGAGGCGCAGTCGCGAGCGGCCGAGCTGGTGGTGGTCGGGTCCCGCGGCATGGGCGGGTTCGTCGGGCTGCTGGTCGGGTCGACCGCCGTACATCTGGCGGCACACGGCCGGTGCCCGGTGCTGGTCGTGCGTGAGCAGCCGGCTGCGGAGGGCCCCATCGTGCTGGGTGCCGACGGCTCGACGGCGGGCGAGGCGGCGGTGGACTTCGCGTTCGCGGAGGCCGAGCTGCGGAAGGCGCCTCTGGTGGCGCTGCACGCCTGGACCACGTGGAACGCGCTGATGCCCGCACCGAAGGACCCGTCGATGCCGTATGCGAACCCGCAGGGCGCCCTCGCCGGGGAGGAGGAGCGCCTGCTGTCCGAGGCGCTCGCCGGCCACCAGGAGCGCTACCCGGGCGTGGTGGTGGAACACAGGGCGGTGCACGGAGCGACCCGGACGGCGCTGATCGAGGCGAGCCGGTCCGCCCAGCTGGTGGTCACCGGTGCCCGTGGCCGGGGCGGCTTCACCGGGCTGCTGCTCGGCTCGGTCAGCCAGGCGCTGCTGCACCACGCCCACTGCCCGGTCGCGGTGGTACGCGCAGCGGTCGCGCGGCACTGACCCTGCCGCGGTAGGCGCCGGGCCGTGGGCTCGGCCCGCCGGTGCACCGGACCGGCAGGGGTCGCGGGGTGCCCGAGACGTCGTGCGGAAGGCTTCCGAGCGGCGCGGCGGGTGATCGGTGTCCTCGGCACCCGGAGGGACCCGACAGGGCCGACCGGCCCCCCGGGACGGACTGAAGGCCCCTGGGCACACCGGACCGGCTGCACCGAGTCTGGAAGCCGAAGGACCACACGTCGGCGATGGTCCGGAACGGGAGTATCCAGTGAGTGACCCAGTCGTTGACCCGGTGATCGTGGGCGTGGACGGCTCCCCCTCCAGCACGGGCGCGGTCGAGGTCGCGGCCCGCGAGGCTCAGCTGCGCGGTGCGGGGCTGCGGATCGTGCACGCGTTCGACAGGGTGCCCGAACCCCTGCCGGTCGTCGGCGCACCACCGTGGAACCCCGCCGATCACGGCCTGGAGCCGATGGCGTGGGAGGCACTGGCGGGCACCGAGGAGCGGGCGCGCGCGATCGCGCCGGACATCCGGATCACCCGCTCGATGGTGGCCGGAGACGCGCTCGAGGTGCTGGAGACCGAGTCTCGGTCCGCGTCGCTGGCGGTGGTCGGCAGCCGGGGCACGGGCAGGTTCGCCGGTCTGCTGGTGGGTTCGACGGCGGTGCATCTTGCCGCCCACGGCCGGTGCCCGCTGATGGTGGTCCGGGGCCGCCCCGATCCGGCCGGTGCGGTGGTACTCGCCGTGGACGGCTCCGAAGCCGGCGAGGCGGCGGTGGAGTTCGCGTTCACCGAGGCGGCGTTGCGCGGGGCGCCGCTTGTCGCCGTGCATGTGTGGAACACCTGGAGCGAGGGCGCCTACGAGGGCCCCGGCGACCCCCTGACCGCGGTGGTGACGGACGTCGAGCGTATCCGCGAGGCCGAACAGCGGCTGCTGGACGAGACGGTGGCCAGCTGGCAGAAGGCCCATCCGCGGGTCGTGGTGGAGCGGCGCCTGGTGCGCTCCCGGATTCGCCCGGCCCTGATCGACGCCAGTCGCGGCGCGCAGCTGGTGGTGACCGGTGCCCGTGGCCGGGGCGGCTTCACCGGGCTGCTGCTCGGCTCGGTCAGCCAGGCGCTGCTGCACCACGCCCACTGCCCCGTCGCCATCGTCCGCGGCAAGGAGTGACCGTGCCCGAGCGGCGGTACGCGGCCGGGGGAGCCCACCCTGCCGGCGCGGAAGTCCGCGCGGAAGTCCGCTCGGAAGTCCGCGCGGCCGGACGCCCGGCCGGACGCCAGGGTGCCTCGCCCGTGGAGCCGCCCGTGCGGCCGCCCGGCCCCGAGACGGCTGGACCGAGACGGCGGGCCCGGGCCGCCGGGGCCGGGCCGCCGGGGCCGAACGGGCTTCCGCGACGGGATCCCCCCTCCGCGCGGACCCTCCGGCGCGTGCGCGGGTATTGCTCCCCGTCGACGCGGGGATGGCCCCAGCCCTCCGGGCGCGGGCGCGGGGGTGGCCGGGAGCCGGGAGAAGGCCGGGCGAGGGGGCGGCCGGCGACGGCGGGGCCACAGGCCGGACCGCGCATCGCGGCACCACCGGCCCAGCGCTTCCGTGCCCGGCGGGCGACCGGGTCCGGTACGGCCGTCCGGTACGGGCGTCCGGCACGGGCGTCCGGTACGAGCGGGAACGCGGGCCCGCCGGAGCGAAAGGGGCCGGTCGGCCCTGGCCGTTCGGCCCCGGAACCACGCAAGATCTGTGACAGGCGAGAACCGGCCCCGCGGACAGGGGTCTCCGGTTCCCGAGACAGACGACACAGGACTGGAGCCGTCGATGGCGGACAGCGAGCACCCCGGTAGCGACAACCCCATCCGCGTCTTCCTCATGGACGACCACGAGGTGGTGCGGCGCGGTGTGCGCGACCTGCTGGACGACGAGCCGGACATCACCGTGGTCGGCGAGGCGGGCACGGCGGAGCAGGCCCTCGCGCGGGTTCCCGCGCTGCGCCCGCAGGTGGCCGTGCTCGACGTGCGCCTGCCCGACGGCGACGGGGTGACCGTCTGCCGCGAGCTGCGCTCACGCATGCCGGAACTGTCCTGCCTGATGCTGACCTCGTTCGACGACGAGGAAGCCCTGCTCGACTCGATCATGGCCGGCGCCTCCGGATACGTGCTGAAGCAGATCCAGGGCACGGGTCTGGTCTCGGCCGTCCGCACCGTGGCCGCCGGCCAGTCCCTGCTCGACCCGAGCGCCACCGCCAGGCTGATGACCCGGCTGCGTCAGGGCCAGGAGCCCGAGCCCGAGCCGGACGCCCTGCCGGGGCTGACCGAGCGGGAGCGGGAGATCCTGGCCCTGATCGGTGAGGGGCTGACCAACCGCCAGATCGGCCGGCGGCTCTACCTCGCCGAGAAGACGGTCAAGAACCACATCTCCCGCCTGCTGGCCAAGCTTGGTGTGGAGCGGCGTGTCCAGGCCGCGGTCATCGCCACCCAGGCGCAGGAAAGGCAGAAGCACGACGTCCACTGATCCGTACGGAGACGTCAGGAGTCCCGACGACGGGCTGAGTACCCGGCGAAGGGACGACCATCAGCACCACGGCGGCACCGCAGCCACTCCGACGGGTTCCGCGATCGCGCGATCGGAACGGCCGCGCCGGCCGTCCGATCGCGCCGGCCGTCCGATCGTGCACGTACGATGCCGGGCAGCCGCGGAGAGGCCCCGCCCGGCAGGTTCCGCCCGGCAGGTTCCGCCGAACCCGCACCCGGGGCCACCTCACTGCGCGCCGGGTGCTCTCCCGAGTTCGCGCCCGGTGACCATCTCCGACTCGATCCGTACGAACACCCCGTCCCGCAACGGCATCCAGGACCTGGGACCGGTCCGTGAAAGCCGCTCGTGCTCGGCGGGATCGGTCACCAGGGTGGCCAGCCCGGTGACGACCACGCTCCAGCCGGACCGGGTGGCGGCGTCGAACTCGTCGGCCTCGAAGGCGACCACGGCGCCGTCGACGGCCCTTACGAGATCCGAGGCGGGCGAGGTGCACATCAGCACGGAGGCGTCCGCGTCCAGGCGGAAGTTGACGGGGAGGACCGCGGGAAGTGCCTGCCGGGTGTACACCACACGGCCCACCGGCACCTCGGCCAGCAGCCGCAGGCACTCCCGCCGGTCGAGTACGCGAAAGCCGTCCGTATGGAACATCGGTCCATCGTCCCCCCGGGTGCCGTGAGGGGGCTAGGGCCGACCGGCCCTAGCCCCCTCGTGAACGGCGTTGCCGTGTCGGGCAGTCCGGACCTTCGGGCCCGCTGGACCACTCGCGCCCGGCGAGGGGTCCCTGCGCAATGCCGGGCACTCACCGGCGAGGTGCATGCGCCTCGCCTGGGCGCGGGGCGTCAGGCTGGTGTCCGCGCGGGCAGCGGCACCGTCCATTCCGCGACGGCGCCGGTGGGCCGGTTCGCGGTGAGGGCGAAGCTGCCGCCGAGACCGGTGGCGCGCCGGACGAGGTTGTCCAGGCCGCTGCGACGGGTGACGGCCGGGTCGATTCCCCTGCCGTTGTCGGCGACGCGCAGCCGCAGCCGTGAGCCGTCGGTCTCGGCGGTCACCTCGACGGCGGTCGCCCGGGCATGCCGGGCGGTGTTCGAGAGGGCCTCGCGCAGCACCGCCAGCAACTGCTCGGCATGACCGTCGGGGACGTCCGTGTCCAGCAGGCCGGTCATGCGCAGGGCGGGGGCGAAGCCGAGCACGGTGGCGGCCCGGTCGGTCTCGGCCAGCAGCTTCCCGCGCAGTCCGCCGCGGCCGTCGGCACGGTCACGCTCGCGCAGTGCGTAGATCGTGCCGCGCACGGTCTTGATGGTGTCGTCGAGGTCGTCGACCACGCGCTGCACCCGCTCGGCCACCTGCGGCCGGTCGGCGACCCGGCCCAGGACCGAGTTCAGCGTCAGCCCGGACGCGAACAGCCGCTGGATGGCCAGGTCGTGCAGGTCGCGGGCGATGCGGTCCCGGTCGCTCAGGACCATGAGGTGCTCGGCCTCGCGCCGGTGCTCGGCGATCTCCAGGGCGAGCGCGGCCTGGTCGGCGAAACCGCTGATCATGGTCACGGTGGCGTCGGTGAACTCCGTGCCGCCCGGCAGGTTCGCGACCTGCAGGACGCCGCGCACGTGCTCGGCCCCGCCCAGGGGGAGCAGGAATCCGGGGCCCAGGCCGATTCGTGACGCGGAGCCGCCCCCGCCCTGGGGCTCCTCCGACAGGGCGCTGCTCATGAACCGCCGGTTGGAGTGGTAGACCTGCGCGGCCAGTGTGGCGGCCGGCAGCACGAGCCCGTGTACGTGCTCGGCGAGTTCGCCCTCGGCGGCCTCGACCACCAGTTCGCCGCCGCCGTCGAACGGGACCGCCAGTGTCACCAGATCGGCACCGGACAGCGCTCTGACCGTGGCGGCGATCTGGTGCAGGACCTGTTCCGTGCCGGTGCCCGACAGCAGGTTGCGGGTCAGCTCGCTGCTCGCCGCCAGCCGCAGCTCGCGGTGCCGGGATTCCTCGTACAGGCGGGCATTGCCGATCGCGACGCCGGCCGCGGCGGCCAGGGTGCGCAGCACCGCCTCGTCGTCGTCGTCGAACTCCGCCCCGCCCCGCTTGTCGGTCAGGTACAGGTTGCCGAAGACCTGATCACGCACGCGCACCGGCGCACCGAGGAACGTCGTCATCGGCGGGTGCCCCTCGGGGAAGCCGACGGAGCCGGGATGCCGGCCCAGGTCGGCCAGGCGCAGCGGCTCCGGCTCCTTGATCAGCAGTCCCAGGATGCCCTGGCCCTCGGGGTAGTGGCCGATCGCCTCGATCGTGTCCTCGTCCATGCCGACCGTGATGAACCGCCGGATCCTCCCCTCCTCGCCCAGCACGCCGAGGGCCCCGTACCGGGCGTCCACCAGGGTCACGGCGGACTCGGTGATGCGGCGCAGCACGACGTCGAGATCCAGATCGGTGCCGATGGAGAGGACCGCGTCCAGCAGCGTATGCACCCGGTCCCGTGTCGCGCGGACCTGCTCCACCTGTGCCTGAAGGCCCTCCAGCAGCTCATCCAGCCGTAGCTGGGGTGCCGTGGGAACGTCCTTCCGCCCCGGCACCGGACTCTCCGCCATCCCCGCCCCTTCCGCACACGCCGCCGACCCATCATGCCCGAACGGCCCTGCCGCCGCCCGGGCGCATCCGGTCGGCAGCCTCGGAGCCGATGCCCGAGGCTTCCGGCGGGAGATCGCTGACGCGGCCGTCGCGGCGGCGGGATCCCGCGCGTCGAGGCTCACCGACCCGTCGGCGGGGTGAGGCGGCTCATCGGTCCGTCGGCCGGGAGGGGGCGGCTCACCGGTCCCTCGGCCGGGAGGGGGCGGCTCACCGGTCCGTCGGCCGGGTGAGGAGGACTCCTCGGGGACCGCCTCCGGCCGGTGCCGAGCCCGGGCGCCGACCGTACCCGCCCGCGGGGCCGCGGGTGCGCACGGGCCCGAACCGGCCCGCACATCCGCGGGGCCGCGGTCGAGTGCGGTGACCGTAAGGCGGTCGGGGCGGCCCGCTCCCGTACCGGCGGTGTGTGCGCACCGCGAGGGCCGGGGCAGCAGGGCCTCCGGTGTCGGCCTCGGCCGACGGCACGACGAGACCGGGCCGATCGCCGACGGCGCCTTGGGCCGGAGCACGGCCGCGGCTACCGGCGGGTGCGGATCAGCAGGTACAGGAAGTACGGCGTCCCGATCACCGCGGTCATCAGGCCGGCGCCGAGCTGCGCCGGGGCGATCACGGTGCGGCCCAGCAGGTCCGCGACGCACACCAGCGAGGCCCCGAGAAGCACGGCCACCGGCACCACCCGCACATGCCGCCGGCCCACCAGCGCCCGCGCCGCGTGCGGGGCCACGAGCCCCACGAAGCCGATCGTGCCGGCGGCGGCGACGGCGGCGGCCGCGAGCAGCACGCTCAGTACGAGGAATCCCAGCCGCCCCCGCGCCGGATCGAGCCCGAGCAGCCTCGGGGTGTCCTCGTCCAGCGACACCAGGTCCAGTTCGGTGCGCCGGACCACCGCGACCGACCCGGCCACGGCCAGTACGGCCGCCAGCGGGACCACGTCGACCGGGTTCCGCCCGTACGTCGAACCCGACAGCCAGGTGAGCGCCTTCGTCGCGTTGAACGGGTCGGTGAGGACGATCAGGAGACTGATGACCGCGGCACTGCCGGTGGCGACACCGAAGCCGACGAGTACGAGCCGGTTCTGCCGGAAGCCGCCCCGCGCGGCGAGTCCGAAGACGACGACGGAACTGGCCGCGGCGCCGGCGAACGCCGCCCCGGCCACGCTCCACGATCCGGCCGAGGCCACCGTCGTCACCAGGAGCACGGCACCGAGCGCCGCCCCTCCGGAGACGCCCAGGATGGCGGGTTCGGCCAGCGGATTGCGGGTCACGGCCTGCACCAGCGTCCCGGCGAGGGCGAGCGCGGCGCCCGCGCACAGGGCCGCGAGGACCCGGGGCACCCGGGTGTCCAGGACGAACCCGACCGTGCGACCGGCCCTGCCCTGGGCCCAGTTCACCACGTCGCCGAGCAGCAGTTTGCTGTCGCCCAGCAGTACCGCGGCGATCGCCACGCCCGCGAGCACGGCGACCAGCACGGCCGTGGTGGTCAGGAAGACGGCCCGGCTCCGGATGCGCAGCCGGTCGGCGGCAGCGGCCCCCGCACCGCCCGCATCCCTGACCCGGGCGGCCATCACGACCAGGAACAGTGCGCCGACGAGGCTGGTGGCCACGCCCGTCGGCACGGCGACCGCCACGTCGGCGGGCACCACGGCACGCAGCAGCACATCCGACCCGAGGACCAGCACCGCACCGGCCAGACCGGCGACGGGTATGCCCGCACGCGCCCGGGAGTACGCCCGGAACCGGCGCGCGAGCGGCCGTACCAGGGCCGGGGCGCACAGTCCCACGAACCCGATCGGCCCGGCGAGGGTGACCGCCGCCGCCGAGAGCAGCGCGGCGAGCACGACCACCGTGACCCGGGTCGCCCGGACGGGGACGCCGAGCCCGCGCGCCGCGTCCTCGCCGAGCGCCAGGGCGTCCAGCCTGCGCGCCACGAGCAGCAGCCCGACGAGGCCGATCACGCCGAGTGGCGCCATCTGAAGCACGCCGTCGAAGCCGTTCTGCGAGATGCTGCCCTGGTTCCAGCGGTAGAGCCCCTCCGTCTGCTGCGGGAAGAGCAGCAGCAGGCTCTCGGTGACGGCGGTCAGCCCCAGCATCAGGGCGCTGCCGGCGAGGACGAGCCGCACGGTGCCGGTGCCCAGGCCCGACAGCCCGAGCACCACGGCCGCCGCCGCCAGACCGCCGGCGAACGCCACGCCTGAGGAGGCGACGAGCGGCAGCGAGACCCCGGTGACGGTGGCCAGGCCCAGGGCCAGATAGGAGCCGGCGTTCACCGCCAGGGTGTCGGGGGAGGCGAGCACGTTGCGGCTCACCGCCTGGAGCGCGGCGCCCGCCATGCCGAGCACGGCCCCGACGAGCAGCCCCGCGGCCATGCGGGGGAGCCGGGAGGCGATGACCACGGACGCGTCGCCCGGCTCGGCGCGACCGGTGAGCGCCTTCCACACCTCGGGCGCGCCGACGGCGGCCGTGCCCTGGGTGATGTCGACGACCGCGAGGACCGCGACGAGGAGGACCAGTGCGGCCGTCACCGCGGCCGCGCCCGTCCGGGACGGGGCGGCCGGCGGACGGGTGGCGGGCGGGGAAGCGGTGACGGCCATCGGTGCTACTTCGTCAGCGCCTGGACCGCGGCGTCGACGTACTTCCCCATCGACTCGGGGCCGCCGAACATCCAGATGCCGTCGGGCAGCCGGTGGACGTCGCCCTTCTTCACGAAGGGCAGCGACTTCCACACCGGGTCCTCGGCGAGCACGCCGTTGAAGGGAGTGCTCGCCTTGTCGCCGTCGCTGCCGATGTAGGCGAACTGCACGTCGCCGAGCTTGGTGAGGCCCTCGACGTCGGTCGCGGCCAGCCCGTATCCCGGGTCGCCCTCGACCGTCCAGGCGTTCTTCAGGCCGATCCTCTCGTTGACGGCGCCGATGAGCGAGCCGCTCGTGTACGGCCTGATCGAGACCTGGTTGGAGACGACATAGCCGTCGGCGAAGGCGTACGGGGTGCCGGCAAGTCCGGCGTCGGCGAGGGTCTTCCTGCCCTCGGCGAGCTTCGCCTCGAAGTCCTTCTTGAGCGTCTCCGCCTGCTCCGTGGTGCCGGTGGCCTTCGCGATCAGGTCGAGGTTCCCGGTCATCCGCCCGATGGGGTCCGCCGCGTCCGCCGCGCGCACCTCCAGTACCGGCGCGACCTTGCGCAGCTGCTTCACCGCGGCCGGCGGCAGATCGCTGGTGGCGACGATCAGGTCCGGCGACAGGGACGCGATCGTGTCCATGCTCGGCTCGCCGCGGGTGCCGATGTCCCTGGGCTCGTTCTTCAACGGTACGGCGGTGTCCCAGGTCGTGTAGCCCTTGACGTCCGCGACGCCGACGGGGTCGACGCCCAGCGACACCAGGCTCTCGACGACGTTCCACTCCGTTCCGGCGACCTTCTCGGCGGGGCCGTCGAGCGTCACCTTCGCGCCGGTGGCGTCGGTGAGGGTGATCGGCTCCGCGGCCTTCTTCGCGTCGCCGTCGGCGGCGGGCTCCGTCGTCCCGCAGGCGGTCAGGGCGAGGGCCGCCGCGGTCGCGACCGCGGCGGTGGGGATGATGCGTCTCATGAGGTGGTACTGAGCCTTTCGGTTCGCGAGTGGTGCCGGCCGATGGCGCGGGTGCGCAGCCGGCCCGTCAGGGGATCGGTGTCGACCTCGACGCGGATGCCGTACGCGTCGGTCAGCCGCTGCGCCGTGAGGACCTCCTCGGGGAGGCCTTCGGCGACGACCCGGCCCTCGTGGAGCAGCACGATCCGGTCGGCGACGGCCGCGGCCTGGTCGAGGTCGTGGAGCACCGCGCCGACGGCGATCCCGTGGACGTCAGCGAGGTCGCGGACGAGGTCGAGGAGTTCGACCTGGTAGCGCAGGTCGAGGTAGGTGGTCGGTTCGTCGAGCAGCACCACCCCGGTGTCCTGGGCGAGGCAGCAGGCGAGCCACACCCGCTGCAACTGCCCTCCGGAGAGATGCTCCGCTCCCCGGTGGGCGAGTTCGGCGACGCCGCTCAGGGCGAGCGCGCGGTCCACCGCGGCCCGGCCGCCCGGGTCCGACGTACCCCAGCGGCTCCGGTACGGGTACCGGCCGAACTCGACGACGTCGCGCACGGTGAGCCCACCTGGTGTGGGACGCCCCTGCGTCAGCAGCGCGACGTGGCGGGAGAACTGCCGCGGGGTCAGGGCGAGCCCGTCCGTGTCGGCGTCGATGACGATGTCCGCCGTCCTGGGTCGTTGCAGCCGCGCCAGGGTGCGCAGCAGCGTCGACTTCCCGCTGCCGTTCGGCCCCACCAGCACGGTCACCTCGCCGGGCCGCAGCGTCAGGGACGCGTCGTGCACGACGTCGACACGTTCGTATGCCACGGTGACACCCGTGGCCGACAGCTCATGACCGCGGGACCCTGGGGCCGTGTTCTCCTCACCGACTCTCACGACGCAAGGTTAGCCTAACCTAATGATCGCCCCCAAGGGGGGTGAGTGTGGGGGCACAAGAGGGAGACCGGCCATATCTGCCCGAAAGCGTGATGCGGGGTGGGCGGGCGCCGGATCCGCACAGCGGCCTGATCGGCCGAGTTCACCGGACGCGGCCGGGCGACGCGCGACCGTCGGGGCAGGGAGGCTGTCTGGACGGGGAGGCTGTTTGGACGGGGAGGCTGTTTGGACGGGGAGGCTGTCTGGACGGGGAGGAGGGCAGCCGGGGGCCGATCGCGGGGAGCGGCGGCCGGGCAGGCGGGCCGGCGGACCCGCTCGCGGACGGGGCGGCCGCCGGCCGTCCGGCGCCTTCCTGCCCGGTGCGCTCTGCGGTGGAGACGGCTGCCCATCCGGGCGCGGGGCGTACTCACCCTGGCCGCGTCCGGTCCCGAACTCCCCTGCAGGGTGCGCAGGTTCGCGCTTCGCCGTGGCGAGGCGGGCTGACCCGCCGGGCGCCCACCGGCCGGCCGGCCGCCGGTCGGCTCGCCCGCGCTCGCCCGAGGCGCCCGGCCGGTACGCCGCCAGCCCGTACCGGGCGATACGCCGTGCCGGTACGCCGTCAACCCGTGCCGGGCGATACGCCGTGCCGGTACGCCGCCAGCCCGTATCGGCCGATACGCCGTGCCGGTACGCCGCCAGCCCGTACCGGGCGATACGCCGTGCCGGTACGCCGCCAGCCCGTACCGGGCGATACGCCGTGCCGGTACGCCGCCAGCCCGTACCGGGCGATACGCCGTGCCGGTACGCCGTCAACCCGTACCGGGCGATACGCCGTCAACCCGTACCGGCCGCGACCGGCACCGGCGACCTCCGCCCGCGATTCGCCGATTCGCCGACTCGCCGAGAAGCCGGTTCGGGCCCGGTCCCATCTCGTCACGGCATGCTTCTCCTGCAACCCCCTCTTCCGAGAGAGCGACAACGTGGCCATGCACAAGTCGTCCGAGGCACTCGGCGCGGACATCTACGAAGACGAACTCCCCGTCCGGCGCAGGCGGCCCGGCAACGTGGTCGTGAAGTGGATCACCACCACCGACCACAAGACGATCGGCACGCTCTACATGTCGACGTCGTTCTTCTTCTTCTGCATCGGCGGGCTCATGGCGCTGTACATGCGCGCCGAGCTGGCCCGCCCCGGTGTGCAGATCATGTCGAACGAGCAGTACAACCAGGCGTTCACGATGCACGGCACCGTGATGCTCCTCATCTTCGCGACACCGCTGTTCGCCGGGTTCGCCAACTGGATCATGCCGCTGCAGATCGGCGCTCCCGACGTGGCGTTCCCGCGGCTGAACATGTTCGCCTACTGGCTGTACCTCTTCGGCTCGCTCATCGCGATGGGCGGCTTCCTCACCCCCAACGGCGCCCCGGACTTCGGCTGGTTCGCCTACTCCCCGCTGTCGAGCGCCGTTCACAGCCCGAACGTCGGCGCCGACCTGTGGATCACGGGTCTGGCCTTCTCCGGCCTGGGAACGATCCTCGGCTCGGTCAACTTCATCACCACCATCATCTGCATGCGCGCCCCGGGCATGACGATGTTCCGCATGCCCGTCTTCTGCTGGACCGTGCTGCTGACCGGTGTGCTGGTCCTGCTGGCCTTCCCGGTGCTGGCCGCGGCCCTGTTCGCGCTGGAGGCCGACCGCAAGTTCGGCAGCCACATCTTCGACCCGGCCAACGGCGGCGCGCTGCTGTGGCAGCACCTCTTCTGGTTCTTCGGCCACCCCGAGGTGTACATCATCGCGCTGCCGTTCTTCGGCATCATCTCGGAGGTCATCCCGGTCTTCAGCCGCAAGCCGATCTTCGGCTACATCGGCCTGGTGGCCGCGACCATCGCGATCGCGGGCCTGTCGGTGACGGTGTGGGCGCACCACATGTACGTCACCGGGGCGGTGCTGCTGCCGTTCTTCTCCTTCATGACCTTCCTCATCGCCATCCCCACCGGCGTGAAGATCTTCAACTGGATCGGCACCATGTGGCAGGGCTCGCTGTCCTTCGAGACCCCGATGCTCTGGGCGATCGGCTTCCTGATCACCTTCACCTTCGGCGGTCTGACCGGTGTCATCCTGGCCTCGCCCCCGATGGACTTCCACGTCTCCGACTCCTACTTCGTCGTGGCGCACTTCCACTACGTCGTCTTCGGCACCGTGGTCTTCGCGATGTTCGCCGGATTCCACTTCTGGTGGCCCAAGTTCACCGGCAAGATGCTCGACGAACGACTCGGCAAGATCACCTTCTGGACGCTGTTCATCGGCTTCCAGGCCACCTTCCTGGTCCAGCACTGGCTGGGCGCCGAGGGCATGCCCCGCCGCTACGCCGACTACCTGGCCGCCGACGGCTTCACCGCGCTGAACACCGTCTCCACGATTGGCTCGTTCCTGCTCGGCCTGTCGATCCTCCCCTTCCTCTACAACGTCTGGAAGACCGAGAAGTACGGCGAGAAGATCGAGGTCGACGACCCGTGGGGCTACGGCCGCTCGCTCGAATGGGCGACGTCCTGCCCGCCGCCGCGGCACAACTTCCACACCCTGCCGCGAATCCGCTCCGAATCCCCGGCCTTCGATCTGCACCACCCGGACGTCGCATCGAGCGACCAGGCGAGCCTCACCGGCCACCGGGACGTGTTCGAGCCCGGCCGGGGCGCCGCTCCGCCCCTGGGCGACGACGGCGGCACCCGGTGAACGGCGCGGAGGGCGGCGCAGGCGACAGCGTCGACACGGCGGCGGGCCTCGCCCGGCTGGAGGGCTATCTGATGGCCAACGCCCATGTCCTCGCGGCCCGTACGGCGGCCGAGGGACTCGCCGACCGGATGCCCTGGCTCACGGCCGACGAACGCACCGAACTCGTTCGCCTCGCCACGGCAGACCGCATCCGGGTGTCCCGGGAGCAGTTCGAGGCGGTGGCGGTACGCGCCCGCGAACTGGAGGCCCAGTACGCGGCCCGCTACGACGAACTGCGACGCCGCGTCATGTGCCGCGGGGTCGCCTGCGCGGCCGTCTGCCTCACCCTCTGCACGACCACCGTGGTGCTCGCCGCCCACCGGTGACGGCGCGTGTGCCGGACCCGGCCGTCGGCGCGACGATGGAAGGGAAACGCCGGTGCCGCCGTCCGTGAAGGAGTTCACCGTGGCAGCCGAACACACCACCCCGCACGTCGAGCCGGTCATCTCGCTCTCCACCGCCGGCCGGCGGGCGGAACTGGTCCTGAGCGGGGAGATCGGAGCCGCGGCCCTGCCGGAACTGGAGCAACGCGTCGACGCACCCGCGCTCGCCGGGACCACCGAGTGGGTCGTGGACATGAGCGGCGTCACCCGCCTCGACCTCGCGTGCGCGTACGCGCTCCTGAGGGTGGCCACCCGGACCGAGAGACCCCCGGCCGTGACCGTCCGGGGCGCGCGGCGAGCCGTCCGGCGGACGCTGCACCACGCCGGGCTCACCGCGGTCGCCACGATCACCGAGTGACGGCGGCCGCCGGGTGCCTGCCCCACGGCGGCCTCGCCGGTGCGCCGGCTCGTGGTCCCGTACCGGGTCCCGTACCGGGTCCCGTACCGGGTCCCGTACCGGACGGGCCGTCGTCCCGCACCGGTGCGGGACCACGGCCCGTGTCGACGGGGAGCGGATCAGGGCCGCGGGACCGCCCGGCCACGAGCCTCACGCTGCGCTGTCCCGTGGCGTTGCGGCGGGGCGGTTCAGCTCGGTGCTCACGCTGTCCCGTGGCCTTGCGGCAGGACGGCTCGGCCGGGCTTGGCGTTCCTCCGGAGGGGCCGTGCGCACACCGCGAGAGCCGTGGCCGCGGGACCGTCAGCGGTCACCTGTCCGGCGCGGGGTACGGGTCCCGCCGCCCGGCCGCCGGACCGCGTCCGGCCGCGGCCAGCAGGTGGTGGCGTGTCACACGGGCGCATTCGTGCCAGAAGGGCACAGCGGTCAGGTACGCGCCGAGTGCCGACAGGATTCCGAGGGAGACGTCCACACTGAGCCGTCCCTGCCTGGCCCAGTACACGTCCCGCAGATCGAGGAGCAGGGCGAACTCGTCGGCGATGAGAGCGGTTCCCGAACCGTAGGCGGCGGCGAGGGCCGGATGGCCGACCGCGCGCTCGTCGCCGCGCACGGCGACGAGGCCGACGCACGCCAGGGTCCCGATCCCGAGGTTGTAGTGGTGGAAGTGGCGCCCGGCGGTGGTGATGTTCCCCCAGGGCAGCCATCCCCCGCGGATTCCATGGGTGATCAGCCGGACGGCACCCCATGTGGTGCCGAAGGAGATCCATGTCACGATCAGCGACCTCTTGGTCGGAGTCAGATGCCGGTCCGCCGATTCCCGCCAGCGTGCGGCGAGCCCCTGCCGCGGCCGTTTCCCCCGGCTGGAGGCGTCACCGCCCACGGGTTCGGCGTTCCGGGTTCGGCGGTGCGGGGTCGGACTGCCCCTCCGTGGCCCCGGCCCCTCCTCCGGCACCCAGAGGGGCACCCAGTCCGGCGCCCGGTCCGGCACCCAGGCCGGCGCGGGCGCCGACGGGCCCACCGGCGCCGTCGGGCCCGTGTCGGAACGCCGACGCGACGGCGTTCATGCAGTCGCCGCAGTACTCGTCGCGGTCGTCGGCGGTCGTCGGCTGCCACCCGGCCGTCCGCCCGGCCGTCCCCCCGGCCATCCGGGCGCACAGGGCGTCGCCGTTGCGGTCGAGGGCGTGCCACAGGAGTGTGTTGCCGCTCTCCGCCTCTATTCGTTCAGCGCACATGCTGTACATGGGCCACCTCCGCCCCGGACTCCACCGGGGTCCGGGCTTCCATGAGAGTCCCGGGCCGTTCCGGCCGCCACTCAAACGCCATCGAACGGGTGAAGCGCACGCCCCGGCTGGTGCGGGGCTCCCGGCGGCGGCAGCAACTCACCCGGCCGGCGGCCGGTTCGGCCTGCCGGGGCGGGAGCGCGCCGCGGGCGCGGCGCCCGCGCGGGTGGGGCGCCGCTCGGGCGGGGTGAACCGGCGGACTCCGCGGCGGCAGGTCCCGCGGTCTCCGCCCCGCCCGATCGGAGACCGCCCCCGCGACGGGCGTTTCAGCCGCCGATCGTCGGCGACCCGTCTGGGGACGGACGAACATCCGCGAACGGAGGAGGCGTTCCACGTGGAGTACGAGAACTGGCGTCATGACGCGGCGTGCCGCGACGCGGACCCCGATCTCTTCTTCCCCATCGGCAACAGCGGGCCCGCCCTGCTTCAGGTGGCCGAGGCCAAGGCCGTCTGCCGTCGGTGCCCGGTCCGCGAGCGGTGCCTCGAGTGGGCCATGGCCCACGGCCAGGACTCCGGGGTGTGGGGCGGCCTCGGCGAGGACGAACGGCGCGCCCTGAAGCGCCGGACGGCACGTCGCGGCCGGGGTGCCGGGCACGGCTCCCCCTCGTAGCCGTGCCCGGCACCCCGGGCCCCGCCCGGTACGGACGCGGCCGCAGAAGGCGGTACGGCCGTGGTCATGAGGTCCGCCGGCGTCCGGACGGCACATGGCTCGTGCCGCGTGGTCGTGTCCCGCGTCGTGCAACACCGTTGCGTTCGGCGGGACGCCATCTGCCGCGTCAGGCGGCGTCCGCCCGGTCGCGCCGCCCGGCACGGCCGGCCCGGTGAATCGCCGCGTTGCCGGAGCCATCCGAGTACGTCCGGTACGAGGGTGATCCGCCGCCTCGCGATCGCGCGCACCGGACGCCGCAGGCCCCGCCCTGCGGGCGGCCGGCCCGGCGGTCGCACGATTCCCGCCAAGCCGTCGTCGATCATCACGTACGGTGCGGTCACGAGGGCGTTCAGATGCGTCGTCACGAACGATCATGGATATCCCCGCTTCGTGCCCGCGGGCATCCGGTAGGACTCTGCTAGGTCTCCGGGTGGCCGGGCGGGTCGAGCCGGGCGGTCGGGAGGACGAGCACGGCCGCCAGCAGGACGACGGGCAGCAGGGGTGCCGCCGTTCTCGCCGTGCCGACGGCGAGCGCGCCGAGCGCGGCGCCTGCCGGGATCGCGAGGAGCAGGGCGGCCCTGCTCCAGTCCGGCCTTCGGCGCGCCAGGACATCGGTCAGCACGGCCGTGAGCAGTCCCGTCATGTACGTGGTGGAGACGCCCGGCGGCGCGGTGGCGCGGATCGTCGCGCTCTGGCATCCCATCGCCAGGGCGGCGGCCCCCAGAAGGACGGTCCGCAGCGCTGCGGGAGGGCTGCCGTCCGCCGCGAACCAGCCAGCCAGCACACCGCACAGCAGCAGCATCTCGCCGCCGAGCAGACCTCGCAGGGCGGGCCGGCTCTCCCGTTCACGGCGCTCGCGGTACCGGGCGCCGAGCAGTACGCCCGCGATGTAACCGGTGAGGGCGACGACGGAGTTCGCCGCCAGCCAGGGGTCGGAACCGCCTACCGCGATCCCGACGAGGGCGAGATTGGCCGTCATCACACTGACGAACACTCCGCCGAGGGCCAGGAAGCTGATCGCGTTCAGGGACCCCGCCAGCAGCGTCAGCAGCAGAAAGGGGGCCCGGGGCCGCGGACCTCCACGACCGGCCCGCGACGGCGCGGACGCCTCCATCAGGGCACCTCCCTGGGCATCACCCGGTGGCGTGCGGACGCGGACCGGGCGCCGGCCCGCCCGCGGCCGGCCCGACGAGCCTAAGGGTTGTACCGCCGTCCCCAGTGGATCAGCGCGCGACCGACGGCAGCTGCTCGTAGCCGGTCGTCTGCCGTTTGCCGTTTGCCGCAGGTCGTCGGGCGTCGGGCGTCGGGCGTCGGACATCGGGTGCCGGGTGTCTGCCGCAGGTCGTCGGGCATCGGTTGCGGCGCGCACGCCGCCGTGGATGCTCGGCGTCCACCGGGGCGCGGCCCGCCCGCGTGGCGCATCCGCCGGAGGGCGGCCGATCGGCGCACCTCCGCGCCGGGGAGCGCAGGGCCCTCCGGTGGCCTCCGCGCCCCCGGCGGGTCGCCCGGCCAACACCGCACGTCGGTAACCGCCTTGCCGGGCCGGGCCGCACTTTACGCGCGTCCTGCTGCGTTGACACAAAGCTGTCGGCGTCGCTGCATCAAGCTGACAGCCATCCGCCCGATGTGGGTGCCCCCGCCCTGGCAGGGTCGCACATGGCGAACATCCCCCACTGGTAAGCCACAACAGGGAGCACACATGGACCTGACGTCACTTGCGAAGAGACCGCTCCGCGCCGCCCGGGCCGGCGTCGTCGCCGGACTCGCGACCGTCGCGCTGATGACGACCGCCGGTACCGCCGCCGCCGCGCCCGCCGCGCCCGCCTCGCACACCACCGACGCCGCCGCCACGATCGGAGCGGGCGCCGGGCGGCTTCCGGCGGGACTCCCCACCCCGCAGCAGGCCCCCGGGATCCTCTGCGGCCAGGTCGAGACCGCGGCCCGCGGCGGTGCCGTTCCCGCGGAGGTCCTCGCGCTCTGCAAGCGCGTCAACGGCTGGGACTAGGCGGGCGTGCCGCGATGCGGTTTCAGCTGCTGGGACCGTTGAGCATCACCGACGGTGCCGACAGCGTGGTCCTCCCGCCCTCAAAACCGACCGTTCTCCTCGCCTCCCTGCTGCTGCACGCCAACAGCGTCGTCTCCGTCGAGTACCTCCAGCGCACCATGTGGGGCGAGGAGCAGCCCGCGACCGCCAGAGCGGCACTCCAGACCTGTGTGCTGCGGCTGCGGCGGCTGTTCGTGAAGCACGGCGTGACCGGCGCGCCGATCGAGGCCGTACCCGGCGGCTACCGCATATGCGCGGGGGCGGACTCCCTCGACCTGATCGGCTTCCGGGAGCGGCTGCGCCTTGCCGCGACGTACCCGCACGAACCGGAGAAGGAACTGCACACCCTGGAGGACGCACTGTCGCTGTGGCAGGGGCCGCTGCTGGCGAACGTCCGCTCCGACGTGCTGCTGCGCGACGAGGTGCCCCGGCTCGCGGAGGAGCGGCTGCGCACCGTCGAGAAGGTCTGCGATCTGCAACTCGCCCTGGGACGCTGCGGCGAGGCCCTGGTCACCCTCTGGGGTGCCACCCGCGCCCATCCGGGCCACGAGCGCTTCCGCGAGCAGCTGATCGAGGCGCTGTACCGGAGTGGACGGCAGGCGGAGGCGCTGGCGGAGTACCGGAGGGTCAAGGCGTACCTACGGGCCGAGCTGGGTGTCGACCCGTCCTTGGCGCTGCGGGAACTTGAACTGGCCATCCTGCGCGGCGACGACCTCGGTCGCGCCGCTCCCGCCGGCACCGCGGCTGCCCCGTCGCGGCCGCGGCTCGCGGTGGCGTCCGGCCGAGCGGAGGAGCGGCCGTCACTCACGGCGGGTGCGGTGGGTGCGGTGGGTGCGGTGGGTGCGGCGGGCTCGGCGGCGGTGGGGCCGGTGCCGGATGCCCTCGCGGAGCGGCCGATCGCGGGCCCGCCGCCCGAAGCGGTGCCGGGCCGGCGACCGGCCTGCGCCCCGGCCGACCCCGTACGGCACGCGGCCGCGCCGGTGCCGCTCAGGGATCCCGTCGGTCCGGGGGCGCCCGCCGGTGGAACCCCCGGTGCCGGGGAGCCCGTCCGGGAGGCCCCGCAGGCCCCGCAGGCCCCGCAGGCCCCGGTGCCCGGCACACCGGCCGCCGACCTCCCGGCCGGCGGCGGCGAGGACTTCCCCGCCACCGGCGGCCTCGAAGTGCCCGGCGCCGACGGGCCGTTGGGTCTCGAGGCCGGGGCAGGTGCCGTGGCCTTCGCCGGGCCGGTGGCCGGCCCATCCACCACCCCCGCCGGTGCGCCCGCCACCTCCGCCGGTACGCCCCCGCCCGCGGGGGCCCTGGACGGTACGCGCCCGGTGGCGGTTCCGGCAGGTGCCGGGGCGGCCTCGCCTGCGCAGGCCCGGGGCGCGTCCGCGGCCGGTGGACCCGTGGCGCACGGCAGCGGTGCCGGGCTCGTCGTCCCCGTCCCCCTCGTACCGGGGTTCTCCGGCCGGGCCTCCGAGACCGCCGCCCTGACCCGGCGACTCACCGCCCGGGAGGGGCACGACGCCGCGACCGTGGTGGTGTCCGGGGCGCCCGGGACGGGCAAGACCGCGCTCGCCCGCCAGGCGGCCCACCTGGCGGCGGACGGTTTCCCCGGCGGCCGGTACCTCGTCCGGATGGTCCGCCCCGACGGGCGGCCCCTCACCGCGGGCGAGGTCGCGGCGGCCGTGACGGCGGCGCTGGGAGAGCCGGACGCCCGCGGCCGGGTCCTGCTCGTCCTCGACGACGTGCTCGACGCCGACCAGGTCCTGCCCCTGCTGCACACGCGCCCCGACGCCTCCGCCCTCGTCACCAGCAGGAGGGGCCTGGCCGGGCTGATCGCCGCGCATGGCGGCTGGGTCCAGCGCCTCGGCCCGCTCGCCGAGCGCGAGTCGTACGACCTGCTGCACACGGCACTCGGCGCCGAACGGGTCGGCGCGGAGCCCGGCGCCGCCCGGACGCTGGCCGAGGTCTGCTGCCACCATCCGCTCGCGCTGCGGATCGTGACGGCGCGTCTGCTCACCCGCCCGGCGCTGCGACTCGCCGACTGCGCCGGGTGGCTGGCCGAGGACCCGCTGGCCCGGCTCTCCCTGCCCGGCTCGCCGCACATGTCCCTCCGCCGGGTGCTGGACGAGGCCCTCGGCCGCCTCGACCGAGCATCGGCACAAGCCTTCCTGCGCGTCGCCGCGGGGACGCCGGGGGTGCTGCACACCTCCGACGGCGCCGCCCTGCTCGGTCTGCCGCCGCCCGAGACCGAGGACCTCCTCGAACGACTGGCGGACGCGGGGCTGCTCGAAGAGGGCCCGCCGGGCCCGTACCGCATGCACGACTTCCTGCGCCTCTACGCACGAGGCGGCCACTCCCCGCCCGACTCCCCGTCGACCCTCCCGACCGCCCCGACCGCCCCGACTGGCCCCCCGCCGACCCCGCCGACCCCGTCGACCCCGTCGACCCCGTCGACCGTCGTCCCGCCCACCTCCCCGGCGAACTCCGCATCGAGTTCCGCGACGACCTCCTCGACCGTCATCCCGCCCGACCGTCCCGAACAGAAGGTGTGACCGCCATGCCCACCGACGTCATCGAAGCAGACGACGCCAGAGAAGCCGGTTCCACGACGCCGGGCGGGGGTCCGGCGGCGAACGCGGCATCCCCGGACGGGACGGGGGCCCCGGCGGCCGCGGGCACCCCCGGGGAGTCCGGCACGGGCCGGACGCCCTTCGACACCCTCGCCGAGACCCGCCCCCGCATCCGCCGCGACGTGCTGTACACCGAGACCCCGGGCGGCGTCCTCTTCCACAACGCCGACGGAGGCTTCCATCTGACGGGCCGTACCGCGTACCGGTTCGCCTCGCTGATGGTGCCCCACCTCACCGGCCACCACAGCCTCGCCGAACTCTGCACGGGTTTCGGCGTCCCGCAACGCCGGATGGCGGCCGAACTGGTCCGGACCCTCTACGAGCGCGACTTCGCAAGGGACGTGCCGGCCGGCGAGGACGACCCGGCGAGCGGCCCTGGCGAGGCCCCCGCACGCCGCTACGCCACCCAGATCGCCTATGTCGACCACTACACCGACCGTGCGCCCGAGCGCTTCCGACGCTTCCGGGACACCGCCGTCGCGGTGCTCGGCGACGACGACGTGGCCCGCTGGTGCGCCCTGAGCCTGGTCCGCAACGGCTGTGCCGGGATCGCCCTGGGCGCCGACTTCCCCGAGGTGACCGAGGAAGCGGCAGCGGCCGCCGAGGACGGCTGCCCCGTACGGATCGACACGCTCCCCGCCGAACCCGACTGGCCGGAACTGGACGGCTACGACATGGTCGTGGTGACCGGGGCCGGCGCCGCGCGGCGCGTCCATCGGCTGCTGGCCGAGGGCGTCCCCGAGGGCAAGACCCTGATACCCGTGTGGACCCTCGGCGAACTGGCCGTCACCGGCCCGCTCGCCACCGCCGGCTCCGCCGGCTGCTGGTCCTGCGCGCTGCTGCGACTGGGAGCCAACCACGACGCCGGCGCCGCCGCCGCACTGTGGAGCGAGGTGGCGGGCGCCGCCGCCGAACCCGGCCGGCCCGCCGGCGCGGGCCCGCTCGGGGGACCGGTGGCCGCCATGACGGGCAATCTGCTCGCCTACGAGATCTTCCGCATCGCCACCGGAGCCCTGCCGGCCGAGACGCACCGGCAGGTGCTGCTCCAGAACCTCCAGTCCCTCGACGTCGTCGCCGAGCCGCTGCTGCCCCACCCGCGCTGCTCGCTGTGCGGTCCCGCGACCGCACGGGCCGGTGCGGGTGCCGGTGTCCGTGGCGGTGGGGAGGCCGGCGAGGGTGCCGACGTCCGCGCCGACGGGGAGAACCCGCCCGCGGCCCTTCCCGGCAGTGGCACGGAGGCGGCGCCCGCCCTGCCGGGCCCGCTCGCCGTACCCGCCACCGCAGGCGTGGAGACCGCGCGCGACGCCGAGGACACCGTAGACGCGCTCAACCGCACCACCACCGCCCTCGTGGGCGCCTTCGCCGGGGTCTTCGTCCGTTTCGACGACGAGAGCCTCACCCAGTCCCCGCTGAAGGCCACCCGGCTCGAGGTGGCCCTCGCGCCGGGCACGCTCCGTACGATCTCCGCCTTCGACGTGCACCATCTCGCCGGCGCCCGCACCCGGGCGCTGCACCTGGCGTCGGAGACATATGTCGAACACGTCGTCCCGGTACCGGTCCTGGCCGGCGCGGGGACGGAGCTGCCCGCCGTGGCGCCGGCCGCGCTCACCACCGGCGCCGGCACCGCGACGGCCGCCGAGGTCGCCGCCTGGGTCCCGGCCGCGTCGCTGCTCACCGGGGAGCGCCTGAGGGTCCCGGCCGCCGCCGTTCGGCCGTTCGGCCCGTACAACCGCGAGCGGATCGTCCTCGCCACCTCCGCCGGCGCGGGCTCCGGCGGCACCGACGCCGAGGCCGCCGGAAGCGGCCTGCTGTCGGCCCTCGCCCACGACGCCCTGCTGCGCGCCCTGAGCGGAGCGGCGCGGACCGCGCCGGTCGCACCCGACGACGACCCCGAACTCGTCTTCCTGCTCAAGTCCGCGGTCAACCTGGGCATCGAGGCCGACCTGCTCGACCTCGGTGAGGACGCGCGCACCGGCGCCTTCGCCGTGCTTGCCCGGGAGGCCGGCGGGCCGGACGCACGCTGGGCCGTCGCCGCCGCCCTCTCCCGGGGGAAGGCGTGCTGCGCCGCCCTGCGGGATCTGCTGGGCGCGGTCCAGCTGGCAGCGGACACCGCCGGGTCCGCGGCCGGGTCCGCGGCCGGGGGCGGCGCACGCGGGCCGGCCGCCGACATCGGCGACCCGCTCGTAGCCGATCTGGCGGCGGGTACCGTCACCGCCACGGACGGTCCCGTGCCGGCAGACGCGCCCGGCACCACGTTCGACGCCGTCCTCGAACGGCTGCGTGCGAGCGGCCGGGAAGCGCTGTACGTCCGCACGACGCCGGCCGATCTGCTCTCCGGGGGTATCGCCACCGCCCGTGTCCTGCTCACTCGGGAAGGCCGGGGGAGCGGCACCGATGCCCGCTGAAACGAACACGCGCCGAACCGGCAGCGCGACGACGACCACCACCGCGATCTCCACGACGACGGCGACGACGACGGCCACGGCGACGGCCGCGGCCACGGCGACGACGACGGCCACTGCCTCCGCCGCCACCACCGCCGCCACCGCCACCGCCACGGTCACCGGCACCGGCACCGGTACGGTCACCGCCACGGCCCGGGACCGGTCCTGTGAGGAACTGGCCCGCCTTCTGCGCCCCGCTCTCACCCGGCACGGGATCCGCCCCCGGTTCGACATCGCGGCCCTCGGCATACGCGACGCCTTCGCCCCGCCCTCGGCGGGCGAGGCCGGACGGTATGCGTCCGGCCCTGCTTCCCGACCGGGTGACGGTCGTCCGGCCGCAGATCCGGACGGCCCCGGCGACTCCATGGCCGGACCGGTGGACCATCGTGACCCAGCGGCCGGTCAGGCCGGTCAGGCCGGTCAGGCCGGTCCGGGCGGTCCTGCCGGTCCGGGCGGCCCCGGCGACTTCGCGCTCGTACCCGGGGTCGCGTCCGTGGAGCCTCTCGCGTCCGTGGAGCCCCTCGCGTCCATGGAACCCCTCGCGTCCATGGAACCCCTCGCGTCCATGGAACCCCTCGCGTCCGTCGAACCCCCCGTGCCCCTAGAAGCCCCCGTGCCCGTCCGGCTCTACGGCCACCATGCCGTCGTCGGCCCCCTCGCCCCCGGCACGGGCGGCGCGCCCCGCCCCTGCGCACACTGCCTGGAGCGGCGCTGGCAGGCCGTGCGGTCGGTGGCGCTGCGGGAGGCGCTGGAGCTGGGTTCCGGCACCCGGTCCGCGGGCCGGCTCCCCTATGTCACGCCGTTCACCGCGGACGCGCTCGCCGCCCTGATCGCCGCCCTCGCCGCCGGTGCCGGCCCCCGCACCGGGGCGTTCCCACCCGTGCACCTGGTGGACCTGCGATCACTGACGGTGCGTCACTATCCGTTGGTGCCCGACCCGGAGTGCCCGCGCTGCGCCGTCCCCGAGGAGGACACCCCCCAGGCCGCGGCGCTCACCCTACGGCCCGCGCCCAAGGTCCGGCCGGGCAGTTTCCGGGTGCGCGACATCGGCGACTACGGCCTCGCCGTCGAGCCGTTCGCCAACCCGCTGTGCGGCGCGCTCGGGCCGTCCGTCGTCCACGACGTGTCGTCCACATCCACCTCGGCCGCCATCGGCTGCTTCTCCATGCGGTCCGGCGACTACCTCCGCGAGACCTTCTGGGGCGGCCACGCCGACAGCTTCGGGCACAGCGTCCGCATCGGCGTACTGGAAGGGCTGGAGCGCTACGCGGGGATGCGCCCGCGTGCCAAGCGCGCGCGGGTGACGGACTCGCTCGACGCGCTCCGGGCCCGCGGCGCCCACACCGTCGACCCGCGCGTGTGCGGGCTCTACTCCGACGACTTCCACCGGGCCAACCCCAGGGTCAGGCCGTTCACCCCCGACCGCGAGATCCCCTGGGTGTGGGGCTGGTCGCTGCGCGACGAGCGCCCCGTACTGGTGCCCGAGGTGCTGACGTACTACCACGCCCCCGGCCTGGAGAACCGGTTCGTGCAGGAGAGCTCCAACGGCTGTGCGTCGGGCGGCTGCCTGGAGGAGGCCGTCTACTTCGGGCTGATGGAGGTCGTCGAGCGGGACGCGTTCCTCCTCGCCTGGTACGGACGGGCCCGCCTCCCCGAACTCGACCCCCGCACCAGCACCCGGCCCGCCACCCGCCACATGGTGGAACGGCTGGAGATGTACGGCTACGAGGCCCGCTTCTTCGACACCCGCATCTCCTTCCCCGTCCCCGTCGTGACCGGCGTCGCCGTACGGTACGACGGCGGTCCGGGCCGGATGTGCTTCGGCGCGGGCGCCGGTCTCGACCCCGAGGCCGCGCTCGCCGGAGCGCTGTGCGAGATCGCCACCGACGCGGTCAACCTCCAGGGCCGCACCGAGCGCGACGAGCCCCGGCTGCGCGCCATGACCGAGGACTTCCACCGGGTCACCGCCCTGCACGACCATCCGCTCGCCTACGGCATCCCGGAGATGGGCCGCCACGCCCACTTCCTCCTCGGCGAGCCCGGCGAACCCCGGCCGCCCCTCGTCCCCATGGCCGAGCGGTACGGAGACGGCACGGTGCCCCCCGTCTCCGGCGACCTCCGCGACGACCTCGTCCGCTGCCTCGACGCCGTCACCGGCGCCGGCTTCGACGTGGTCGTCGTGGACCAGACGATGCCCGAGCAGCGCGGGCTCGGGCTGCGCACCGTCAGCGTGCTCGTCCCCGGCCTGCTGCCCATCGACTTCGGCTGGAGCAGGCAGCGCGCCCTCGGCATGCCCAGGCTGCGCACCGCCCTGCGGGAGGCCGGTCTGCGCGAGCGCGACCTGACCCCCGCCGACCTCAACCCCGCGCCGCACCCCTTCCCCTGACCGCGCCCGCCCCCTCTGACCGGGCCCGGCCCGGCACCCCACGGAAAGGAGCACCCCATGGGGTACGCCCATGACTACGCCGCCGCGATCATGCAGCGGGGCAGGGTCCCGATGCCGCCGGCCGACTTCGTCCCGAACTGGGCCGACGGCCCGCGGAAGACCAAGCTCTAC
Organism: Streptomyces spongiicola; assembly: GCF_003122365.1. Taxonomy (NCBI): domain Bacteria; kingdom Bacillati; phylum Actinomycetota; class Actinomycetes; order Kitasatosporales; family Streptomycetaceae; genus Streptomyces; species Streptomyces spongiicola. The sequence goes on from NZ_CP029254.1 coordinate 6,823,511, forward strand.
CCGGGCGCCGACACCGTGCCGCTGCCCGGCCACACCGTGCCGCCCGGGGCGACGGTCGGCCGCGGACTGGCGCCCGACGACGACGGCCCCGAGCGGCCCTTCGACCTGCCCGCCCTGTCCGGCATGCTGCGGGACTCCTACGGGCTCACGGGCCGACGGCTCGGCGTCCAGGCCAACACCGACCTCGACGCGCTGCCGTTCCACCCGCTCGCCAACTGGTCCCGCGGCACCGCGTCCGGCGGGGGCCTCTACCCGGTCAGCGTCTACTGGGTGTCCGGGCCCAGCGGCCCCCTGCCGCCCGGAGTGCACTACTACGCGACCCGGCACCACGCCATGCAGCGCCTGCTCTCCGGCGACGTCTCCGGAGAGGTGCGCGAGGCCCTCGGCGACCCTGCCTCCGCCGGCGAACGAGCCGCCGGCACCGACCAGTTCCTCGTTCTCGGGGTCAAGTACTGGCAGAACGCGTTCAAGTACAACTCCTTCTCCTTCCACGCCGTCACCATGGACGTCGGCACCGTGGTGCAGACCTGGCGGATCTGGGCCAGGTCGCAGGGCCTCGGCATCGAGCCCCTGATGTGGTTCGACGAGCGCAGGATCGCCCGGCTGCTGGGGGTCCGCACCGAGGACGAGGGCGTGTTCGCCGTCGTGCCGCTGCGCTGGCGGGGCGCGCGGGCCAGGCCCGCGCCGCCGGCGGGCACCGCGACCGTCCGCCGCCGAGACGTCGAACGCTCGCGCACCGTCCTCACCTTCGACGCGGTGCGCGGGATGCAGGAGGCCACGGAGGAGCACGCCGCACGGCGGCCCGCCGCGGCGGCGCTCGCCCCGGCCGCCGCTCCCGTCCCCGACCGCGCGCTGCCGGCCGTCCCGCTCCCCGCACCGCTGCCGCTGGACACCGATGTGCGCACCGCGCTGCGCGACCGCCGCAGCAGCTTCGGCCGGTTCGACGCCCGGCGGCCCCTGAGCGCCGAGCACCTGGCGTCCTGCCTGGCCGCCGCGGCCACCGGCGCGTCCCTCGGCGGCGACACCGGCACCGGCACCACCCGGATCGCGGGCCTGTACGCCTTCGTCGGCCACACCGAGGGCATCGCACCCGGCACCTACGCCTACGACCCGGCGGCACACACCCTGCGGCTGGTGAAGGCAGGACCGCCCGGCACCTTCCTCCAGAAGAACTACTTCCTGGCCAACTACAACCTGGAGCAGACCGGCGCGGTCCTCGTGCCGACCGTCCGCACCGGCGCCGTGCTCGACACCGTCGGCGACCGCGGCTACCGGATCGCCAACGCCGTGGTCGGCGCGATCTCGCAGAGCGTCTACACCGCCGCCTCCGCCCTCGGTATCGGCTGCGGCGTCGCGCTCGGCTTCGACAACGTCTCGTACTCCGAGGAACTCGGTCTCGAACGGACCGGGGAGTCACCCCTGCTGATCATGATGCTGGGCAGCGAACGGCCCGCGCCCGCCGACTTCCGCCACGAGATCGCCTGAACCATGAGAACCGGAAGGGTGGGGACCACGATGCCGTTCATGCTCCGCGTCGCCGGGCTTCCCGTCGACAGCGTCCGCGAACTGCGCTGCCCGGACAGCCGCCGCTGGGCCGACGACGTGCTCGCCGAGACCGAGCGGCTGGCCGCCGAGGGCACCCGCCTCGGGGACCTGCTGCACGGGCTGATCGGCCACAACGAGGACGATTCATCCCGGCGGAGGCTGCTCGCCCTGCGCCGCGCGGTGTTCAACAACCGGCTGCCCGGCGAGGCGAGCACCGCTCTCGGGCACGTCCGCGCGCAAGCCCCGCACACCGCGGCGATGCTGGAACGCTGGCTCACCGACCGCCGCGCCCTCGACGCCCGCCGCGCGGAAGGCGCCGCGCTGGTGGCCCGTGAGACCGGCCGCGCCCGGGCCGCCCTCGGCCGGCTGGCGGGGGAGCCTCGGCTGCGCGGCGGCCTGCTGCTGGCTTCCCCCACACTCGACGCCCGGCTCGACGAGTGGCGTGGGCGGCTGGCCGCCGACCCGGACCGTACGCCCGGCAAGCGGGACCGCAAGATCGAGCGCTCCCTGCTCGCCTACCTGTACCGCACTGCGTGCAAGACGAGCCCGTTCAGCACGTTCACCGGTGTGGTGCCGGGGGAGTTCACGGTGGGGGAGGCCGGGTCGGAGGAGTGCGCGGCGGGGGAGTGCGCGGCGGGGGAGGCCGCCGATACGGGCGGGACGGCGCACGGCGGGACCGCGACCGGCGCCCGCGAGCCCCGCGACGCCCGCGACGCCCGCGAGGCCCTGGCCGTCCGCGTCGACGACGAGTGGACCGGCCGCGCCCGGCTCAACGTGGCCGCGCTCGGCCGGCTCGCCGAGGCGGTCACCGGTGACGCCGCCCGGCGCGCGGATCTCCCTCTCGCCCTCGCACCGGGCTGGGGCCGCGTCGACGACCGGGTGCGCTATGTGCGCCGCTGGGTCACCTCGGGCGACGAGGACACCGCCGTCACCTTCGACGCCGTCCGGGACCGGTTGTTCTTCCTGCGCAGCAGCGGCACCCTGGAGCGGCTGATCTCCCTCCTGGAGGACCGCGGCAGCCTCCGCCACGCGGATCTCGCCGCATGGCTCGCCGCCGACCGCGGAGCCACCGAGGCCGAGGCGGAGCAGTACCTGACCGCCCTGCTCGACATCGGCATGGTCCAGGTCCCGGGACTGCGCACCGCGGTCCACGACACCGATCCGCTACGCGCCTTCCAGGACTCGCTCCGTGCCCTCGGCAGCGACTGGGCCTCCGGACTCGCCGATCGCCTCGACGCACCGCTGTCCCGTGTGGACCGCTTCGCCGCCGCGGCGCCCCGCGACCGCCGCGAACTGCTCGACGGCCTGCGGGAGGACCTGCACGGTGTGCAGAGGGAACTGGGCGCCGGGCGGGGCAGGGTGCCGCAGACGGTGCTGTACGAGGACGTCGCCGCCGGCCGGGAAGTGCGGCTGCCGCTGGACGCCTGGACGCGCTCGGTGGCCGGATCGCTGAGCGCGGTCGAACGCGTCCTGCCCGCCTTCGACCTCACCCTGCCGCAGCGCATCACCTTCAAGGGGTTCTTCCTCGCCCGCCACGGCCGCGGCGGACGCTGCGACGACCTGCTGAAACTCGTCCACGACTTCCACGAGGACTTCTTCGACCAGTACCTCTCGTTCACCTCCCGGCGAACCCCGTTCGATTCCGAGGGCCGGTATGTGCCGGAGGAGAACTGGCTGGGTCTGCCCCAGCTCAAGGCCCTCGACACCGCCCGCCAGACGTTCGCCGAGGGGATGCGCGCCCTGTGGGAGACCCGCGGGAACGGCGGGGACGGCGGGGATTCCGGGGATTCCGGCGGTACTCGGCGCGGCGGGGATTCCGGGGGCGCTGGGGGCACTGGGAACAGCGGCGACGGCGGCGGGGACGGCGGGGAACTCGTCGTCGGCGAGTCCCTGCTCGCCGAGGTCGCCGCCGAACTGGAGTCGGTCGCGCCGTCGTTCGCCCCGCTGAGCCATCATGTCCAGCTGGCCGTCTCCCGCGGTGGCGAGCCGCTGGCGGTCCTCAACCGCTCCTACGGCGGGGTCTCGTTCCCGTTCAGCCGCTTCGCCGACTGCTTCGAGGGCCTGGAGGAACGGCTGCTGCACCGCTCCGCCGGACTCTGCCCGGACGGAGCGGTCCTCGCCGAGGTCACCGGCGGACCGGTCACCAGCAACCTCAACCTCCATGGGCGGCTGACCGAGTACGAGATCGTCTGCCCCGGTGAGAGCGCCACCCTGCCCGAGCCGTACAGCCTCCACCTGGACGATCTGCATCTGGTGCACGAGGAGGACGGCGACCGGCTCGCCCTGCGGTCGGCCCGGCTCGGCCGCGAGGTCGTGCCCGTCTACCTGGGCTACCTCGTGCCGCTCGCCCTGCCGGAACTCCCCCGGACCCTGCTGCTGCTGTCGCCGAGTTCCATGTCCCCGCTGAACGTGTGGGGCGGCGTGCCCGAGAGCGACCCGGTCGGCGGGGTCACCCGCAGACCCAGGGTCCGGCACGGCGGTGTGGTGCTGAGCCGGCGGAGCTGGAGCGCGCCGGCCTCCGTCCTGCCGCCGCACGGCAGGGACCGGACGCAGGAGGACTGGTTCCTGGGCTGGCACTCCTTCCGGCGCGCACACGGGCTCCCCGACCGGGTCTTCGCCACCGTGACGGACAGCGGGGCGCGCGGAGCGACCGGCGCCAAACCGCAGTACGTCGACTTCGACAGCCCGCTGTCCCTCGCGGCGTTCGAGGCGACCCTCGGAACGGCGGCGGCCCGCGTGGTCTTCCGCGAGATGCTGCCGGACGAGAGCGGACTGCATGTGTCGTCCGCGCGGGGCCGCCATGTCGCCGAACTGGCCGTGGAGACCACGGCCGTCCCCACCCGACCGAAGGGACGACGTTGACCACGACCGCCGCTGACAGCGCCCAGCCCGCCCGCGGTTCCCGGACCGCCTCCGCCCCCGGGTCCGGGTCCGTTTCCGGCTCCGCCCCCGGCTCCGCTCCCGGCTCCGGCACCGGCTCCGCTTCCGGCTCCGCTCCCGGGTCCGGCACCGGCTCCGCTCCCGGGTCCGGCACCGGCACCGGCTCCGGCCCCGGTTACGGTGCCGGGTCCGTCTCCGCCGACGCCCGGGAGGCCGGACCCGGCCCGGAACCGTTCGACGGCCCGGAACCGGGCAACGACAGTGTGCCCGCCGCCCGGCCGGGATCAGCCCCGGCCGTGGCCCACGACTGGCAGGCCACCCATGTCTTCTACGCCGCCAACCCCCGGCCCATGCTCCTCCAGTGCATCAGGCCCCTGGTGGCCGCTCTGGAGGAGGACGGGCTGATCTCCGGCTGGTTCTTCATCAACTACTGGCTGGAGGGGCCGCACGTCCGGCTGCGGCTGAAGCCCTCCTCCCCGCAGACGGCGGCGGAGGTGCGGCGCCGCACCGAGGAGGCCGTCGACGCGTTCCTCGCCGAACGCCCCGCCCTCTACGAGGTCGACTCGGGCTTCCTCAACGACTTCTACAACACGCTGTTCGACATCGAGTTCCCCGGCGCGGAGCGCGGCCACTACACCGACGCCCAGGGCCGGATGCGGCTGCGCCCGAACAACTCCCGCAGCGCGGAACCGTACGAGCCCGAGTACGGCAAGTACGGAGGCCCTGCGGGAGTAGCCCTCGCCGAATGGCACTTCCGCCACTCCAGTGACCTGGTCGTCGAGGCCTTCCGCACCAAGAACCTCCATCTGCGCACGGTGCTGCTCGGCACGTCGGCGCAGCTGATGATGGTCATGTCCGGCACCTTCCTGCACGGGGACACCGAACTCGCCGACTACCTGGACAGCTACTACACCTTCTGGCACCGGGCCTTCCCCGGGACGGGCTTCATCGGCAGCGAGGAGTACGACCGCAACTACGCGGCCATGGCGCCCTCGCTCGCGGGCCACTTCACCCGCGTCCGTGCCGCCACCCGCGACGGAGCACCGGGCCGGCTGCCCTCCTTCCTGGCCGGCTGGGCCGAGCACTGCGCCGAACTGCGCCACCGCGCCGAGAAGCTGGCCACCGACGGGGACCTGGTGTTCCGTTCCTGGGACGGCGCGCGCGACGAACGGGTCACCGACCCGGCGGCCGCACTGCCGCTGCTGCTCTCCCCGTACATGCACATGACCAACAACCGGCTGCACGTCACCATCAGGGACGAGGCCTACCTCGCGCACGTTCTGAGCCGCGCCCTGCGCGAACCCGAGCGCGAACCCGAACCCGGACCCGGGCGTGAATCCGCAACCGGACCAGAGGAGGCGAGGTGACCACCCCGGCCGTACCGGCGCGCTACCGTCCCGCGCTCCGCCCCGGGGTGCTCCTCAGCGACGAACTGCTGCACGGGCCGGACCTCGTCCACCTGATCAGGAACACCGGGAGCGGGAAGTCGTTCAGGGTCGGCCCGCGGGAGCACTTCCTGATCTCCCGGATGGACGGAACCCGGACCCTGGAGGAGATCGGAGCCGACTACGCGGGGCAGTTCGGGCGGCGCCTCGGGGACTCCCACTGGCGGTCCCTGCTGGCGCTGCTCGGCTCCCGCGACCTCCTCGCGGGCCGCCCGGCTCCCACGGCCGCACCGGAGGGCGAGGCTGCCGGAACCCCGGCCGGGACCGCGGCCGGGACCGCGGCCGGGACCGCCTCCCGCCCGGCGCCCGTGTCCGGGGGCGAGCCGCCCGTGTCCGGGGCCGAGCCGCCCGCGGCAGGGCGGCTGCTGCGCGGCAGCGTCCGCCTCGTCGCGGACGCGGACGCGACCGCGACGAGGCTCCACCGCCTCGCCCGGCACCTGCTCTCCCCCGCCGCGCTGCTGCCGCTGCTGGTGCTGACCGTGGTCATGGAGACCACCCTGCTGCTGCGCCTGGGTGAACTCCTCACCGACACGGCCGCGTTGTTCAGCGCGCCGGCACTGCTTCTCGCGGTCGCCACGCTGCTGTGGCTGAGCACGGCACTGCACGAACTCGCCCACGGAGTCCTCGCACACCACCACGGCGGACGGGTGTCCGAGATAGGGCTGCGCTGGCGCCTCCCCGTGGTCATCATGTACTGCACCGTGGACGACTTCCTCCATCTGCCCGGACGGCGAGGCAGAATCGCCACCGCCGCCGCGGGCGCCGCCATGAATCTGCTGTTCCTGCTGCCGTTCTTCGCCGTCTGGACGCTCGCCCCGCTCGACCACACCACCCGCCAGGCGCTCGGGGCGCTCCTCCTGCTGGGCAGCGTGCAGGCGTTCGCGATGCTGCTCCCGCTGCCGCCCCTCGACGGGTACCGGATCGCCGCCCAGCTCCTGGGCGCCACCGGACTCGCCGCCTCCACGGCCGCGTACCTGAAACTGGTGCTACGGCGCGACCGGGCCGCCGCCCGATACCCCCGGCGCGCCCGGCGGGCCTACACCGCCTACGGAGCGGCGGTCGCACTGACCCTCGCCCTGCTCGCGGCCGCCGCGGCGGCCGTGTTCCACCACTACCTCACCACCGCGCCATGACGGCCCTCCGGCCGCGATCCGCACCCACGAAGGAGAGTTCCATGCCCCCCACCGCCGGCCCGCAGGACGGCCCGGCCGTCGCCCTCGACACCGTGCACAAGCGCTACGGCGCCGTGCAGGCCGTCGACGGCGTATCCCTGACCGTCCCCCGTGGTGAGTTCTTCGGGCTGCTCGGGCCCAACGGCGCCGGGAAGACCACCCTCGTGGAGATCATGGAGGGCCAGCGGCGCGCGGACTCGGGCGCCGTCACCGTCCTCGGCCACAGCCCCTGGCCCCGGAACCCGGCGCTCCTGGCACGCATCGGCGTCCAGACCCAGTCGTCCGCCTTCTTCGTCCGGCTCACCGCCCGGGAGCATCTCCGTACGGTGGCCGCCCTGTACCGGGTGGACGACACCGCCGCCGAGAGCGCGCTGGCCTCCGTCGGCCTCACCGAGCACGGCGGCACCCGGGTCGACGACCTCTCCGGAGGGCAGCGGCAGCGGCTCGCCATCGCCTCCGCCCTCGTCCACCAGCCCGAGCTGATCTTCCTCGACGAGCCGACCGCGGCCCTCGACCCGCAGGCCCGCAGGACGCTGTGGCAGGTGCTGCGCGACCTCAAGGGAGAGGGCCGCACCATCGTCTACACCACCCACCACCTCGACGAGGCGGAGGAACTGTGCGACCGGGTGGCGATCCTCGTCGGCGGCCGGGTCGTCGCGCTGGACAGCCCGGGCCGGCTCATCGAGCAGGGCAGTCCCACCACGCGGCTGCTCGTGCCCGCCGCGCGGCTGGACCTGGAGACGGCCCGGGGTATCCCGGGTGTCGAACACGCCACCCTCGACGGCGACTCGGTCGTCCTGGAGACCCTCGACGCCGGCAGCGTGCTCGCCGCCGTCGACGCCCTCGCCGGACTCCGCGGTGTCCGCACCCGCACCGCCGGACTGGAAGACGTCTACCTCCAGCTGACCGGCGCGCCGGAGGACCACCGCAGCCAGGGCTAGGGCGTGCGGCGAGAGTCCCTCCTGGCCCGCGGCGCCCGGCACGCCCTCTCCGGTCGCCCTTCGGACACGGGAGGTGCCTCCGCGCTGTGTTGCCGGAGCCGTCCGGGTACGCCCGGTACCTCCGGTACGTCGAGTACCTCCGGCGCGGGGACGGTCCTCCGCCTTGTCACCGGATGCACCGCACGCACCGGACGCCGCGGGCCCCGCGCTGCGGGCGGACGGAGCTACTTTCGCGACACGCCCCAGCCGGGCCCCGTCCCACCAGCCGGGCCCGGTACCGAGCCGCCGCCCCCACGGGCGCCGCCGGCACCGGCCCTGCCCCGGCCGCCGCCTCCCACCACTCCGCCTCCACCGCCCAAGTCCCAACCGCTGCCGCTGCCATCCCCACCGCCCACCACCTACCGCCTACCGCCCACCACCTACCGCCTACCGCCGGCGCCGAACGCCGGCCGACGAACCACGGAGACCTCCGCCATGAGCGCCTACGCCGCGCTGACCACGGCCGGATACCGGGCCTACACCCGGGACCGGACCACGCTCTTCTTCACCTTCGCCTTCCCTCTGCTGTTCCTCGTCGTCTTCGGCCTGATCTTCAGCGGGCAGGACGTCGAGCAGAGCGGCCGGCCGTACATCGACCACATCGCCCCCGGCGTCCTCGCCTGGGGCGTCGGCAACGCCGCCGTGTTCGGCGTCGCGTTCGTCCTGATGCAGTGGCGCCGCGACGACATCCTGCGCCTCATCCGGATGACGCCGACGCCCGTCTCCGCCGTCATCGCCTCCCGCTATGTGCTGGCGGTCGCCGTCGGCGTCGTCCAGTCCGTGCTGTTCGTCGCCGTGGCCATGCTGCCGTTCTTCGGGCTGGGCGTGTCCGGGAGCTGGCCGCTGGCGCTGCCCGTGCTCGTCCTCGGCATCACGGCCTTCCTGATGCTGGGGGTGATCGTCGGCTCGTACACCAGGACCCCGGAGGCCGTCGCCGCGGTCGCCAACTGCCTGATGATCCCCATGGCGTTCCTGTCCGGCTCGTTCCTCCCGCTGGACATGATGCCCGACTGGATGCAGACCCTGTCGCGGGTCCTCCCGCTGCGCTATCTCAACGACGGCGTCTCGGACGCGCTCACGGGCGGGAGCACCGGCGGAGTGCTCCTCGACTGCGGAGTGCTCGCCGGCTTCGCCGTGGTGCTCGGCGCCGTCGCCGTCAGGACGTTCCGCTGGAGCGACTCGTCATGACCACCACCGCCGCTACCGCCGCCGCTGCCGGCACCTCCGCCTCCTCCGAGGCTGCCTCCTCCTCCGCTGCCGACACCGTCGCCGGGGCCGCGCCACCGCTGGGGCGGGCCACCGCCATCCTCCAGGACGCCCTCTCCGCCCGGCGCACCGTACTCGGGGGCGCCGCACCCGGCGACGCCGCCGTCCCCGCACCGCTCGTGGTGCCCCTCGGCGCCGCGGACGTGCTCGGCACCGGCGCCCCCGACCCGTACGCCGCCACCCGGCCCCGGGCGAACGTCCAACTGACCGCCCGAGCCGTCCTCATCGGCCCCTGGGGCGGGACAGGCGAAGCGGCGTGCGGGCAGTGCCTCGCCATGCGCTGGCAGCGACTGCGCAGCCGCTCCGAACGCGAGGCACTCGAACGGGGCCGCCCGCCGCACGGGGCCACGGCCTGGCCGGTGATCACCCCCTACGCGGTCGACGCGGTGTGGGCCGCCTACCGGGCCGCCCTGGGCGGACGGCTGTCCCCACCGGCCGAGGCCCCGGCAGACCGCGCACTTCCCCAGGTGACCCGCGTCGACCTGGGGACCCTCGCGACGGTGACCTTCCCCCTGCTCCCCGAACCCCTCTGCCCGTCCTGCGTCACGGCCGTCCCCGAGACCGCGGACGCCGCCCCGGCCCGGCTGCGACCCGCCCCCAAACCGGACCCCGGCCGCTACCGGCTGCGCCCGGCCTCCTCGTACGACCTCCCCGAGCAGGCGCTCGCCAACCCCGTGTGCGGGGCGCTCGGCGCCCGTACCTGGATCAACCCCGCCTCGACCACCACCGCCCCCGTCGCCGGGACCAACTTCGTGCGCGGATACGCCGGCCTGAACGACGTCACCTGGAGCGGGCAGGCCAACAGCTACGCCGCCAGCCGCACGCTGGCCCGGCTGGAGGGTCTGGAACGCTACGCGGGCACCCACCGCCGCCGCGGCACCACGCCCGTGACGGCCTCGTACGACGACCTCGTCGCGGCGGGGACCCCCGTCGTGGACCCCGCGGCGCGCGGCCTCTACGCCCCGCAGACCTATGCGCGCGACCCGCTCGTCAGCCCCTTCGACCCGGCCCGGGAGATCCCCTGGGTCTGGGGCCGTTCGCTGCGCGACGACCGCCCGGTGCTCGTCCCCGCCCGCCTCGCCCACTACAGCGCGGGAACCGACGCGGACAACTTCGTCTTCGAGTGCTCCAACGGCTGTGCGACCGGCGGTAGTCCGGAGGAGGCGATCCTCTTCGCCCTGCTGGAGATCATCGAGCGCGACGCCTTCCTGCTGGCCTGGTACGGGCGCGCCCCGCTCACCGCGATCGACCTCCGCAGCTGCCGGCGCGCCTCGATCCGCGCCATGGCCGACCGGGCGGCGCTGCACGGCTACGACGTCCTCGCCCACGACACCACCATGGACCTCGCCGTGCCGGTGGTCACCGCCCTCGCCGTCCGCCGCGACGGCGGCCCCGGCACCCTGTCCTTCGCGGCCGCGGCCGGATTCGACCCCGAGGAGACCGTCGAGTCCGCGCTCTCGGAGGTGCTCACCTACATCCCGCACCTGCCGCACCAGGTGGCGGCGCGCCGTGGTGAACTCCTCGACATGGCCCGGGACTACTCCAGGGTGCTCCATCTGAAGGACCACGCCCAGCTGTTCGGCCTGCCCGAGATGGCCGTCCACGCGCGGGAGTTCCTGGAGCCGGTGGACGTGCTGCCGCTGGACGCCGTGTTCCGCGGCTGGACGGACTCCCTGCGGCCGCGGACCGGCGACCTCCGCGACGATGTGCGCTTCCTGGTCCGGCGGATCGCCGCCGCCGGCCTCGACGCCGTCGTCGTGGACCAGACGACCCCGGAGCAGCGTCGGTCGGGGCTGCACACGGTCGCCATGGTCGTCCCCGGCATCCTGCCGCTGGACTTCGGCTGGTCACGCCAGCGGGCCCTGCTGATGCCGCGGCTGCGGAGCGGGTTGCGCGACGCGGGACGGCGCCCGGACCTCCTGCCCGGACCGGAGGTCAGGGCCGTGCCGCATCCGTTCCCGTGACGGCCGGACCCGGGCGGGCGGTTCGAGTGCCGCGTACGGAGACGTCCGAGTCGTCCGTGCCGTCCGAGCCCGTGCCGTCCGAGCCGGTGTGGTCCGAGTCGTCCGTGCCGTCCGAGCCGGTGTCGTCCGAGTGCGGCGGCGTCCGAGCCCGTGCCGTCCGAGCCGGTCTTGTCCGAGTGCGGCGTCATGCGAGCGTCGCCTCGTCCGAGTGCGGCGCCATGCGAAGTCGCGCCGCCCGAAGCGGAGTCCTGTGCGGAGTGGACTCGTACGCGAAGCGGAGCCGTATGCGAGGTGGGGTCGTCGGAAGTCCTGCCGTCCGCCCGCATGCCGACGGCCCCCCGCCCCGCGGAATCGCCCGCCGGGGTGGGAGGCCGTGGCCCGTCCGGCGGACGGCCCGCGCGCCCGCGATCAGGCGCTGCAGGAGGTCGTGCTGGTGGTGCTGGAGCAGGTCGACGTGGAGGAGCACGACGTCGAACCGGCCAGGACGACCTCGGCGGCGTCCGAATAGTCCGAGATCTCGAAGGTCTCGGACTCCAGCTCCAGGATCTCGTCGGCGAGCGTGGCGAGTTCGGGCTTCGGGGTCATCTGCGTCTCCCTTGGGTGTGCGGGGCCGGCCGGCGGGTCCGGCGGTCTCCTCGCTCGGGACCATTGCAGCCGAACGGCCTTTCACCTCACCTCGGCTCTCGCTGACACTTCGCTGACACCCCTTGTCAGCGGAACGCCGGGCGTCTGTCGTGCGGGCCGGGGACGCTGGCGGATGAGCCGCCTTCCGGTCCGCCACCGCCGCACCGAAGGCAAGGAGACGCGTTGAACGCAGCAGAAGTCCCGCGGGACGTCCTGAGGGACGCCACCGCGCTGTATGTCGACCTGCACGCCCATCCCGAGCTGTCGGGCGAGGAGGTCCGCACCGCCGGGGTGCTCGCCGCCCGGCTCGAGCGGGACGGCTGCACCGTCACCCGCCGCGTCGGCGGGCACGGGGTCGTCGGCGTGCTCCGCAACGGACCGGGCCCCACGGTGATGGTCCGGGCCGAACTCGACGCGCTGCCGGTAGCGGAACGCACCGGCCTGACGTACGCCAGCACCGTTCCCGGCGTCATGCACGCCTGCGGACACGATCTGCACACCGCGGCGGCCGCCGGCGCCGTCTCCCTCCTCGTCGGCGACCGCGACTCCTGGCGGGGCACCCTGGTACTCGTCGGGCAGCCCGCGGAGGAGACTCTCAGCGGCGCCCGGGCGATGCTCGACGACGGCCTCTACGACCGGTTCGGAACCCCGGACGCGGTGCTCGCCCAGCACTGCGCACCGCTGCCCGCCGGATGTGTCGCCCACGGGCAGGGCCCGCTGATGGCCGCCGGTGCCACGCTCGACGTGGTCGTCCACGGGCGCGGCGGGCACGCGGGCACGCCGCACCTGGCCGTCGACCCCGTGGTCACCGCCGCCGCCGTGGTGATGCGGCTTCAGACGGTGGTGTCGCGCGAATCCGCGCCCGGCGAGCGGGTCGTGCTCACCGTCGGTTCACTGCACGCCGGGGACCGGGCCAACGTGATCCCCTCCGAAGCCCGGCTGTCCGTGTCCGTCAGGGCGTTCACGGACGCCGCCCTGACCCGGGTGACCGAGGCCGTCCGGCGGGTCGTACGAGCCGAGTGCGCGGCCTCCGGCTGCGACCGCGGACCGGAGATCACGGTCACCGCCTCTTCGCCCGTGCTGGAGTCCCACCCGGAGACGGGCCACCGGGTGCGCAGCGCACACCAGGACGCCTTCGGGCCGCACCGGGTGACCGGCTGGCCCGGATCCACCGCCACCGAGGACTTCCCCCACTACGCCGAGGGCGGGGTGCCGGTCGCCTACTGGATGCTCGGAGTCACCGGCGTCCGGCAGTGGCGGGCGGCCGGCAGCGGTGAACCGGTGCCGGCCAACCACACGGACACCTTCGCGCCCGACGTACGCACCGCCCTCCCGGCCGGCATCACCGCGATGGCCACGGCCGCGCGAAGTCTGCTGGGCACCCCCGGCCGCACGGCGGGCGCGGCGCGATGACCGCCTCCGGGCGGGACTACGTCGACGTCGTCGCCGTGCGCGACGACCGTACGGCACCCGCGGGCGAGACCACCGTCATCCGGCTGCTGGGTCTGCTGCCCGGGCACTGGCCCTGCCTGCCCGAGGTCCGTGCCGACCGCATCCGGCTGCGGATCGCCCTCGATTCGGCCACCGACCCGCGCACGGTCAGCAGCGCCGTCAGCCGGGCGCTGGCGGACTCCGCGCTGCGGGGCTGGTCCCGCCACCGGGACTGACCGCCGGTACCTGAGGGCGCCGCCCGTGGACCGTCCGGGCGTCCCACCGGAGGGGCGCCCGCTCCCCGGTGGCGGTAGCGGGCGCCCGCTCCCGGGTGCCGGAGCGGTGCCGTCGGGACGGGTCCGGGAGTGGTGCCGTCGGGACGGGTGCCCGAGGGGTGCCGTCGGGACGGGTGCCGGAGGGGCGGGTGCCGGAGGGAACGGTGCCGGAGGGAACGGTGCCGGAGGTTCGCCGTCCGCGCGGCCGGCCCCATCCGGACGGGTAACGGGCGGTGGCGGCTCGACCCTCACACCCAGCCGCGTTCCCGTGCCAGCAGCGCCGCATGGGCCCGGTTCACCGCACCGAGTTTCTGCATGATGTCCGCGACATGGCGCCGGTACGTCCGCACCGACACGCCCAGCTCCCGTGCCCCCACCTCGTCCTTGCCGGCCGAGCACATCGACAGCAGCACCCGCTGCTCGGTACCGGTCAACCGCTTCTCCTCACCCTCCGGCCCGGCGACGGCGGTCAGTTGCTCGGCCTGGGACCAGATCTGCTCGAACAGGGCGATGATGTTCGCCACCAACCCGTTGCTGCGGGCCAGCAGCGCGCCGCGTGCCGTGTTGCGCGGATCCACCGGCACCAGGGCCGTATGGCCGTCGTATACGAGGATCCGCTCGGATATGTTCTCCGCCACCCTGATCAGGGCGCCCTCCGCGACCAGTTCCCGCAGGTATCCCGCGGTGGGCGGATGGTCCAGAGCGGCCCGCAGCACGACGTTCCGGATACGCACACCCCGGCGCAGACAGCGCATGTCCAGCGGACGCGACCGGGCGATGTTCTCGGCCGACAGCCTGGTGTACGGCTCCACCGAAAGGATCTCCTCACGGGCGAAGAACGCCAGGTCCTCTATGCGGTTGCGGATGTCGTCCAGACCGTGCAACTGCTCGATGCCCTGCGACGCCATCAACTCGCCCTGCTCGGCCCGCAGACCCTGCACGACGTGCCGGGCCTGAGTCACCCGCTGCAACTCCTGGTGCAGCGCATGGAGCCGGGCGTCCATCAGCCGGGCCACCGCCACCTCGGGATCCGCCGGTGCGATACGGCCGTCCGCCCCCGTGGGATGGATCAGCCCGAGCCGCCGCAGTCGCTCCAGGCAGCGCCCCGGATCCTGTTCGGGGCCCGATCCGATCTTGTCGGCGAGCGCGAGCAGGTCCTCGCTCGTCGTGTCCGGATGGCGCAGACAGTGCCGGTAGAGTTCCTCGTCCGCGGCGGACACGCCGAGCACGGCCATCTCGTTCTCACGCAACGCGCCCTCGGTGTATGAGTTCGGTCCGCCGGGAAGAGGGTGACCCCCGGCTGCGTACCACCGAAGGCTATCCCGCATACCAGGCATTCGGCCCTACTCCTCCCGCACCCGTCGTACCTGCCGTTTCGCAGTGTCGTACGGAACGCTTCCCTCCGGGACGGGTGGGACGAGAGCTGATGCCTTCCGACCCGCGACCTCACCGCGGTGTCGCCTCTCCGGGCGCTCCGCGGACCGCCCCGACGCCCCGCTCCCGCGCGACCGCTCCCGCACGATCTCGCTGCGGTGCCGGGAGCCGGGAGCCGGGAGCCGGGAGCCGCCGGACGCGGGGCGCCCCTGCCCCGCCCCGCGCGATCGCGTCCGGGCCACGGCACCGTGCCCGGGCGGGCGGGCGATCGACGACGATCGCCACCGGGTTGTGACCGGACATGACCGAACACGTCTGGGAGACCGACGCCTGGCCGACGCCCCGAAAGGGTGATGTCCTCGACGTCCTCGACGTCCTCGACGTCCTCGACGTCCTCGACGTCCTCGACGTCCTCGTGCTCGCCGGTCCCGTCCGGCTGCGCGACAACAGCTCCGCGATGACGCGGGTGATCGAGCGGCTCCACGCCTGCGCCGGCCTGACGCCTGCGCCGGCCTGCTCAACGACAAGGGGCGGTACGCCTACTACGGACGCCTCGGCGGCTGCCTGATCAACGGAGACGAGGACGGTGTCAAGCACTGCGCGATGGACGTGCTCTACAGCCTCCAGCACCTCGGCCGGCTACACCGTCCCGCCGCAGGCGGACGCCGGCTGGATCGGCGAAGCCGGCCCGGGACCGTCCTGTCTCGACCCCGGTTCGTGCGGACCCGAGAACGAGTTCACCCGGCGCAACACCACGCTCATGACCTGGAACCCGCTGCCTGGCTGCACCCGGCCGCGATGCTCAAACAGGCAGGCGGCAGACCCGCGCACGGCAACCGGCGCACGGAGTGGGACGCGGGCTGCCGCTCCGACCCACCGAACCCCGAACACCGGTAGCCCCGGCGAGGAGGGCCTCCGTGGACACGCCGGTGCCGAAGGCGGGTGTGCGGCGGGCCGCGCACCGCGCCGGTTCAGCCCCAGCCGCTGACCACACGGTCGCCGGGCCCTCCTCGGCCTGGACCACCGTCCCTGCGCACCCTCTTTGCCCCCTGGCTTCGACCGGCTCGACCGGTTCACCGGGCCTGCGCGGCCCAGGCGGAGCACCGCCCGGCGCGGGCCGGGGTGAATCTGGGTGAACCTGGGTGAATCGCGGTGCCGGGGTGGACCGGGAGCGTGCGGCGAACCGGGAGCGTGGGGCGAGCGGGGCCGGTGTCCGTCCGGAGGCTGTGCCTCACTGACCGGGGGTGACGGACTTCTCGACCTCCGCGAGGGTGGCGCTGTCGACCAGACCGGTGTCCTCCAGGACCTCCAGGTGATCCAGGACCGTCTGGTTGGCCTGCCGTGCATGACGGCGGATCAGGTCGTTCTGGGTGGCCGCCCGTACCTCCGCGATGGTGGCGAAGATCTTTCCGTGCGAGGAGCGCAGAACGTTGGCGAAGAGACGGTCGAACTCGGCCCCGCGGGAGTTCTCCAACTGCCGTACCCATTCCTGCTGTTCATCCGTCGCCTCGTCGGGAATCGGCACCCCCAGGATCTTCGCGTCCTCCCGGACCAGTTGGTCGAGCTTGCTGTGACCGTCAAGCAGATGCAGACCGGCGCGCTTGACGGCCTCGCTCGACGCGTTCGTCTGGGCCAGCCGGCCCGCCGGGATCTCCCACAGTCCGGCCTGGCGCACCTTGACCAGGAACGTCTTGTCGATCTCCGTCACCGGCTGCGGCCCGGCCGGAGCCTGCCCGGCCTCGTCCGCCGCGCCGTCCTTCTGCGCGCCGGTCGCATGGCCGGTGCCGGACGAGTGCCCGTAGCCCTCCCCTGCGCCCTGGCCGTAGCTGCCCTGTGCGGCGATTCCGGCCTGTGCCTGTGCGGCCGGAGCGTCGTCGTCACCTTCCCGGGTCGCGATCAGCACGGTCGCGATGACCGCGCACACGGCGGCGACGGCGGCCAGGGTCCGCAAGGGGGTTCCGGACTCTGCTGCACGTCTGTTCGGACTCATGATGCCTCCGGGCTCCGCCTGGTCTTCGTGCCCGTTCATGTGGTCGGGCGCTGTCTGCGGGACTACTGGCACGCCACGCAGACAGCAGTACGGACAGGGGCGCCGGTGTGTTCACCGCCCGCCTGGATTCGCGGCAGTCCTGGATTCGCGGGAATCGCTGGATTCGCGGGAATCGCTGGATTCGCGGGAGTCCTGGATTCGCGGGAATCGCTGGATTCGCGGGAGTCCTGGATTCGAGGACGGTGGCGGGCGCGGTCCAGCGCCTCAGCCGCCATGCGCCGACGACGTGCCCGCCAGGTGCCCGCTATGTGCCGGCTTCCGCCCGGCTGTGACGGGTGCGTTGGGTGCGTTGGGTGCGGCGGGTGTGGCGGGTACGGGTGCCGGCCCCGTGCCAGTCCAGGCACAGCGCCGCGGCATCGTCCTGGAGCCGTCCGTCGCAGGCGTGGGACACCGCTTCGGTCAGGGCCCGCACGACCTCCCGCGGGTGCTCCGAGGCGGTGTCCAGGACGAGTCCGGGCAGGTCGACGCTCTGCGCCCGGCGTTCCTGCATGCCGTCCGTGTAGAGCAGGAGGCGGTCGCCCGGGCGCAGGTCCAGGTCCTGCGCCCGGTACGGGTCGGGTGTCGGCACCCCGAACGGCAGATGGGCGTCGAGCCGGACTTCGCCGACCCGGCCGTCGCGGAGCCGCAGCGGCCACAGATGGCCCGCGTTGACCACGCGCGCTCCGGATCCGTCCAGGGCGACGCGCAGAAGGAGCCCGGTGGCCAGGGCGTCGCGGCCGTGGTCGAGGACGGCCTGGTGGATCCGGTGCGCCTGCTCGGTCAGGTCGCCCCCGTCCCGGCGGGCGCCCCGTGACGCGTTGACCAGCAGAGTCGCCAGCAGGGCGGAGTTGACGTCATGGCCCATGGCATCGGTGACCGACAGATGCAGTGTGTCGTGGTCGAGGGTGTAGTCGTAGGTGTCGCCGGAGATGGCGTCGGCGGGGACCAGCGCCGCGGCGAACGTGAACTGCGCCGCCTCGCAGCAGGACGCCGAGGGCAGGAGCTGCCGTTGGATCTCGGCGGCCAGGCTGACCGGGGTGGTGCGCTGGCCCCAGTGGTAGAGGTCCGTGAAGCGGCGGTCCGTGACGATCATGTACGCAAGCGCGCGGGCGGTCTCCTCGACCTGCTCCACCACCTCGTCACCGGCATCGGGCAGGGTCAGTTCGAGCAGGCCGATGGTGTCGCCCCGGTTGGTGACGGGCACGATCACCCGCTCGCCCCGCTCGCCCCGCTCGCCCCGCTCGCCCTCGCGCAGCCGCGCCGGCCGCTGGGTGCGCAGGACCTCGTCGTAGCGGCTGCCGGTCAGTTCGATCTGTTCCGCGTGGCGGCCCTTCCGGGTGGCGATGTCCTCGCCGACCCGTACCAGTCTCCGGCCGACGATGTCGACGATCAGGAACGACACATGCCGCGCGCCGAGCCGCTCCCGCAGATCGCGGGCGACGACTTCGACGGACTCCACCGGTGCGGCGTCCTCGGCGGCGGCGAGCGTCTCCGCCAGCCCGTTCCGGTGCTGCATCCCGGTCTCCCCGCTGTCCGTGCCTCGTCCCGTAGAACCTGCATCCGCGGGAAACCTATCCGGCGAAGAGTTCCGTACCAACCGCGACGCGTTCCGCGTTCGCCGGGTCGGGCGCATCGTCGCCGGCACCCGCCGACCGACTTCCGCCGCCTGCCGACTGCCGCATGTCGCCTGTCCGATACGCGCAGGGGCGCAGGTCACGCGGAGGGTCGCGGCACGGTACGCTGCCTCGTATTTTGTCGTACGACAACGATTCCCGGATCGACGGTGCGGCGGAGTACGGGGGTTGGCCCTCCGCCGGAGGGCCGCTGCGCTCCACCCGTCGCACACGGGCGGAGCAGGGTCGGGCTAACGAGGGCGGTCATGGCTGAGACGACGGTGGAGAAGACGCGTCCGGTGCTGCGGACGGGGTCGCACGACGGGGGCGCCGTGGGTGAGCCCGAACTCCGGCAGCTGCTGGCGGGGCTGACGGCCGTGCGCGACGGGGACTTCGGCACCCGGCTGCCGGACGACGCCGACGGTCTGCTCGGTGAGATCGCCGGTGTGTTCAACGGCATGGTCGACCAGCTCTCCCTGTTCACCTCCGAGGTGACCCGGGTCGCCCGGGAGGTCGGCACCGAAGGGACGCTCGGGGGACAGGCCGTGGTCCCCGGCGTCTCGGGCACATGGGCCGACCTGACCGACTCGGTGAACGCGATGGCGGGCAACCTCACCACGCAGGTGCGGGACATCGCCCAGGTGGCGACCGCGGTGGCGCGCGGTGACCTGTCGCAGAAGATCGACGTGGATGCGCG
This sequence comes from Streptomyces spongiicola, assembly GCF_003122365.1. NCBI lineage: Bacteria > Bacillati > Actinomycetota > Actinomycetes > Kitasatosporales > Streptomycetaceae > Streptomyces > Streptomyces spongiicola. The sequence continues at coordinate 6,842,806 of NZ_CP029254.1, forward strand.
GGGGGAGATCCTGGAGCTGAAGGAGACCATCAACACGATGGTCGACCAGCTGTCCGCCTTCGCCGACGAGGTCACGCGCGTCGCGCGGGAGGTGGGCACCGAGGGGATCCTCGGCGGCCAGGCGGACGTCAAGGGCGTCTCCGGCACCTGGCAGGACCTCACCGACTCCGTGAACTTCATGGCGGGCAACCTCACCGCGCAGGTGCGCTCGATCGCCCAGGTGGCCACCGCGGTGGCGCGCGGTGACCTGTCGCAGAAGATCGACGTGGATGCGCGGGGGGAGATCCTGGAGCTGAAGGAGACCATCAACACGATGGTCGACCAGCTGTCCGCCTTCGCCGACGAGGTCACGCGCGTCGCGCGGGAGGTGGGCACCGAGGGGATCCTCGGCGGCCAGGCGGACGTCAAGGGCGTCTCCGGCACCTGGCAGGACCTCACCGACTCCGTGAACTTCATGGCGGGCAACCTCACCGCGCAGGTGCGCTCGATCGCCCAGGTGGCCACCGCGGTGGCGCGCGGTGACCTGTCGCAGAAGATCGACGTGGATGCGCGGGGGGAGATCCTGGAGCTGAAGGAGACCATCAACACGATGGTCGACCAGCTGTCCGCCTTCGCCGCCGAAGTGACCCGCGTCGCGCGGGAGGTGGGCACCGAGGGCGACCTCGGCGGCCAGGCGACGGTACGCGGCGCCTCCGGCACCTGGAAGGACCTCACCGACAACGTCAACGTGATGGCGTCCAACCTGACCGGGCAGGTCCGCTCGATCGCCCAGGTGGCCACCGCCGTGGCCCGCGGCGACCTCTCCCGGAAGATCACGGTCGAGGCCGAGGGCGAGGTCGCCGCGCTGGCCGAGGTGATCAACACGATGGTGGACACCCTTTCCGCGTTCGCCGACGAGGTCACCCGGGTGGCCCGCGAGGTGGGCACCGAGGGGCGGCTCGGCGGCCAGGCCCGGGTGCCTAACGTGGCCGGCACCTGGAAGGACCTCACCGACCACGTCAACTCCATGGCCACCAACCTGACCAACCAGGTGCGGAACATCGCGCAGGTCACCACCGCGGTCGCCCGGGGCGATCTCACCCGCAAGATAGACGTGGACGCGCGGGGGGAGATCCTGGAGCTGAAGACGACCATCAACACGATGGTCGACCAGCTGTCGTCGTTCGCCGCGGAGGTGACCCGGGTGGCCCGGGAGGTCGGCAGCGAGGGCCGGCTCGGCGGCCAGGCCGAGGTCGAGGGCGTCTCCGGCACCTGGAAGCGGCTCACCGAGAACGTCAACGAGCTGGCCGGGAACCTCACCCGCCAGGTCCGCGCCATCGCCGGGGTCACCAGCGCCGTCGCCGAGGGGGACCTGACCCGCTCCATCACCGTGGAGGCGCCGGGCGAGGTCGGAGACCTCAAGGACAACATCAACGCGATGGTGGAGTCGCTGCGCGCCACCACCCGCGCCAACCAGGAGCAGGACTGGCTCAAGACCAACCTCGCCCGGATCTCCGGGCTGATGCAGGGCCATCGCGATCTGGCGGTGGTGGCCGAGCTGGTGATGGACGAGCTGACCCCGCTCGTCTCCGCCCAGTACGGCGCGTTCTACCTCGCCGAGGAGACCGGGGACGGCACCCGGCTGCGGCTTGTCGGCTCCTACGGCCGGCCGGCCGGCACGCCCGGTCAGGACCGATTCGGACTGGGCGAGTCCCTCGTCGGACAGGCGGCGCGCAGCCGCCGCACGATCGCCGCGGACAACGTGCCCGGGGACTACGTCATCTCCTCCGGCCTCGGCCGTACGACGCCGGGAAGCCTGATCGTGCTGCCCGTCGTGGTGGACGAACAGGTCCTCGGCGTCATCGAACTGGCCTCGTTCACGCCCTTCACCCCCGTCCACCGGGACTTCCTCGGGCAGCTCATGGAGATGATCGGCGTCAACGTCAACACCATCGTCGCCAACGCCCGCACCGACGAACTGCTGGACGAGTCGCAGCGCCTGGCCACCGAACTCCAGTCGCGCTCCGAGGAACTCCAGGTACAGCAGGACGAGTTGCAGCGGTCCAACGCCGAACTGGAGGAGAAGGCCGCCCTGCTGGCGGACCGCAACAGCGCCATCGAGGGCAAGAACCTCGAGATCGAGCAGGCGCGGCAGGAGCTGGAGGACCGCGCACAGCAGCTGGCGCTCGCGTCCCGGTACAAGTCGGAGTTCCTGGCCAACATGAGCCATGAGCTGCGCACCCCGCTCAACAGCCTGCTGATCCTGGCCCAGCTGCTGGCCCAGAACCCGACCCGGAACCTCACCCCGAAGCAGGTGGAGTACGCGGGCATCATCCACTCCGCCGGATCCGACCTGCTCCAGCTCATCAACGACATCCTCGACCTGTCCAAGGTCGAGGCGGGCAAGATGGACATCAACCCGGAGCGCGTCGCGCTGCGTCCGCTCCTCGACTACGTCGAGGCGACGTTCCGGCCGGTCACCACGCAGAAGAGCCTCGACTTCACCATCACCACCGCCCCCGGAGCCCCGGCCGGCCTGGTGACCGACGACTCCCGGCTCCGCCAGGTGCTGCGCAACCTGATCTCCAACGCGGTCAAGTTCACCGAGCGCGGCAGCGTGGAACTGCGCATCGAGCAGGCGGCCGAACACGAACTGCCCGGCCCGGTCCACCGAGGCGGCGCCGTCGTGGCCTTCCGCGTCAAGGACACCGGCATCGGCATCGCCGAGCAGCAACTGGACGTCATCTTCGGCGCCTTCCAGCAGGCGGACGGGACCACCAGCCGCAAGTACGGCGGCACCGGCCTGGGACTCTCCATCAGCCGGGAGATCGCGCATCTGCTCGGCGGCGCGGTGACCGCCGAGAGCACACTCGGCCGCGGCAGCACCTTCACCCTCTACCTCCCGGTCGAACGCGCCGACTTCCAGGGCCGGGCCGACGACCCGGCCCGTCCACCGGCGCGGACCGAGGAGGCCGCGCAGGGGGCCGCCGGCGGTGAGCGGCCCACCGCGGCCTTCGGACCCGGACGGACCCGCCCCCGGCGGCTGCTGGTGATCGAGGAACGCCCCCGGGGACTGCTGTCGCTGGTGGCCGAGAGCGCGGTCGGCGAACTCGCCGGAGGCGATCTGCCCGACCGCGACGACATCGAGGTCGTCGCCTCGGTCGGACCGGAGGAGGCGGCCGCCGCCCTCGCCACCGACCCGTTCCACTGCGTGGTCCTCGAACTAGACATGGCCGACGGGCGGGCGCTGCGCTTCCTCGACGCGATGGACGGGGACGCCGCGCTGCGCACGGTGCCGGTACTCGCCCACAACAACCGCCGGCTGGACGCGGCGGACGAGCGGGCCCTCCAGTCCCGCGTACACGAGCGGCCGCTGGAGCTGCTGTCCAGCCTGGACGAACTCCGCGAGCGCATCGCGCTGTACCTGTCGGCCGAGCAGCCGGGAGACGTCGTGCCGCTGGTCCGGGTGGAGGAGAGCCACCAGCAGCCGCCGAGCGCGGCCGGGGGACTCCAGGGCCGCACGGTCCTGGTCGTCGACGACGACGCCCGCAACCTGTACGCGCTCAGCGGCATCCTCGAACTCCACGGAGTCCGCGTGCTGCACGCCGAGAACGGCCGGCAGGGCATCGAGAAGCTGACCGAGCACCCCGAGACCGACCTGATCCTGATGGACGTGATGATGCCGGAGATGGACGGCTACGCGGCCACCTCCAGGATCCGCCAGATGCCCGAGCACACCGCGCTGCCGATCATCACCGTGACGGCCAAGGCGATGCCCGGCGACCGGGAGAAGAGCCTCGCCGCCGGAGCCAGCGACTACGTCACCAAGCCCGTCAACGCCGACGATCTCCTCGCCTGCCTCCGCAGGTGGCTGAGTGCCCCGTGACGCATGCGCGCGCCGCGGCGAAGACCCACCGCCCGATGACGCACCGCCCTGCTCACCGCCCGCACCCCGAGGAGTCCGCAGCGCCATGAGCCGAACCGAGCCCGCCGGGAACCCGCCCGGTGACGAAGCGCTGCTCACCGCCGGGTGCGAGCCGGCGACCGGCTCCGGCTCGCACCCCGCGCCCCGACCGGGGACGGGCCCGGCATACGCCCCCGCACCCGGGCCGAGCCCGCTGCCCCCGGCGGCGGCCCCCGGCACGCCGCTCCTTCCCACCGCCTCGCCGGACGCCTCGCCGGACGGCGCACCGGACCGCACCTCCAGCGCCGGCCGGCTGGCGGCCACCGTGGAACGGCTCCGCAAGGAGGTCCGCGCCGCACACGCGGCCGCCGACGGACGGGCCCTGATCGAACTCGCCAAGGGCGTCCTGATCGAGCGGCTCAGCTGCGGCCCCGCGCAGGCGGCGGCCCAGCTCGCCGAACTCGCCGGCCAGGCGGGCCTGTCGCAGCTCGAACTCGCGGCCGACATCGTCAACCAGGCCGCCCGCGACGAGGTCGCCGACATCGCGAGCGAGTTCGTCCGGCGCGCCCACGGCGACCCCGACGAGGACGGACCCGACCGCTCCGTCTCCGTGCGGCTGCGCACGGCCGAGAGCGCCGCGCTGGCCTCCGGCGACACCCAGGCGGTCGCCGAGTCGCTGCTCCAGCACGCCCTCGCCCCGCTCGGTGCCACCGCCGTCGCCGTGTGGACCGCTGCCACGGACGGTTCCCTCTCGCTCAGCGGCCACGCCGGCTTCAGCGCGGAGGAGGCCACCCGCTGGCGGTATGTGCCGCCCGGCGTGGCCACCGTCGCCCGTCAGGCGCTCGGCGCCCGGCGCCCGGTGCACATCCCGTCGCTCACGGAGGCGGGCGTTCCGTCCATCGGCCACAGCCGTACGGCGGACGGCGGCCGGGTCGCCCTCCCGGCCGGAACCGGCGGCAGGATCCATGGGGTCCTGGAGATCTGCTGGCCCCGTCTACTCCCGCCCCGGTCGCCCGCCGTCGAGCGCCAGCTCGACGCCCTGGCCGAACTGTGCGCCCACACCCTGGAGAGCGCCCCCGCCGCGGGGCCGCAGGCGCCGCCGGAGCGCACCGACGTGTCCGAACTCGTGGAACTCACCGAAGGACTGCACGACCCGGCGCTCGTCCTCACCCCGCACCTCGACGGCGAGGGCCGTCTCACCGACTTCCGGGTCCGCCACGCCAACAGCCGCTTCCTCGACCCGGCCGGCCGGCCCCGCAGCGCCGTCAGCGGTGCCCTGCTGCTCGAGGCGTACCCCATGGCCGCCGCGGACAGCGACCTCTTCGACAAGGTCGAACGCGTCTACGCGACAGGTGAGCCGTTCCGGGCCAGGCGGATGACCCTCACCGCCCTGGTCGACCAGGTTCCCCTCGACACCCTCGCCGACCTCAGCATCAGCCGCCACGGCCACGCCGTGCTGCTCATCTGGCGCATCGAGGACGAGACCGCGCGCCTGGCCAGTCTGCTTCAGCACGCCCAGCGCCTGGGCCGCATCGGCGGCTTCGAGGAGAACCTGGTCAGCGGCGAGGTGACCTGGAACGGGCAGCTGTTCGCCCTCTACGGCCGCGCGGTCACCGACGGCCCCGTCCACCTGGAGGACCTCTCCTCCCACGCCCACCCCGACGACGCGGTCACCATCGGCCGCTTCCTCCAGGCCGTGCTGCACCACCGGCGGCCGGCGTCCACCGCGTTCCGCCTTCAGCGCCCCGACGGCGTGACCCGCCACATCCGGGTCATCGCCGAGCCCGTCCTGGACGCCGAGCACCGGCTCGTCGCCGTACGAGGGGCCTACCAGGACATCTCCTCGCAGCACTGGACCGAGGTCGCGCTGGCCGCCACCCGCGACCAACTGGCGCACACCGAGAAGGAGTCGGCCGAACGCAACCGGCTCGCACTGCAACTCCAGCACGCCATCATGCCGCCGAGCCGCGCGCCCCTCGACGCCCCCGGGCTCGAGGTCGCCGTCCGCTACCGGCCGGCGGAGTCGGAGTCCCTGGTCGGCGGTGACTGGTACGACGCCGTCGTGCTGCCGTCCAAGCGCATCCTGCTGTGTGTCGGCGACGTCGCGGGCCACGGCATCGAGGCGGCCACCGGCATGGTCGTCCTGCGCAACGCGGTACGCGGCCTCGCGGTCACCGGAGCGGGCCCGGCCCAGCTGCTGTCCTGGCTGAACATAGTGGCGCACCACCTGACGGAGCACGTCACCGCCACCGCCGTCTGCGGACTGTACGACCCGGAGACCCGTATGCTGCGCTGGGCCAGGGCGGGACACCTTCCCCCGGTCCTCGTCCGGGGTGACGACGCCGGCATCCTCCCCATGCCGGGAGGGCTGCTCCTCGGCGCCCTCGGGGACGCCCGGTACCAGGAGTCCGACGTCCAACTGGAGCCGGGCGACACGCTGCTGATGTACACCGACGGCCTCGTCGAGCGCCGGGACACCTCGGTCCACGACTCCCTGACGCAGCTGCTGGGCACGGCCGGGGTCGCGTCGGCGACCCTCGACCGGCGGCTGGACCACATGCTCACCCACAGCAAGTCCGACACCGACGACGACACCTGCCTCATCGGCGTACGGGTCCTCTGAGCCGGTGCGCCGCCGGCGGCGCACCGGCCAACGGGGCGGTCGTGGCCGATGCCGTGAGCGGTGCCGTCGCCGTTGCCGGTGCCGTGAGCGCGACAGGGCCAGACAGGCCGGGGGCGCCGGTCGGTCCCGGCGCCGGTCAGTCCCTGCCGGACCTGTCGCCACTGGGCCAGACGCCCGTCGCCCGGTGCACGGCCTTGGCCCCTGACCGGTCGACGACACTGCGTACGACGGCGAAGATGGCACCCTGGACCGCTGCCGCGAGCAGGATCTCGCCCCACTCGCGGTCGGGGTCCAGGGCGTCGGGAGCGTCGTCCTCGTGGCGCAGCACCTTCCACGCCTTCTGGAACGCCATCCCGGCGAGCGCGCCGCCGGCCCAGCCCAGGGCGAAGCCGACCGGCTTGTAGACGAGCGGAACCCTGCCTTTCCGTTTCAGTTTCATCTTGCTCATGCGTCCCCCTTCACCGTTGCCTTCTCACCGTTGCCTTGAGCACACGTGCCGTCGTTGTGTGTGAGGCCGCACACCGTATCCCGTACCTCACGGGCGTTTCGTGTGGCGCGTGCCCCCTGCGGCAGTGTGTACACCTGACGGCCCCCCCGTGCAGTCGCGGTTTCGCTCGCCCCGGGCCAGGCAACGACCGCGTCGGGTGCGTCGGGTGCGTCGGGTGCGTCGGGTGCGTCGGGTGCGTCGGGTGCGTCGGGTGCGTCCGGTGCGTCCGGTGGATCGGGTGGGGGCGGTGCCCTGCGAACGGCAAGCCACCCGCAGACCGAAGGCCGGGGTGAAGGCCGGGGTGAAGGCCCGGGCCGCCGTCGAGCGGGCGCAGCGGGGGACCGACGGCCGCGCCTCGGGCAACGGCGGCATGTGCGCTCCATGACCCGGGGGCGGTCGGACGGCGCGGGAACGCGCCCGGACGGAGCTTGGCCCGCGCGCGGTCGGCGCGGGAATGCGCCCGGACGGAGCACAGGTTGACACCCGTTCATCTGGAAGTCGGCCGATGAGTTTGCTAGACGTGGGGGATGCATGAACGCGACCGCACCCCATCGGCCCCGGGTACCGCGCTCGGCGTCCTCAGTTGCAGCCGGCGAGGCAACGCCTGGGTCATCACGCTGGGCGGCGACCTCGGTCCGGACGCGCTGGCCGGTGTGTCCCGCCGACTCGACCGCGCACTCGACGAGGGTCGCGCCATCGTGATGGACACCAAGTCGGTCACCTCCGCCGATCCGGCCATGCTCACCCTCCTCATGAAGCTCCAGGAGGAGGCTTCGCTCTATGTGGCCGCACCCTCGCCTCCCGTGCGGGAGCTTCTTGCGAGGCCCGGCCCCCACACCTCGGTCCGTACCGTCACCTCGCTCGGAGAGGCCCTGGACGCGATCGGCGCCGGGGCCGCCTGACGGCCTGACGGTGCGACATGGCCTCACAGCCCTCACAGCCCTCACAGCCCTCACAGCCCTCACAGCCCTCACAGCCCTCATGGCTTGACGGGCTCATGGCCTGGCGGTCCGACCGCCTCCCGGCTTGACCGCCTCCCGGCCCTCCATGAAGGACCGTCGGGTCCTGCCGAGCGTCTGCCCTCCGCCCGGTCATGGAGGCCTTCCCCGGGGTGGGGCCCGGCGAGCGAGCCTCAGGCACAAATGTCCGTGGCATATGACTAGCGCCCGAGTCGAGCCCGTCTCCTCGCGCCTCCTTGAGTCTTCTTGATCCTCTTCGGCTCTCTTCGACCCTCCTTGGCCCTCCTTGGCCCTCCTTGGCCCTCCTTGGCCATCTTGGTTCTCCGTGGCCCTCCTCGGGTTCCCTGCGGGTTTCCCCCGCCTCGCCCCGCGCTGCCTCGCCCCGCCCCGCCTCGTTGCCTCTCGCCCTGGCGGAGGCCTTCCGGGCCGCCGGGGCGGGTCGCCGCCCTCTCCGGCTTTCGCGATGGGGCGGCCCGGGAGTTTCCCGGCCCCGGCCACGGGCAACCCGGCAATATGGTGCAAATCGGATATGTGATGCTGGCCGAGCAGGCCGGCCCACGACAGCTCGTCGATCACGCGATGCACGCGGAGGACGTCGGGTTCGACTTCTCCATGACCTCCGACCAGGCATCTCCCCGGCTGCGCGCCCAGGGGCACTCACCGTATGCCTGGAGCGTGCTGGGCGCGGTGGCGCAGGCCACGACCGAGATTCCGCTGATGACCTTCGCGACTTGCCCGACGATGAGATACCACCCAGCCGTCGTCGCGCAGAAGGCGGCGACGCTCCAGATCCTCTCCGAGGGGAGGTTCCGGCTCGGCCTGGGACCGGGGGAGAACCTCAACGAGCACATCGTCGGGGACTGGCCGTCCGCCGCCGATGTGCGTCTCGAGATGCTCGGTGAGGCGGCCGGCATCATCCGGGAGCTGTTCCGGGGGGAGCACGTCAGCAGGCGGGGAGGGCACTTCACCGTGGACTCCGCCAAGCTGTGGGACCTGCCGGACCAGCCGCCGCCGATCGGCTTCGCCGTCTCGGACGAGCGTTCGTGCGGACTCGCCGGCCGGCTGGCCGATTTCATGATCGCGGTCAGGCCGGAGCGCTCGCTCACGGAGTCCTTCGAGCGGGCCGGGGGATCGGGCAAGCCCCGCGTCGGGCAGCTGGTCGTCTGCTACGACACCGACCGCGAGGCCGCGGTCCGGCGGGCGCACGAGCAGTTCAGGTGGTTCGGCATGGGCGGGAAGGCGAAAGCGGAACTTGTGAACCCCGACTCGTTCGAGGCGGCCACCCGGTTTGTACGGCCCGAGGACGTGGCGGAGGCCATCCCCTGCGGAGACGACCCGGAGGCGGTCGTGGACGCGGTGCGGGGCTTCGTCGGCGCGGGCTTCACCGAGGTGGCCCTCGTGCAGATCGGCGGCCGCGCACAGCACGACTTCCTGACATGGGCCGAGGAGAAGCTCCTGTCCGAGTTGCACACGCTCGGCGGGGGCGGCGCCGTCGCGGCCTGAGGAGGCGTACTCCCGGACGTGCGTGGGCCGGCGGCTGAAGGCCGTGGTGGCGCCCCGGCAGGCGGCGTGCTCCCGGACGTGCGTGGGGCCTGCGCGCGGGGCACCGGCCCGGTCGTCGACGTGGAGGGTGTTCCCGGACGTGCGTGGGGCCTGCCCTCGGGCGGGGGGTGGCACGGTGGCGCGGGAGCGGGTCGGGGGCGAGGCGGACCCCTCGCCCCCCGTCGCCGCCTCTTCGGCACCGGTCGCCGGGGCAGACGAGCGGACACCCGGGGCACCGGCGGGTGCGCCACCGGTGCGGGCGGGCCCGCGTCAGGAGGGGCAGCCGGAATCGGCGATCACGAAGTAGCCGGGGGAGGTCTCCTGGAGGGTGCGGGTGACATGGACGTTGTAGAGACCCATGTTCTGACCGGAGCCGTTGGCGTATACCGTGCCCTGGACCTGGTGGGCACGGCCCGCCGCCACATGGTTGTACGTGTTGTCGGTGTGGCAGGCGTTCGGTGTCCCCGTCGTCGTCGCCTGCACCGCTGCCGAGTGCGCACCGGCGGCACCGGAGCCGTCCACGGCCGAGACCGTGTATGCGTAGGTGGTACCGGGGGAGAGGCCCGAGTCGGTGAACGAGGTCGACGGTGATGTGCCGGCCACGGCCCCGTCGCGGAGGACCCGGTAGGACGCCGCACCCTCGACGGCGCCCCACGTCAGGGAGACCGACGAGTCCCCGACCGAGGTGACCGCCGGAGCGGACGGCGCGGGAAGCGTGCCTCCGCCGTCCGGAGTGCCGAGTCCCCAGGTGCGGCCGATCCAGTAGGAGCCGCAGATGTTCGCGTCCAGCGCATACGGGCCTGCGGTCCCGCACTGGGATTCCCCGCTGCCCGGGTCGACGGGCTGCCCGTGTCCCATGCCGGTCAGGCTGTACGACTCCACCACGGCCCGGCCGCCGCTGTCCCGGTACACCTTGTGCGGATGGCCCGCCACCGTGTCCTCGTCGTCCGCGACCGCGTCGGTCCGGTGCACGTCGGTCCACTGCTCGACGAGCTCGGTCATGTTCACGGGAGCCACGGTGCCGTCGGCGGTGCCGTGCCACACCGCCATCACCGGATAGGGACCGGGATAGGACGGGTACGCCGCCCGGACCCTGTCGCCCCACTGCCGTGCGCCGAGGTCGGATCCCGGGCTCATACAGCCGAACGCAGCGGCGAGGGTGCGGGCGCAGTCGAAGGGGACGCCGGCGACGACCGCCGCCCCGGCGAAGACGTCCGGGTACGAGGCGGCCATGGCCGCGGTCATCGCGCCACCGGCCGACAGCCCCGTCACATACACCCGGGAGCGGTCCGTGCCGTGGTCGGCGGCCATCCGGTCGACCATCTGCCTCACGGACAGGGCTTCGCCCTGTCCGCGTGAGGCGTCGGTCCGCTGGAACCAGTTGAAGCAGGAGCCGGCGTTGTTGGCGGACCGCTGCTGTGGCAGCACGAGTGCGAAGCCCCATGCGTCGGCCCATCGCGTCCAGCCCGTCTCGTCGTCGTACGCGGCGGCCGACTGGGTGCAGCCGTGCAGCGCGACCACGAGCGGTCGGCCGCCGGGCAGCCCGTCGGGTACGTAGCGGAACATCCGCAGACCGCCTGGGTTGGAGCCGAAGCCGGTCACCTCCGTCAGGCTCGCGGCCTGCGCCGGGGCGGGGAGCAGGCCGAAGAGGAGGGCGAGAAGTGGCAGCAGCAGGCCCCGGGCTACCCGGGGGACCGGACGGAGCGGACGGAGCGGACGGGCCGACGGGGCCGGAAGGGCCGGATGCGGCGGACGGGGTGGACGGGGTGGACGGGGTGGACGGATCGGCTGGGCCGGACGGGCCGGACGGGCCGGACGGGGTGAACGGGCGGGAAGGGCGGGAAGGGCGGGAAGGGCGGGAAGGGCGGGACCCCCGCGGGCGGGCCGGAGCCGGACCTTGGGGGAGCCTGCGGGATGCGGATCCATGGCGATGCCTCCGTCGTTCGGCCGGACCGGAGCGGCGGCCGCGTCTCGGCGGCCGGGTACGGGAACCGGGTGCCGTGGTGCGACGCCCGGGCTGCGCGGAACGTACGACCGGGGAAACGGGCGGGTAATGGCGGCGCGCCCCACCCCGCGACGTCCCGCGATGTGAGCCGTCACCGTTGCCGCGGACGCCCTGACCGGCGCCCTGATCCGCGTACCGCAACCGGGCCGCGCCTCCGCTCACCCGTCGACACCGTGTTCGAGTCCAGTGGAGGGGATGGCAGCATGGCACCTCGCCGCGTGTGCCGGGCGACCGGCCGGTGCCGCGGTATGTACATCAGTCCGCAAGACCAGAGGGGATGGGCCGTGCCTGCCTCACGGATGAGCACCACGCCGCTGCCCGGCATCGGTGTCCAGTACGACCTCAGCACACGTGAACACCGCCATCTGTCGGTGATCGCCCACCGGGACGGCACCAGGACGGTGAACGTCTACCGTGCCGACGACCCCGACGCCTGCGCCCAGTCCCTCCATCTCTCACCGACGGAGACGGCGTCGCTCATCGACGCGCTGATGCCGGACCACCACAGCCCCAATGTGCTCCACACCACAGACCTCGGCCTGGTCGCCGAGCGCATCGAGCTGTCCGCGCACTCGCACTGGAACGGCCGGGTACTCGGGGACATGCGGATGCGGACCGACACGGGTGCGTCCGTGGTCGCCGTGCTGCGCAGGGCGGAGGCGATCCCGTCGCCGACGCCCGACTTCCGGCTCGCCGGCGGCGACACGCTCATCGTCATCGGCACCCGTGAGGGCGTCGAGGCGGCGGCGGCGATTCTCGGACGGGAGTGACCCGCGTGCACTCCGCCCTCTTCCTGATCGAGTTCGGTGCGATCATCCTCGGCCTCGGCCTCCTGGGCCGTGTCGCCGGCCGTTTCCGGTTCTCCCCGATCCCGCTGTATCTGCTCGCCGGTCTGGCCTTCGGCGAGGGCGGGCTCCTGCCGCTCGGTGCGAGCGAGGAGTTCGTCGCGATCGGCGCCGAGATCGGCGTCATCCTGCTGCTGCTGATGCTGGGCCTGGAGTACACGGCCAGTGATCTGGTGTCCAACCTCAAGACCCAGTACCCGGCCGGTCTGGTCGACTTCGTCCTCAACGCCGTGCCCGGTGCCGTCGTGGCGCTGCTGCTCGGATGGGGGCCGGTGGCGGCGGTGGTCCTGGCCGGTGTGACCTGGATCTCGTCCTCCGGGGTCATCGCCAAGGTGATGGGCGACCTCGGGCGGATCGGCAACCGCGAGACGCCGGTGATCCTGAGCATCCTCGTCCTCGAGGACCTGGCGATGGCGGTCTATCTGCCGATCGTCACGGCCCTGCTGGCGGGGGTGGGCCTCGCCGCGGGCAGCATCACGCTCGCGATCGCCCTGGGCGTGGCCGGAGCGGTGCTCTTCGTGGCCCTGCGCTACGGCAGGGTCATCTCGCGCTTCGTCTCCAGCGACGACCCGGAGAAGCTGCTGCTGGTCGTTCTGGGGCTGACGCTGCTGGTCGCGGGCATCGCCCAGCAGTTGCAGGTCTCCGCCGCGGTCGGCGCGTTCCTCGTGGGCATCGCCCTTTCCGGCGAGGTGGCCGAGGGCGCCCACACGCTGCTGAGTCCGCTGCGGGATCTGTTCGCGGCCGTCTTCTTCGTCTTCTTCGGACTGCACACCGATCCGGCCAGCATCCCCCCGGTCATCCTGCCGGCGTTCGCCCTGGCCGTCGTCACGGCCTGCACCAAGGTCGCGACGGGCTACTGGGCCGCCAGACGGGCCGGGGTCGGTGTCAAGGGGCGCTGGCGCGCCGGCGGCACACTGGTGGCCCGCGGCGAGTTCTCGATCGTCATCGCCGGCCTGGCCGTCACCGCCGGCATCCAACCGGCGCTGGGCCCGCTCGCCACCGCGTACGTCCTCATCCTCGTCGTCGTCGGCCCCCTCACCGCCCGCTACACCGAACCCCTCGCGACCCGCCTGACCCGCCTGACCCGCCTGACCCGCCGCACCGGGCTCGGCACACCGACGGGGGCCGCACCGGGGGTGCCGCGGACCCCGGAACCTGCCGTGAACGGTCCGTCCGGCGGCCCCGCGACGGCCCGCGACACGGTGCCGGACGGGGCGGCGCTGCGGGACGCGGCGGAGGCACCGGACTCGCTGCCGGACCATGACCCGATGGACCGGGGCGCGGTGGACCGCGCCTGAGAGGCCCGCGGCCCGCGGCCCGCGGAGACCCCGGCGGCCCCCGCCGGACGCAGGGGCCACCGGGGCCGCGGGAACCGCTGCCGCGGGGCCGGCCGGGGGCCCGAGAGCGCTGCCGCGGGGCCGGCGGGGGTGCCGTGCCCGTACCGCTCGGGTTCCGTACGCGTACCGCTCCGGTTCCGTACGCGTACCGCTCGGGTTCCGTACGCGTACCGCTCCGGTTCCGTACGCGTACCGCTCGGGTTCCGTACGCGTACCGCTCGGGTTCCGTACGCGTACCGCTCGGGTTCCGTACGCGTAGCGCTCCGGTTCCGTACGCGTACCGCTCGGGTTCCGTACGCGTAGCGCTCGATCGCGGACCCGGCGCCGGCCGGGGTCACCGTTCCGGCATGGGCCCGGCAGGCGGAAGCGCCGCGCCGGGCCCATGCCGGGCCCCCGGGAGCCGCAGGCCGGGACCGGGACCGACCGGGACCGGGCGCGGGGCGGGGTGGCCGGGCGCCCGGGCGCGCGGGTCACACCGGCGGCGTCGGGTTCACCGGCGTGGTCATCGCGTCAGTGGCGACGCGCGGACCGGGGATCGGGATCTCGGGCTGCGGGATCTCGGGCTGTGTGACCTCGGTCTGGTGTACGGAGACGATGCGCCGGGGCGCGGGCACACTGATGCCCTCGGAGCGGTAGCGCCGGTGCAGCCGCTTGATGAACTCGTGCCTGATCCGGTACTGGTCGCTGAACTCGCCGACGCCGAGGATCACGGTGAACCCGATGCGGGAGTCGCCGAACGTGTGGAAGCGGATGAGGGGTTCATGGTCGGGCAGTCCCCCTTCCACATCGGCCATGACGCTCTTCACGACCTCGGTCGTGACCCGTTCGACATGGTCGAGGTCGCTGTCGTACCCGACCCCCACCTGGACGTTGAGTGACATGTGCTGTTCGGGACGGTGGTAGTTGGTCATGTTGGTGCCGGACAGCTTTATGTTGGGGATGATCACAAGGTTGTCCGAGAGGGTGCGCACGACGGTGTTGCGCCAGTTGATGTCGACGACGTACCCCTCCTCGCCGCTGCTGAGCTTGATGTAGTGGCCGGGCTGCACCGTGCGGGACGCGAGGATGTGGACGCCCGCGAAGAGATTGGCCAGGGTGTCCTGCAGGGCCAGCGCCACCGCCAGACCGCCCACGCCCAGCGCCGTGAGAAGTGGCGCTATGGAGACGCCCAGAGTCTCCAGCATGACCAGGAAGCCCATGGCCAGCACGACGACGCGGGTGATGTTGACGAAGATCGTGGCCGAGCCGGCGACCCCCGACCTGGACTGCGCGAGGGCTCTCACCATTCCGGCCACGACCCGTCCGGCCGTGACCGTCGCCGCCAGGATCAGCACCGCGGTCAGGGTCATGGTGACGTTGCGCCCGACCCGGGCGGTGAGCGGAAGCGCCGAGGTGGCGATCGCCGCTCCCCCGGTCAGCGCGGCCCAGGGGACGATCGTCCGCAGGCCGTCGACGATGATGTCGTCGCCGCTCCACTTCGTCCTCCCGGCCCGTACTCCGAGCCATCTCAGGATCACCCGGAGCAGCAGGGCTGCCGCCGTACCGGCCGCCAGCGCGATACCGGCGACGATCAGGTCGTGCAGTGTGAGGGCCCGGGTCACCGCGTACCTCCCGGGGTGGGAGAGGGGGTGCGGACGGGTGCGCCCGCAGGTCTGAAGCGGATGTGAAGTGTCGTCACGAGCCACCTGTGAGTGTCGGGGAATGCCGCTGTATGCCGCGCCGGGCCGTTCGGATCCGTCGGGCGCGATGCTTCATCCTGCCGTATCTGTCGCACCGTCATATAATCAGGCCCCGGTGTGCCGCCCCAGCCCGCAGAGCAGCCCATGAGCGTGCCGCGGCCCGGCCCGTGGCGTCGATCCCGGCCCGGCCCGCTCGGCCCGGTCTGCTGCTTCGGTCAGTACTTCGGTCAGTACTTCGGTCAGTACTTCGGTCAGGCCTTTGGCCAGGCCTTCGGGTGGTACCCCGGCGGGCCGGGCGGTGCCATGCCGGGCAGCCGTCTCTCCGGTGGCGGGGTGTTCCTGCTGCCCGACCGGCCCACCGGGCCGCGCGCGAGGGCGGTGCGCGGCGGGCGGTGCGCGGCGATCGACGCCGGGTATGTCCGCGAACACCCGAGGTGACGGCGCATGCCGGACGTGCCGCCCCCGGTGTGATGCCGGACATAGGAGGTGGGTCACGTCCTAAGCCCGGTAGTGGCGAAGAGCGCCGGGCGCCCCCTGGACGGCGACCCCCTGCCGAGAAAACGGACATTTCTCCGTAAGGCGGTAGTACGTCACATCTTTGCGTCGTGGTGGGGAGGCCCTCCACGATGACTGGCGTCCCGGGGAGTGAGTGCCGGGCCGAGCGGGCCGCCATCCCGCGCCGACCGCTCGGCTCCGCCGAACCGTCCGTCGGTTCCTCCCCACGCAGTCCATCACCGGAGTCCCCCGCATGACCGTTCGCACGCAGTCCACCGCCGGCCGCATCGCCCGCCTCCGCAAGCTCTCCGTCGCCGGCATCGCCACCGCCGCTGCCGCGGCGGCGGCCCTCACGCTGGCCCCGTCGCCGGCGCACGCCGCCGAACAGGGTTCGGCCGCCGTCGGGGCCGTCGGGGCTGCGGCGGCCGAGGCTCCGGCGAAGAAGGCGAAACAGGACCAGAAGCAGTACAAGAACAATCTCGACGGGTGGATCCGTGAGGCCCTGGACGTCATGAAGTCCGAAGGCATCCCGGGCAGTTACGAGGGCCTGCACCGCAACATCATGCGCGAGTCCGGCGGCAACCCGAACGCGCAGAACAACTGGGACGTCAACGCCAGGAACGGCATCCCGTCCAAGGGCCTGCTCCAGGTCATCCAGCCCACCTTCGACGCCTACCACGTCAACGGCACCGAGCGCGATGTGACGGACCCGGTCGCCAACCTCACCGCCGCCGCCAACTACGCCGCCGACCGCTACGGCTCCATCGACAACGTCGACTCCGCATACTGAGCCGCGTCCCGTCCGCCGCACACCTTCCCTGAGCGCCTCGCGTCCGGGTCCGCGGCCATGAGCCTCGCGTCCGGGTCCGCGGCCCTCGCCCCGGGCCCCGCCGGGCCCGGCGGCCTGCCGCGGGCCCTCCACGGCGAGTCCACGCCTCTGTTCCGCGCCGCCGCTTCGGGTGCCGAACGGCAGCTCGAACCGGTAGGCGTCGATCTGCGCTGTTCCCCGACGCCGCGTCGGGTGTCGGGTGGTTCCTGCGGTTCCGGCTCACCCCGTCCCCGCCGCCGGCCCGTGTCGCTCCGTTCGCTCGTGATATCCCTGCCCGTCCGTGCCGTTTCCGCTCGTTTCCGCTCGTTCCCGCTCGCTCCCGTGCGTTCGTTCGCCGGCCCCCTCGCCGCTCGTCCCCCCGAGGCGCGCCCCGGGGCGGCCGCACCCTTCCCGGTAACCGGCGGGGACCGCGGCCCCCGTCACCATCGACGTCCGGCAGGGCAGGGCACCGGCGGCGCCCGCGAGGTGCCGGCCAGCCTTCCGACGAGTACCGACTGGAGCGGTTCGCCGTACATGTACGTCGGCGATCCGGCCCGCGCGAAACCGTGGCACGTCGCGGCGTACGACCCCTCGACGGGCCGTCTCACCGGACTGCGCTCCGGGACGGCCGTACTCGCGGTGACCGTGACGGTGACGGTGGCGGTGAACGGGACGCGGGCCGAGTCCGGGTCAGCGTGACCGCCTCGTCTGACTCGTCTGCCCTGTTTGCTCCGATTGCCCCGCCTGGCTCCGCTACCTGGTCTGGCTTGCCCGCGTCCTCCGCCTGGTTCGCCCGGTCCGTTCATGGGCGTGCCCGGGTGGCGGCCCGGTGACGAGACCGCAACGGCCCACCGCCTCGCGACACCGGGCGGGTCCGACTTCACCGGCCGGACGGGGCGGCGGGTGGGACGGATCCCGGCAGCGCGGGCGCGACGTGGCGAGGCCCCGCCGTGCGGATGCGGGCGGGGTCTCGCGGCGGTGCGCAAGGGGGGAGGTGCACCGCGGATCCCCGGCGGACGGGTGCCGGGGATCCGCACAGTACGCGCCACTCTGGCGGAAAAGGAACCCTCGTGCACGGCTTCGCGCGCCTGGTGCCCGCACGGCTCGTGTAACGGCCCCCGGCCCCCGGCCCCCGGCGCCCGGCGCCCGGCGCCCGGCTCCCGGCTCCCGGCCTCCGGCTCCCGGCTCCCGCCCGCGTCCGGCGTCCACAGGTCCCCGTGTGCCATGGCCGTCAAGACCGTGCCCCGCGGAAGGGCTCCCGCCCCGGACATGGCCCGGGGCGGTGCACACCACGTGGTGGCGTGGTCGGGGGCCTACGGGAGCCTACGGGGGCCGTGGTCCACCGCCGGTCCCGTGTCCGTGTCCGTGCCCGGGTGCGGGTGCGGGTGCGGGTGTGGGTGCGGTTCGGGAGACCCGCTGCGGCGAGCCCGTCCCACGGCTTCCGCAGCGGAACCGCCCCGTCACCCCGAAGGGGGTGCATGCCCTGACCGGCAGTCAGCCCGGAGGGTGGTCGCCCTGACCGGTCGGCGCCCTGCCGAGCCGACCGGCCGGGCCCTGCGCGGGCGCCGCCGGTGCCATCGGGGATGCCGGTGACGGGAGGGACCCGCGGCGACGGCGGGGCTCCGCCCCCGCCGCCGTCCGCTCCCTTCGGGCGGCGTATGACCGCTCATGTCGTTGAGTAGGCTGCGCACGGTCGGGAACGGGACACGAGACGGAGCGGGAGGCGGAGACATGGCGCTGCGCCATGCGGTGCTCGCGGCCCTGCTGGACGGGGAGTCCAGCGGCTACCAGCTCGCCAAGGCCTTCGACCTCGGGGTGGCGAACTTCTGGCACGCACTGCCGCAGCAGCTCTATCTGGAACTCGCGAAACTGGAGAGGGCCGGACTCGTCGAGGGCCGCCATGTGGTCCAGCGATCCCGTCCGCCGAAGCGGCTGTTCACCATCACCGCAGAAGGGCTGGGGGAGCTGGCGCGTTTCGCCGAGGCCGCGGCGAAACCGTCCTTCATCCGTGACGACCTCATGGTCAAGGTGCAGGCCGCGGACAGCGCGCCCGTCGGGCCGGTGGTCGAGCAACTCGACGAACGGGCCGCGATGGCCGCCGCCAAGACCGACATCTTCGAGCGCTTCCTGCGGCGGCTGCGCGGCGACCTCGACGAAGAGACCTTTCTCGCCACCGCGGACCGTGTCGGGCCCTATCTGACCTGTCTGCGGGGACTGCGCTTCGAGCAGGAGACTGCCGACTGGTGCGCACGGACGGCCGCGGTCCTCCGCGCGCGGCAGGCCAGGCCCGCGGAGGGCGGCCCCCGGCGCCGGGACCTCTGAGGGGCGCCCCGCCGGACCGCCGCCGCCCCGCCGGAATGCCGGCCGCGGGACCGCCTGCCACCGAGTCACCGAGTCACCGAGCAACCGAACCGCCGGAATGCGAGGCCCCCCAACCGTCGGGCCGCCGGACCGCAGGAAGGACGCCGGGGCGTTCGCCGCTCCGGCGCAGGCCCGTCCGCCGCCCTTCCCCGGCCTCGTGCCGAACCGGCGGGCGGAATCGACCTCCGCGCGCCGGGGGCCGCCTCCGCCTCGGAGCCACCGGGTTCCACCAGGTCCAGCGGATCCACCGAAGATCCACGGGATCCACCAGGTCCACCGAAGATCCACCGGATCCACCGGATCCACCAGGTCCGGGGGCCAACCGGCCTCCGCGCGCCGGGTCCTCCCGGGGCGCCCCGACCCCGCTGCCCGCGCCGTCCCGGACCACCCGCACCGCGCTGTGCATCGGCATCTCCAGCCGCGCCCGCTCGTGCTCCGCCCGGCCCATGTCGTACCGCAGCGGCCCCGCCGAACAGCTCCCGCTCGCTGTCGGGGACCGCGGCCCCGGCCGCCCTCACCCGTCCGAACCGAACACCCTCATGGCGCCCGTCCCGTGAGGGCATGGACACCCCCTTTGAACGGCGGCGCGCCGGGCCGCGTATAGACGGTGGGGCCGGGGCCGCTTCCCGGGCCGGGCCCCGCACACCTGGTGACACCGTGTCGGTACGACCTTGGGGCCGCGGATGAGGCACGCACGACGGAACCTTCAGCGGATCGCCCGGCTGGCGGCGGTCGGCGGGCTGGTCTGCGGCTCGCTGATGGTCTCCAGCGCCATGGCGGGGGAGACCCGGGCGCCGGTGGCAGGCACGGCCCCCGCCCAACCGGCCGCCGCGCCCGGAGGTGCGGTGGTCGAACGGCTCGGGACGTCGCGGACCGCGGGGAGCTGGGTCGGCGACGACGGCCGCCCCGTGGTCGCCGTGACCGACCAGGGCGCCGCCGCCGAGGTGCGCAGGGCGGGCGCGAACCCCAAGGTCGTTGACCACAGCACGGACGAACTGCGCTCGGCCACCGAGACCCTGCGCGGCGCGCCGCGGGTGACGGGCACCGCGTGGGCGGTGAACTACCGCACCAACGAGGTCGTGGTGCGCGCCGACCGCACCGTGTCCGCCTCCGACTGGTCGCGGCTCACCGAACTCGCCGAGGGCATCGGCGGCTTCGTCCGCATGGAACGGAGCCAGGGCACCTTCACCACCCGGCTGAACGGCGGCGCACCGATTTTCGGCGGGGCCAGCCGGTGCTCCGCCGGCTTCAACGTCACCGACGGGCAGCGGTCGTTCGTCCTCACGGCGGGCCACTGCGGGCCCGTCGGTACCACCTGGTTCGGCGACCGCGGACGCAACGACCGGGTCGGCAGCACGGTCGCCGGCAGCTTCCCGGGCGGTGACTACTCCCTGGTGCGCTACGACGAGAACGCCGTGCCCGATCCGGCCGCCGCCGGCGTCGTGGCCATCGGGGAGGGCCGCGGGGTACGGATCGTCGGGGCGGCCGATCCCGCCGTCGGCCAGGAGGTCTTCCGCAGCGGAAGCACCACCGGACTCCGTTCCGGGCGGGTGACCGCGCTCAACGCGACCGTCAACTACCCCGAGGGCACCGTCGGCGGGCTGATCGAGACCACCGTCTGCGCCGAGTCCGGGGACAGTGGCGGTCCGCTGTTCGCCCAGGGCATCGCGCTCGGTGTCACCTCGGGTGGCACCGGCGACTGCGACAGCGGCGGCACCACCTACTTCCAGCCGGTCACCAGCGCCATGGCGTCGCTCGGGGTGGCGCTCAGCGGGCCTCCCCCCGCCCCGCCCGGCAGCGTGGACGGACAACCCGCCGCTCCCGCGGACCCGTCGGCGCCCGCCGCCGGCGGCACGGGGCCCGGCGCGGGTACGGGGAGCGGTGCCGTGCCGCCGTGGGGCGGCACGTCCGGCCCCGGGATCGTCACCGACATCGCCGCCGGGCTCGGCCCCCTGGGTGCGGTCGCCCCCGGTGTCGGCGTCATCGGCGCGAGCCTGCTCCTGCTGGTCGTCAGCCGCTGGATCCAGACGGCGCAGGGCCGCCGCAACTACCGGGAGTACTACTCGCAGACCTGGGCCTGAGGGGCGCGGCCCCGGGGGCCCGGGTCCCCAGGGGAACACCCGATGTGACGAGCGTCACGCACCGGGTGCGCTTCTGCGGCCGCGGCGCCGGCGGGTAGCTTCCCCGCCATGACGGACGATCTTGCGTATGCGGGCGTCGCCGGACAGGCCGCGGCCGTCCGCTCCGGCGAGGTGTCGGCCCGGGAACTCACCGGGCTGCTCCTCACCCGCATCGAGCGCCACGACGTCAGCCTCAACGCCTTCACCGCCGTCATGGCCGAGGAGGCGCTGGCCGAGGCCGGACGCAGGGACGCCACCGCCCCCGAGCAGCGCGGCCCGCTGCACGGCGTACCGGTGGCGATCAAGGAGGAGAACGACGTCGCGGGCCGGGTGACGACGTTCGGCACCGCCGCCCGCACCCGCCCCGCGAAGGCGGACTCGGAGGTGGTGCGCCGACTGCGCGCCGCGGGCGCGGTCATCGTCGGCAAGACGAACATGCCCGAGTTCGGCCTGTTCCCGTTCACCGAGTCGTCAGCGCACGGGAGCACCCGCAACCCCTGGGCACCGGACCGCTCACCCGGCGGCTCCAGCGGCGGCTCGGCGAGCGCGGTCGCGGCCGGGCTGGTTCCGGCCGCCATCGGTGGCGACGGCGGCGGCTCCATCCGCATTCCGGCCGCCTGCTGCGGCCTGTTCGGCCTGAAGCCCACCCGGGGCCGGGTCAGCACCGCGCCGCATCCGCATCTGTGGTGGGCGCTCGGGGTGCTCGGACCGCTGACGCGCTCGGTGCTGGACTCCGGCCTCGTCCACGACGCGATCCGCGGCTCCCTGCCCGGTGACATGTTCCGTGCCGGCACACCCGCCGGCTCCTTCGCGGCCGCCGCGACCGCCGAAGGCCCCCGGCTGCGGATCGGCTGGTCCACCCGGCCCGCCGCACGAGGCGTGCGGCCCGCGCCGGAGGTCGTCGAGGCCGTCACCGGGACGGCCGCCCTGCTGGCCGGACTGGGGCACCGGGTGGAGGAGATCGATCCCGGCTACCCCGACTCCACCGCCGCGTTCGTGCCGCAGTTCTTCGCCGGACTGCGCACGGAGGCGTTCGCGGTCGACGACTACGCCCGGCTGGAGCGGCGCACCCGTGAGTCCGTCCGCCTCGGTGCCTGGGCCGGACCCGCCGTCACCCGGTGGGCGATGGACCGGGGGGAGCGGGCGGCCGTCCGGGCGAACCGGGTGTTCGACCGGGTCGACGTGCTGCTCACCCCGACGATCGCCGGCCTTCCGCCCACGGCGGGCCGCCTGGAGGGCACCGGCACGGTGCGAGCTGCCCTGCGGTCCCTGCCGATGATCGCGTACTGCGCGCTGTGGAACGTCACCGGCAACCCCGCGGCATCGGTCCCGGCCGGATTCACTGCCTGCGGACTGCCCCTCGCCGTACAGCTCGTCGGCCGCCGCGACGACGAGACGACGCTGCTGTCCCTGGCCGCAGAGCTGGAGCGGGCCCGCCCCTGGTCCGATCGCAGGCCGCTGCCGGCCTGAGCCGGGGCCCTTGCGGGCCGGGTGCCACCGGTGTGGGTGGCTGTGCGGGGCGGACGGGGCCCCGCGGGCGCTCCGCCGGAAGGCGCGCGGGGGAGCCGGGGCCGTCAGATGATGCCATTTCGGCCCGGATGGTCTTGCCGTTCTCCGTGTGGCGCGGTGCCCCCGCGCCCGGGGCACCGCGCCACCAGCAGCAGGCCCCGGCCGCCCTCGCCCGTAGTAGGGGCATGGCACCGCCGGGGCGGGGTCGCTGTCGCCGTCGGACACTTCGCAGGTCCGGACGTGCGGTGCTGTTGTCGTCGGACGCTTCGCAGGTCCGGACGTGCGGTGCTGTTGTCGTCGGACGCTTCGCAGGTCCGGACGCGGTCGCGGATCAGACGCGGCCGCGCCGGCGAACCCGCGTACCGGATCGTGTTGGTGACCAGCTCGCTCGCGATCGGTTCGGTGGCGAACGCGGCGTCGCCGAGCGCCCGGGGCAGCTGGCGGGTGACGGGGGAGCGGGCGGTCGGGACGGCGGCCGGATCGCTGGTGGCGCGGTCCCGCCGGCCCGGCGCCCGGCGCCCGGGGAGCGCACCGGTGCACTCCCGGCGGCCGGGCCGTGGTAACCGGGTATGTGCACTGGCCCGGGCCGCCGGGGGATGGAAAGCTTGCGGCCCACAGACTGTCGCCGCTCACCGACGGGTGGAGGCCCGACGGGTGGAGGCCCCTTGACGACTCTCCGACGACTGGTCGTCCTCAGGCACGCGAAGTCCGCCCGGCCGCCCGGCGTGGCCGATGCCGAGCGGCCACTGGCCGAGCGCGGGCTGCGCGACGCGCCCGCCGCGGGCCGCTGGCTGCGGGACGCAGGCTGTGTCCCGGACCTCGTGGTGTGCTCGACCGCCGTCCGTGCCCGCCAGACCTGGGACCTCGCCGCCCGGGAGCTACCCGCCGGCCCGGCGGCCCGCCATGACCCGCGGCTCTACGGCGCGGACGCCATGGACCTGCTCGCCGTCGTGCGGGAGACCCCGGACGAGGTGGCGACCCTGCTGCTCGTCGGCCACAATCCGGCGCTCGAGGAGTTCGTGCTGCTGCTGGCGCCGGAAGGCCTCGGCGACACCCTCCAGCGGGTCGAGGAGAAGTTCCCGACCTCGGCCATCGCGGTGCTGACCCAGCAGACGTCATGGCCCGAGGCCGCCCCCGGGGGCTCCCTGCTCACCGATGTCGCCGTCCCCCGCGGCGCCGCGGACTGAACTCGGTACGGCCCCCACCGCCCGGCTCGGCGACCCGGGGCGTGAAGCGGGTGGGCGCGAGAGCACGAGGCGGACTGCCCCGGGGCTGGAGGCGGGCGGTGGGGTCCCGGCTCCCGTCGCAGGCCGGGCCTGTGCCCGGAGAGCGCGGGACGGGTTCCGGCGCGCTGCGGCGGTGCGCCCGAGACGGGCCGGACGCGCTTGGGAGGTACGCCTGCCCTGCGCCTGCCTGGTGTCTGCTCTACGCCCGACATGCGCCCGATATGCCTCTGTCCTGCCTCTGTCCTGCGTCTGCCCTGGGCCTGGCGTGTTCCTGCCCGGTGTCCGACGCGCCTTGGGCGTGCGCGCGAGTGTGCCGGAGACGCGCCCGAGGTGCGCGGGACGTGCTCCGGGGCGTTTCGGATGTGCGCCTGAGATGCGCCTCAGACAGGCCTGAGATGCGGCGGAGATGCGGCCGAGACACGCCTGAGATGCGGCGGAGTAGCGCCGGGTCCGCGCCGAACGGCCGGTACGTCGTGCCGTACGGGCCGGGCGCCGCGGCCCTGCACCGTGCACCACACCCCGCCGTACGGCCGGCACACCCCGCCGTACGGCCGCCGTCCGCCGCCGGGCCGCGCAGGGTACCCCGAGCGGCCCAACCCCCGCGCTGCGCCTCGGCCGGACACGGCACCGGCCCCTACGGTGTGCCATCGGAAAGGGCCGGTGAGACATGGCGGCATCGGGACGGCAGGGCCCGGGGGCGGCGGTCCCGGAGGCGTCGCACGGCGCCCCGAAGGCGGGCGAGACCGCGGCGGCCCGGCTGAAGGAGCGCATCTACGCGACCATCACGATCACCGCCGTCACGGTCGCCCTGTCCGAGACGGCGCACCCCGCGCACCTGGAGTCCGCCCTCACGGTGGCCGTGACCGCACTCGGGGTCTGGCTGGCCACCCTCGTCGCCGACGAGCAGTCGCACCGGGCGCTGACGGGGCGCGGCGCGACCCTCGGGGAGATCCGCGCCGCGCTGTACGTCTCCAGTCCGCTGCTGCTCTCCGCCGTGGGACCGCTCGTTCTGATCGGCGTCTCGGCGCTGGGGGTGCTGGAGCTTGACGCCGCCCTGCTGCTGAGCGCGGTGCTCGCCGCGGCGAGCCTGTTCGTGTGGGGCTGGCGCACCGGGCTGCGGATGGGCAACGGACCGCTGAGTGCCGTGGTCTCCGGGATTGTCGACACCCTCATCGGAATGGCCGTGATCGCCGTGAAACTGCTCGTGGGCCCTTGACGCCGTGTCGCGCACCTTGGCCGGCGGGGCGCCGGAGGCGGTACGGGCGGTGGGCACACCGGACATCCCGCCCTTGTCGGGCAGTCGATGCGGCACCGAGTGCCAAATCAGCGAGCAAGGTCACAGCCGTCTCCTATCCTGCTCATCCGTAACCCTGCCCTAGCATCCGAGCATGACGGTTCTGCCTGATGACGGGCTCACGCTCGCCTCCGAGTTCCCCGACGCCACCCATGAGCAGTGGCAGCGCCTCGTCGAGGGTGTGCTGCGCAAATCGGGCAAGGACGTGTCGGGTGCGGCGGCGGAAGAGGCGCTGGCGACAGCCCTGGACGACGGGCTCGTGGCGAGCCCCCTCTACACCGCGCGGGACACCGCGCCCGACGCCGGCTATCCCGGCTTCGCGCCGTATCTGCGCGGCGGCCGGCCGGTCGGCGGCTGGGACGTGCGCCAGCGCCACGGGCGCCCGGAGGCGGACCGCGCCAACGAGGCGGTCCTCGCGGACCTCGAGAACGGCGTCACCTCCCTCTGGCTCACCGTCGGGGACGCCGGATTGCCGGTGACCGGCCTCGCCCGGGCCCTGGACGGCGTCTACCTCGACCTCGCCCCGGTCGTCCTCGACGCCGGCCCGGACACCGCGGCCGCCGCCGGTGAACTGCTGCGCCTCTACGAGGAGCGCGGCGTCCCCCGCGAGGAGGCGAGGGGCAACCTGGGCGCCGACCCGCTCGGAGCGTCCGCCCGCACCGGGGAGCCCGTGGACACCGAGGCGGCGGTGGAACTCGCCCGCCGCACCGGCGACCGGTACCCGGCGCTCCGCGCACTGACCGTCGACGCGCTGCCCTACCACGAGGCCGGCGCCTCCGCCGGACAGGAGCTGGGCGTGTCGATCGCGACCGGAGTCGCCTACCTCCGGGCCCTCACCGCCGCCGGACTGGCGACCGGGGACGCCCTGCGGCAGCTGGAGTTCCGCTACGCCGCGACCGCCGACCAGTTCCTCACCGTCGCCAAACTGCGCGCCGCCCGCCGGCTGTGGGCGCGCGTCGCGGAGGTGTCCGGTGCCGCCGGGGACGCGGGCGCGGCCCAGCGGCAGCACGCGGTGACCTCGCCGGTGATGATGACCCGCCGCGACCCGTACGTGAACATGCTGCGCACCACCATCGCCTGCCTCGGCGCGGGCGTCGGCGGCGCGGACGCCGTGACCGTGCTGCCCTTCGACCACGAACTGGGCCTGCCGGACGCCTTCGCCCGCCGCATCGCCCGCAACACCTCCTCCATCCTGCTGGAGGAGTCGCACCTCGGCCGGGTCGCCGACCCCGCGGGCGGCTCCTGGTACGTGGAACGGCTCACCGACGAACTCGCCCACGCGGCCTGGGCGTTCTTCCAGGAAGTGGAGCGGGCCGGGGGCCAGGGCGAGGCGCTGCGCTCCGGACTGGTCGGCGAGCGCATCGCCACCACCTGGGCGGAGCGCAAGCGCGGGCTCGCCAAGCGCCGTGAACCCGTCACCGGGGTCAGCGAGTTCCCGTTCCTCGGCGAGAAGCCCGTCGAGCGCGAGCCCGCGCCCGCAGCCGTCCGCCCGGCAGCCGTCAGCCCCGGGGGCGGGCTGCCCCGGGTGCGCCGCGACGAGGACTACGAGGCCCTGCGCGCCCGC
Organism: Streptomyces spongiicola; assembly: GCF_003122365.1. NCBI lineage: Bacteria > Bacillati > Actinomycetota > Actinomycetes > Kitasatosporales > Streptomycetaceae > Streptomyces > Streptomyces spongiicola. The sequence goes on from NZ_CP029254.1 coordinate 6,869,543, forward strand.
TCCGACGCCCATCTGGCCGCGACCGGCGCCCGCCCCCGCGTCTTCCTCGCCGCGCTCGGCCCCGCCTCCGCGCACACCGCGCGGGTGGCGTTCGCCTCGAACCTGTTCCAGGCGGGCGGTGTCGAACCGGTCCACGACCCGGTGACGGTCGACGCCGCCACGGCCGCCGGCGCCTTCGCCCGCAGCGGCGCCTCGGTCGCCTGCCTCTGCTCCGGCGACGCGCTGTACGAGGAGCAGGCCGGGGAGGTCGCCGAGGCCCTCAGGTCGGCCGGCGCCCGCCAGGTGTTCCTGGCCGGCCGCCCCGCCGAGTACCCGGGCGTCGACGCCTACGTCTTCGCGGGCTGCGACGCCGTCGGCGTGCTGTCCTCCGTTCTCGACCGCATGGGAGTGGCCCGGTGAAAGGCCCGGCGAACGGCCCGGTGAGTGGCCCCGTGAAAGGCCCGGTGAAAGGCCCGGTGAGTGGCTCCGTGAACGGCCCGGTGGACGGCTCCGTGACGCGGATCCCCGACTTCTCCGAGGTCGCCCTCGGCCCGGGCACCCCGGCCGCCGGGGTGACCGAGGAGCAGTGGCGCGCCGCCGTCAAGGAGCACACCGGCAGCAGCGCCGACGACCTGGTCTGGGAGACACCGGAGGGCATCGGCGTCAAGCCGCTCTACACCGGCCGCGACCTGGAGGGCCTGGACTTCCTCGGCACCTACCCGGGCGTGGCGCCCTATCTGCGCGGCCCGTACCCCACGATGTACGTCAACCAGCCGTGGACGATCCGCCAGTACGCGGGCTTCTCCACCGCCGAGGAGTCCAACGCCTTCTACCGGCGCAACCTCGCCGCCGGCCAGAAGGGCCTCTCGGTCGCCTTCGACCTGCCCACCCACCGCGGCTACGACAGCGACCACCCGCGCGTCACCGGCGACGTCGGCATGGCGGGCGTCGCCATCGACTCGATCTACGACATGCGGCGGCTCTTCGACGGCATCCCGCTGGACCGGATGACGGTGTCGATGACGATGAACGGCGCCGTACTGCCCGTGCTCGCGCTCTACATCGTCGCCGCGGAGGAACAGGGCGTACCGCCCGAGAAGCTGGCGGGGACCATCCAGAACGACATCCTCAAGGAGTTCATGGTCCGCAACACCTACATCTACCCGCCGCGCCCCTCGATGCGGATCATCTCCGACATCTTCGCGTACACCTCGCAGCGGATGCCGCGCTACAACTCCATCTCCATCTCCGGCTACCACATCCAGGAGGCCGGCGCCACGGCAGACCTGGAGCTGGCCTACACCCTCGCCGACGGGGTGGAGTACCTGCGCGCCGGACGGGACGCGGGTCTCGACGTGGACGCCTTCGCGCCGCGCCTGTCCTTCTTCTGGGCGATCGGCATGAACTTCTTCATGGAGGTCGCCAAGCTGCGCGCGGCGCGGCTGCTGTGGGCCAAGCTGGTCAGGCAGTTCGATCCGCAGAACGCCAAGTCGCTGTCGCTGCGCACCCATTCGCAGACCTCCGGCTGGTCCCTCACCGCGCAGGACGTCTTCAACAACGTCACCCGCACCTGCGTGGAGGCCATGGCCGCGACCCAGGGCCACACCCAGTCCCTGCACACCAACGCCCTCGACGAGGCCCTGGCGCTGCCCACCGACTTCTCCGCCCGCATCGCCCGCAACACCCAGCTGGTGCTCCAGCAGGAGTCCGGCACCTGCCGGGTGATCGACCCCTGGGGCGGCAGCGCGTACGTCGAGAAGCTCACCCACGACCTGGCACGCCGTGCCTGGCAGCACATCAGGGAGGTCGAGGCGGCCGGCGGCATGGCACAGGCCATCGACGAGGGGATCCCCAAGCTGCGGGTGGAGGAGGCGGCGGCGCGCACCCAGGCCCGGATCGACTCCGGGCGGCAGCCCGTCATCGGCGTCAACAAGTACCGCGTCGGGAGCGACGAGGCGATCGACGTCCTCAAGGTCGACAACTCCTCCGTGCGCGCCCGGCAGATCGCCAAGCTGCGCCGGCTGCGCGAGGAACGCGACGAGACCGCCTGCCGGGACGCGCTGCGCGCGCTGACCGAGGCCGCCGGGCGGGACTCCGGTGCCGGACCCGAGAGCAACCTGCTGGCGCTCGCGGTGAACGCGGCCCGGGCGAAGGCGACCGTCGGGGAGATCTCGGACGCCCTGGAGAAGGTGTACGGACGGCACGCGGGCCAGATCCGTACCATCTCCGGCGTGTACCGCAACGAGGCAGGGGAGTCGCCCTCCGTGGAACGCACCAGGAGCCTGGTCGACCGCTTCGAGGAGGCGGAAGGCCGCCGTCCGCGCATTCTCGTCGCCAAGATGGGCCAGGACGGCCACGACCGCGGCCAGAAGGTGATCGCGTCCGCCTTCGCCGACCTGGGCTTCGACGTGGACGTCGGCCCGCTGTTCCAGACCCCGGCCGAGGTGGCCCGGCAGGCGGTGGAGGCGGATGTACACGTCGTGGGCGTCTCCTCGCTCGCGGCGGGCCATCTCACCCTCGTCCCCGCGCTGCGCGAGCAGCTGGCGGAGGAGGGCCGCGAGGACATCATGATCGTCGTGGGCGGGGTGATCCCGCCGCAGGACGTGGCCACCCTGCTGGAGATGGGGGCGACGGCGGTCTTCCCGCCCGGCACGGTCATCCCCGACGCCGCCCACGACCTGGTCGAGCGCCTGGCCGCCGCGCTGGGCCACGACGGGCGGTAGCCGCCGATGGCCAGGGAATTCGACGTCGACGCGTACGCCAAGGGTGTGCTCGACGGGAAGCGGGCGGCCGTCGCCCGCGCCATCACGCTCGTCGAGTCCAGCCGGCCCGACCACCGCGCCGCGGCCCAGCGGCTGCTGACCGAACTGCTGCCGCACAGCGGCGGCGCACGGCGGATCGGGGTCAGCGGAGTGCCGGGGGTGGGCAAGTCCACCTTCATCGACGCCTTCGGCACGATGCTGACCGGGCTGGGGCACCGGGTGGCGGTGCTGGCCGTCGACCCGTCGTCCACCCGCACCGGCGGCTCCATCCTCGGCGACAAGACGAGGATGGAGCGGCTTTCCGTCGACCCCGCGGCCTTCGTGCGGCCGTCGCCCTCGGCCGGCACCCTGGGCGGGGTGGCCAAGGCGACCCGCGAGTCCATGGTGGTGATGGAGGCGGCCGGATACGACGTGGTCCTGGTGGAGACGGTCGGCGTCGGCCAGTCGGAGACGGCGGTCGCCGGGATGGTCGACTCCTTTCTGCTGCTCACCCTCGCCCGGACCGGCGACCAGCTCCAGGGCATCAAGAAGGGCGTGCTGGAACTGGCGGACGTCCTCGCGGTCAACAAGGCCGACGGCCCGCACGAGCGCGACGCCCGGGCCGCGGCGCGGGAACTGGCGGGCGCGCTGCGGCTGATGCGTCCCCACGGTCTCAGCGCCGCCGGACCCGGGGACACCCCGTCGGCCGACGCCGCCTGGACCCCGCCCGTGCTGAGCTGCAGCGCCCGGGAGTCCCGTGGGCTCGACACCGTCTGGGACCGGCTGGAGCAGCACCGCGCGCTGCTCGACGCGGACGGCCGTCTGATCGCCAAGCGCCGTGAGCAGCAGGTCGACTGGGCCTGGACGATGGTGCGGGACGAACTCCTCGGCCGCCTCCACTCCCATCCGGGGGTCCGGGCCCTCGGCCCCGCACTGGAACAGCGGGTACGCGACGGCGAACTGACGGCGACCCTCGCGGCGGAGCGCATCCTGGAGGCGTTCGCGGGGGAGGGGTGAACGGGGTGAACGGGGTGACGCGCCGGGGCCTGGGCGCCGTGGTGCCGTGGCGAGGGCGTGAAGGCGCGGGGGCGACCGGTGCACGCGGGCCGGGGCTTGCGGGGCGTGCGGTGTGACCGGAGCGCGCGGGGCGTGCGGGTGTGCGGGTGTGCGGGTGTGCGGGGCGTGCTCGCCCGGGCCACCGGGTACGGCATCGTGCCGGTGCGGGGCTTGCGGGGCTTGCGGGGCTTGCGGGGCTTGCGGGGCGACCGGAGCGCGCGGGGTGTGCGGGGCCTGTGGTGCGACCGGAGCGCGCCGGGTGTGCGGGGCCTGTGGTGCGACCGGCAGGCGTCGGGCGATCGGGACGCGTGTGACGACCGGCGCGTGCAGGGTCACCGGTGTGCACGGGGCCCACAGGGTGGTCGGTGCACATGGGGTGTGCGGGGCCTGTGGTGCGACTGGAGCGCGCGGGGTGATCGTGTACGCGGAACCTGCGGCGCGTCAGTGGATGCCCTGCCGCCGGTCCGGCCGCGAGCACGCCCCGCCCCTGGGTGGCTGAACTCCGTCAGCGTGCCAGCGCGAGCATCACCAGCCGGCGCCACTTCAGCCGGGGCCGGGCGTGCGGGACTCCGGGCCGGTGGCGGGGCACTCGCACGCGCAGGGCGCCGGGCCTGACGGTGCAGCGGACCGGGACGGGCATCGTCACGGCCTCCCCGTCCACGCCGACCCGTACCTCCGGTGCGTCGGCGTCGACGACGACCTCGCGGGCGGTGAGCGCCGTGAAACCGGGCGAGCGTTCGCCGCGCAGCAGCCCGGCGGCCTGGGCGGCGCTGTCCACGGTGACGCCGAGGACGCCCAGGACGCCGCGGTCCAGGCGGTCCCGGCGGGCGACCGAGGCCCGGTCCCCGGCGCGGTAGGGGTTGTTGCTCACCAGGACCGCCTGAGGGGAGGACAGCGTCGTCCCCGCAGCCCGCACCGTGAGCCGCGGTCCCGCGCGGTGCGTCAGCACGTCGGGGAACAGGTCCAGCGTGGTGCCGACCTTGTCCTCGCGGTATGCGTCGCTCTGTACGACCAGCGCATAGGCCCCGAAGGACGCGTTGTTGACGAAGACCCGGCCCCCGACGGTACCGAGGTCGACGGTGAGTTCGACCCCGTCGGTCAGGGCGTGCAGCGCCTTCGACGGGTCGTCGCGGTCGAGTCCCAGATCCAGGGCGAAATGGTTCCGCGTGCCCGCGGGTACCACCATGAACGGCACGCCCGCCTCCGCCGCGACCCCCGCTACCAGGGCCTGGGTACCGTCACCGCCGGCCACCCCCAGCAGGTCGGCGCCGCCCGCGACGGCCTCCCGTGCCACCGCCGCGACATCGCTCGGGTGGTCCGGGTCCAGCAGGAACACCTCGGCTCCCGCGCGTTCGGCCCGCTCCCTCAGCCCAAAACCCGCCACCTTCCCGCCGCCCGAGCGCGGGTTCATGATCAGGAACGGCCGGGTGGGACGCCGTGTCGCCACCGCGGGCCGGGCCTGGTGCCGGGCGTCCAGGGCGAGCGCCTCCCACCCGGCCGAGGCGGCCACCGCCCCGAGGACGAGGCACAGCACCATGACCCACAGCACCCCCGAACGGACCTGGAGCCAGATGACGGTCAGCGGGGCGGCCGACGCCAGCAGAACCGCCAGCACCCGTACGGCTCCCCGCCGGGTCAGCGCCCACCACAGAGCGGCCGCCGTCACCGCCGTCCCGGCGAGTACCAGCAGCACCATCGCGATACCGCCGAGCCCGGAGGCCACCAGCAGCACCACGACGGCGGCCGCCGCGAGGACCGCCAGCCGCGCGCTCCACCGCTGGGCCCGCACCGCCCGCGTCCTGCCGTCGTCGTCCATGCCACCTCCGGTCGGTGTCCCTTCCCGGCCCACCGGGCCCCTCCTCTTCCCCCGGTCGCTCCTCGTCCGGCGAGGTTCTCTCGTTCAGCCGTCCTCTCCGTGTCTCATCCGGTAGCGCATGCTCCGGCCGGCACCTCCGCCTCCTTCCCGTTCTCTCCGCCTCTCTCCGGTTTCTTCAGGGTCCCCCGGTTCGTCGGGTCCCCGGTCCCCCACGGCCCCTCAGGGATGTCCCCTGCCGTCCACTCCTACCGTCATTGCACAACCGCACGGAGGGTGCCGCCTCTCCTGCCGCCCCCGCGCAGTGCCTTCCGCGGCCGCCTTTCCCCGCGCAGTGCCTTCCCCCGCGCAGTGCCTTCCGCGGCACGGGGATGCGGGGCGCGGGGGCGTGGGGGTGCCCGGCGGGGCCCCGGGGCCGTGGCCGTCTGCCGCGGCCGTTGGCGATCATGAATGGGCGCTGGGATCATGAAGGCCGACGAACGGACGGCACGGCGGTGGAACCCATGGCCGAGGACGCCCAGCTGCACCCCAGCGGCGACCCGCTGCTGGCCGCGAAGTTCGCGGTACCCGCCGTACCGCCTGCCTTCGTGGCCCGGCAGCGCCTGCTGGACCGGCTCACCGAGGGAGCCCGTGGCCCCCTCACGGTGATCACGGGGCCCGCGGGCGCGGGCAAGACCACCCTCGCCGCGTCCTGGCATGCGGCGGACCTGGCGCCCGGTCCGGTGGTCTGGCTCACGGTGGAGAGCGACGACAACGCGCCGGGTGTGTTCTGGGCCTATGTGCTCGGCGCCTTCCGCTACCACCGGGTGCCCCTCCCCGACGGGGTCGGCAGCCCGGCGAGCGCCGACAACGTCGACCACTCGCTGATCGTGCGGCTGGCCGGCGCCCTCGCACAGCTGCCCGAGCCGGTGGTGCTGGTCCTCGACGGGCTGGAACACGCCGGCGTCCACGGCATCGCCGCCGAGCTGGACTTCGTCCTCGCTCACGCCGGGCCGTCCCTGCGGCTGGTCCTCCTCGGGCGGGTCGACCCCGCGCTGCCCCTGCACCGCTACCGGGCCGAGGCCCGGGTCTGCGAGATCCGCGGGTCGGAACTGGCGTTCACGCCGCGCGAGACGGCGCAGCTGCTGCGCTGCCACGGGCTCACGCCCTCCCAGGAGAGCGTCGGTGTCCTCACCGAACGAACCCAGGGCTGGGCCGCCGGTCTCCGGCTGTGCGCCCTCGCGATGCAGCGGGCCGAGGACGCCGAGCACTTCGCCCAGTCCTTCGCAGCCTCGCAGAACGCCGTATCCGACTACCTCACGGCCGAGGTCCTGGCGGCCCAGCCGACGGCGACACAGGACCTGCTCGTCCGCACCAGCATCCTCACCCACGTCCACCCGGGGCTCGCCGACGCCCTCACCGGACGCGACGACGGCGAGCGCATCCTCGGCAGGCTCGTCCGCGACAACGCCTTCGTCGAGCCGATCGGCGACACCTCCTGGTACCGCTGCCACCCGCTGTTCGCCGAGGTGCTCCGCGCCCATCTGCGCAGCCGGGGCCCGGCGCTCGCCGGGCCGCTGCACCGCGAGGCCGCGCGCTGGCTCGAATCGCACGACAGGCTGACCGAAGCGATAGAGCACGCGGCCGCGGCGGACGACTGGCCGTACGCCGCCGGTCTGCTCGTCGACCGGCTCGCCGCGGGACGCCTCCTCACCGGTCCGGAAAGCCATCGTCTCGAACGGTTGTTCAGTTCGATGCCGGACGGACTGCCCGGTACCGCGCCCGCCCTCGCCGCGGCCGCCTGCGCCCTGGCCCGCGGGGACGAGGCCGCCGGCCGCAAGCACCTCGCGGGCGCTCGTCCGAGCGGCGGCGCAGCCCCCGAGATCCTGCTCACCCGGGCGCTGCTGGCGCTCCTCACCGGGGCTGACACCGGGACGGGCACCACCGTCCCCCCGAAGTCCGTCCCCCAGAAGACCGCCCCCCCGAAGACCGTCCCCGCGGAGACCGTCCCCGCGGAGGACGGCGACGGCGGGGAGCCCACCGTGGCGGACCGTGCCCCGGACCGCGGGGAACCCGACGCGGACCGCGCGGAACCCGACCCGGACCGCGAGGTACGGATACTGATGGGACGGGTCGACCGAGCGCTGCTCGCCCGGCATCCCGAGATCGAGGCGCTCCGCCGCTACGGCCGGGGCCGGGCCCTCCTCGCCGCGGGACACGGCTCCGAGGCACGGGAGGCGTTCGCCGCAGCCCTGGCCTCTGCGACGGACGAGCAGACCTGGACGGTCCGCTACCACTGCCTCGGTGCGCTGGCTCTGGCCGAGGCCGCCGGCGGACTGCTGCGGGAAGCCGAAGCACACGCCCGGGACGGGCTGACGGCCGCCGAGGAGCACGGCATACCCCTCGACCGCCGCACGGCACGCTGCCACCTCGCCCTCGCCGCGGTCGCCGCCGACCGCGGCGACCCCACGGCCGCCGGCCGGTACCTCGACGCGGCCCGCGCCCACGCTCCGGCCCACGACGTACCGGCAGCGGCCGAGGCCGCGGTGCTCCGCTGCCGTCTCGAACTCGCCCACGGACGAACTGCGGCGGCCCTGTCGGCGCTCGACGACGCCCCCGTCTCGGCCGACGGCCCGGCCCGCGCAGGGGGAGAGGCGGCCGCCCGTATCGCCGTGGCCCGCAGCTCGGTCCATCTGGCCCGCGGCGACCCGGCAGCCGCGCTCGCCGCACTCGGCGAGGCGCCCGTGGGCAGCCCGGCGCTCACCGTCGCCGCGGCCGCCGCCCGTCTCGCCGACGGAGACGGCGGACAGGCGGGCCGGCTGCTCGCCGGGCTACCCGACGGCGAGCGGGTCCCTCCTGCCGTCCGGGTACGCGCGCAGCTTCTCGAAGCGGAGTCGGCGGTGGCCGGCGGGGACACCGCGAGGGCGGTGCCGCTCGTCGCCGCCGCGGTGCGCACCGCGCGGCCGCACGGACTGCGCGCCCCGTTCACCGAGGCCGGCCCGTGGCTGCGGCATCTGCTCGCCCGCGCGCCCGGACTCGCCGACGCCGGGGCCTGGTTGACGGGACGGTCGGCGGGCGCGGGGAAGCGGCCCGGTCGAGGTGCCGGAACCCGCTCCGGCCCGGACGGCCCGGCACACGGGGTCCCCCTGCTCGTCGAGCAGCTCAGCCCCCGCGAGCGCGACGTCCTGCGGTGCGCCGCGCAGACGATGTCGACGGACGAGATCGCCGCCGAGCTGTTCCTGTCCGTCAACACCGTCAAGACGCACCTGAAGAGCGTCTACCGCAAGCTGGCGGTCTCCCGCCGCAGCGAGGCGGTACGCCGCGCCCGGGACATCGGTCTCCTCTGATCGGCGGCGGACCCCGCTCGGCCCGGTGGTTCCGGATGGGCTCGGCCCGGTGGTTCCGGACCTGCTCTGGCCGGTGGTCCTGGACCTGCTCTGGCCGGTGGTTCCGGACCGGTTCGGCTCGGTGGTCCCGGATGGGCTCGGCCCGTCCGACCGCTGCCGTCGCCGTGGCTGCCCGGCACATGCCCGTCTCCGGGGGCGGGGGGCCGCACCGGGCCGGTCCGCGACGGCCGCGGTGCGCTTGCCCGCCGGGATCGGCGCCGCCCGCCGGGCGCCGGGTCACCTCGTGCGGGTGATGCGGGGCCGCCGCGCGCGACGCCACCATGCAGCAAGAGCCCTCAGCGCACGGGGAAGTGCTCGCATGCGATACGAGTTCCGCGTCTCCGGTCATCTGTCACCGCCCGTCGCCGGTGCCTTTCCCGAACTCGACGAAGTGACGGTGCCGGAGGAGACCGTCCTGTACGGGCCCGTCACGGACGAGGCACATCTGTACGGACTGCTCGTACGCTTCCAGGACCTCGGCCTCCGCGTGGTGGAGCTGCGCCGGCTGCCCGACTGAGCGGGTTGCCCGACCGCGCCGCCGGCGCCGATGCGCCGCCGGCACCGCCGCCCCACCGGCACCGCCGCCCCACCGGCACCGATGCGCCGCCGCACGGCCTCGGGGCCCGCAGATGAGCTGGAGCCCGCGCCGTACGGCGGAGCCGGTGTCCGCCGTACGGACGGCGAGCGCCCGCTGCCGGGGACGGGCCGCTCGGGGACGTGGGCTCGTTCCGGGACCGGGCCGAGCCGTGCGGGGAACCGCTGTCCGACCGTGCGAGGCTCCTGCCGGGAGCGTCTGCCGCTCTCTCCTCACCGCTCACCCGCTCGGCGGCGTACGGGCAAGTCGGCGGCGTACGGGCGGGCCCGCGGCGTACGGGCCGGCCGGGTGTGTACGGGCCGGCGGGAAAGGCCGGCAGTCGGCTTCCCTACCGTGGCGGGCCGCCCGGGTGAGTGCGGGCCGGCGGCCAGGGGGAGGACACGGCGGGCCCGCGCCGGGGTCCGGCGGGGTCGCCACGGCGATGAACCCGGCCGCCCCCGGCTGCTCCGACCGCCGCTTGATTCACCCGTGCGGGGTGAGGGAACCGCCCGCCCGCCGTCCCACACTGACGGCGAGCGGACATCCGAGGTCCGACGGGAACGGCAGGAGGACGGAGATGGACGACGCGGTCGACCTCGCTTACGACTATCCGGTTCTGGGCGCGTTCTGGACCGTGATGTGGATCTTCCTGTGGGTCGTGTGGCTGGTGCTGCTCTTCCGTGTCTTCGTGGACATCTTCCGCGACCACGAGATGAACGGCTGGGCCAAGGCGGCCTGGATCGTCTTCATGCTGCTGATTCCCTTCCTCGGCGTGCTGATCTACGTGATCGTCCGCGGCAAGGACATGGGCAGGCGCGAGATCCAGCATGCGCAGGAGCAGCAGGAAGCCTTCAACGCGTACATCCGGCAGACCGCCAAGGGCGCCGGTACGGGGGACGAGCTTGCCCGGCTCTCCGAACTGAGGTCCAAGGGGGACCTGAGCGAGGAGGAGTTCCAGCGAGCCAAGGACAAGCTCCTGAGTTGAGGACGAGGGGACATCATGACCGAACCGACCACCGCACACTCCAAGCGCTACTTCGCCTGGGCCGGAGGCCTGACGATGTTCGCCGGAGTGGTCCTGATCATCGCCGGATTCCTGGACTTCTTCCGCGGAATCATGGGCATCGCCAACGACGACGTGTTCGTCGCGACGCCCGGCTACGTCTTCCGGTTCGACCTCACCGCATGGGGCTGGCTGCATCTGATCTTCGGGATCGTCGCAGTCGCGGCCGGTTTCGCCCTCTTCAAGGGCGCCCTGTGGGCGCGGATCCTCGGCATCGCCCTGGCCGGGGTGCTGCTGGTCGTCAACTTCCTCTCCCTGCCGTACTACCCGCTGTGGTCCCTGGTCGCGATCGCCCTCTACATCGCGATCATCTGGGCCCTGTGCGTCGGACGGTCGGAGGAGGAGAAGATCTGACGCTCCGCCGGTCCGCCGGTCCGCCGGTCCGCTGGTCCGCCGGTCCGCTGGTCCGCCGGTCCGGCGGACCGCCCGCGGTTGCCTCCGGCGCCCGCGGCAGCACGGCGGCTGTGCAGCGAGGACCGCCAGGACCGGCAGGACCGGCAGGACCGCCAGGGCCGTCCGGGCCGTCCGGGCCACCGGGCCACCGGTCCACCGGGCGGTCCTCACGGTTCTCACGGTTCTCGCGGACACCGACAGCGGCCGGGGCAGCGCTTCCACCGGCCGAGCGGGGGCCGGTCCCCGTGCCAGTCGGCCCGGTCGGTGAGCGCCACCGAGGGACGGGGCGTGGGCGCCGCCCGCCCCAGGACTCCCGCGGGCGGTACGCCGGTTCCCGGTACGCCGGTGTCCGGTGCCCGGTATGCCGGCGCCTGGCCCGGTATGCCGGTGCCGCCGGCGACCGGCGACCGTCCGGGTCGTGCCCACGCGCACTCGGACAGGCGCGCACAGCGCGCGCGAGCAGGGGGCCCGGGCTGCAATGGACGGGTGACGCCGACTCCCGACGACTGCCTCACACGCAACGAGTGGATCTGCGGCGCCTACCTCTCCAGCCGCCGCGAGATCCTCTGGGACGCCACTCTCCAGCACCTCCAGCTGACGTTCGTCTCCGTGGCCCTGGGACTGCTCGTCGCCGTGCCCCTCGCCGTGGCTGCCTGCGGCCGGCGCTGGGCCGCCGGCCCCGTGCTCGGGCTGACGACGATCCTCTACACGATCCCGTCCCTGGCGATGTTCTCGATACTGCTTCCGGTGTACGGGCTGTCCGCCTCGCTCGTCATCGCCGGACTCGTGCTGTACTCCCTCACCCTGCTGGTCCGCAACATCCTCGCGGGACTCCGTGCCGTCCCCGCCGAGACCCGGCAGGCCGCGCGCGGCATGGGTTACGGGCCGGCGCGGCAGCTCCTGGCCGTCGAGCTGCCGCTGGCCCTGCCGGCCGCGATGGCCGGGCTGAGGATCGCCACCGTGTCCGCCGTATCACTGGTCACCATCGGCGCGATCGTCGGCTTCGGCGGGCTGGGCAACCTCATCTACTCGGGAATGAACACCTACTTCAGGGCGCAGGTGCTGACGGCCTCGGTGCTCTGCGTGCTCATCGCCGTGGCCGCCGACATCGCCCTGCTGGGCGTCCAGCGGGCGCTCACCCCGTGGACGCGGCCGTCACGGCGGGCCGCCGCGTGAACACGCTCGCCCAGACCTGGGACTGGCTGACCAGCTCCGCCAACTGGTCGGGCCAGGACGGTGTGTGGCGCCGCCTCGGCCAGCACCTCTACCTCACATCGGTCTGTCTGGCGATCAGTTGCGCGATCGCCCTCCCCGTGGCCCTCGTACTCGGCCACCTCGGCAGGGGCGGGGCCCTCGCCGTCAACATCTCCAACGCGGGCCGGGCCGTACCGACCTTCGCGGTCCTCGTCCTGCTGCTGCTCAGCCCGATCGGTACGTGGGGCGACTGGCCCACCATCGTCGCGCTGGTGCTGTTCGCCGTGCCGCCGCTGCTGACCAACGCCTACGTCGGCATGCGCGGTGTGGACCGGGACGTGGTGCGCGCCGCGCGGGGGATGGGCATGACCGGCCCCCAGACACTGCTCGGCGTCGAACTCCCGCTGGCGGCGCCGCTCGTCCTGACGGGACTGCGGACCGCGGCCGTCCAGCTCGTGGCCACCGCGACCGTCGCGGCGCTGGCGGGTGGCGGCGGGCTGGGCCGCGTCATCACGGCGGGCTTCCAGCTCGCCTCCACCCCGCAGGTGGTCGCCGGCGCGGTGCTCGTCGCCGCCCTCGCGCTGCTGGTGGAGGGGGTCTTCGTGGCCGCTGAACGGTACGCGCCCAGGTGGGCCGGGAGGCCGGCGGCATGAGGCCCCTCCCCGCCCTCCGCATCCTCCCCGCCCTCCGCGCCCTCCGCGCCCTCCGCGCCCTCCGCGCCCTGTGCGCCCTCCGCGCCCTGTGCACCGTCCCCGCCCTTCGCGCACTCCTCCGCGTACTCCTCTGCGCCACCCTGCCGGTCCTGGTGGCCGCCTGTGCCACCGGGCCCTCCCTGGAGGACCGGGGACGGGTGACCGCTCCGCCCGGGGACAGCAGGCACCTGACGATCGGATCCGCCGGCTTCACCGAGAGCGATCTGCTCGCCCGGATGTACTCCCTGCTGCTCGAACATGCCGGGTACCGCACGAAGGTCATCTCCGTCTCCAACCGGGAGATCTACGAACCCGCCCTGGAGAGCGGGCAGATCGACGTGGTCCCCGAGTACGCGGCCACCTTCGCCGACTGGCTGAACGCCAGGACCCACGGCCCCGGCGCGCCGCCCGTCGGCTCGCCAGATCTCCGCGCCACCGTGCGCGCACTGCGCTCGCTCGCCGAACCGCGCGGACTGACGGTCCTCGACCCGGGCCGGGCCGTCGACCAGAACGCCTTCGCCGTCACCGGGGAGTTCGCCCGTGCCCACCATCTGCGGACCCTCAGCGACCTGGGTAGGTCCGGGATCCCCGTGCGGCTGGCGGCCGGTGACGAATGCGTCCGGCGGCCGTACTGCGCGCCCGGGCTGGAGAAGACCTACGGCATCCGTATCAGCGGGATCGACCCCAAGGGCGTCGGTACCACACAGGCCAAACAGGCCGTTCGGTCCGGCCGTGACCAACTGGTCCTCACCACCACCACCGACGCCACCCTCGACGAGTTCGGTCTGGTGATCCTGGAGGACGACAAGCACCTCCAGAACGCCGACTACATCGTCCCCGTCGTCAACCGGTCGCGGGCCGGCGGCCCTGCGGTCACAAAGGCCCTCGGCAGGCTGAACACGGTCCTCACCACGCAGGACCTCTCCCGGCTCAACGAGCGGGTCGACAGCTGGCGCAGGCTGCCCGAGGACGTCGCGCGGCAGTACCTGCGCTCCAAGGGCCTGCTCCCGGAGTGAGACCCGGACGGGAGTCACCCAGGACCGGTACTTACCGGCACTTACCCGTACGGACCAGTGCGGAGAGGTACGGGCCGGTACGGAGAGGCCTGGACCGGTATGGAGCGGTACGGAGATGCCCGGAGCGGTACGGAGAGGTGGGGAGCGGTACGGAGAGGTGGGGCGGTGCGGAGAGGCGGGGAGGGTCCCGGGTGCGGCGCGGGTGCGGCCCGGGCGGACGGTCCACGGGCGGCTCACACGTCCGCCACGGACTCGAACTCCACCTGGTCCCTGCCCACCCCCAGGGCCTCGGCACCCACTGAACGGCGCAGTGCCTCGTGGAGCTTCGCCGGGGTCAGCACCCCCGCGAACCGCTCCCCGTCCACCACCGCCACCCATCCGGCGTCGTGCTGGAGCATCTCGCCGAAGGCACGCTTCAGCGGAGCCCCCAGCGGTACCCACGCCTCCATCCGACAGGTCAGGTCGCCGACCGTGCCCCGGTCACCGGCCAGGGCCAGGGACTCGGCGGACACCCAGCCGTGCAGGTCCCCAGCGGCGTTGAGCACGACCGCCCAGCGGGCGTCCGCGGCACGCAGCCGGGCCGCCGCGACGCCGGCCGGTTCGTCCGGGCGCGCCACCGGGGGCTGCTCCAGGGAGTCCTCGTCGATCTCGGTCACCGAGAGCCGCTTCAGCCCCCGGTCCGCCCCCACGAAGCGTGCCACGTAGTCGGTCGCGGGGGCGCCGAGCACCGCGCCTGGAGTGCCGAACTGCTCGATACGGCCGTGTCCGTACACGGCGATGCGATCGCCCATCCGCACCGCCTCCTCCAGGTCGTGGGTGACGAGCAGCACGGTCTTGCGGACGGTCGCCTGAAGGTTCAGGAACTCGTTCTGAAGGCGTTCCCGGACGACGGGGTCGACGGCGCCGAACGGCTCGTCCATCAGAAGGACGGGAGGATCGGCCGCCAGCGCCCGGGCCACCCCGACCCGCTGGCGCTGGCCGCCCGAGAGCTGCTCGGGATAGCGGTCCCCGTAGGTCTTCGGATCCAGGCCCACCAGGTCGAGGAGTTCCGCGGCCCGGGCCCGGGCCCTGCGCCGCTTCCAGCCCAGCAGGGACGGCACGGTCGCGGTGTTGTCGAGGACCGTCCGGTGCGGGAAGAGGCCGACCTGCTGGATGACGTAGCCGATGCGGCGGCGCAGCCGCACCGGGTCGACCCGGGAGACGTCCTCGCCGCCCACCAGGATCCTCCCGGACGTGGGTTCGATCAGCCGGTTGACCATCATCATCGTGGTCGTCTTACCGCAGCCCGACGGGCCGACGAGCGTGACCAGTTCCCCCTCGGCGACCTCGAAGGACAGCCCGTCCACGGCGGTCGTCCCGTCCGGGTAGACCTTGCAGACCTCCTCGAACCGGATCATGCGTCCACGCTAGGCGCGCGGCGCGCGGGACGCACATGGGACCGGCCCCCGGAATCCGGCACCTCTCGTGTTTCCGGCACCTCTCGTGTTTCCGGCACCTCTCGCGTTTCGGGCCCCACCGGCGCTTCCGGAACTTCTGGCACCTCCGGCGCTTCTGGCGTTTCCGGCGCTTCCGGCACCCGAATCCGGCGGCCCGGTCCGGCACCGTACCGGGCGGCCCGGTGCACCTGAGGGGCGGCCCCGGCCGGCTGATGCCCGGAGCGACCCCCGCCCGGCCGTGTGATGCGCTGCCCGCCGTGTGATGCGCTGCCCGCCGTGTGATGCGCTGCCCGGCTTTGTGGTGCACTGGGCGGGCGGGCAACGCACCATCGGCGACCACACAGCAGGAGCGCGCAGTGACCAGCTACCGGCAGCCGGGCCTCGTCCTCACGGACCGCCACTTGACCGTTCCCCTGGACCACGCCGACCCCTCCGGGGAGCGGATAGCGCTCTACGGCCGCGAGATCGTCTCCAGCAGCCGCGCCGGGGCCGATCTGCCCTGGCTGGTGTACCTGGAGGGCGGGCCCGGCTTCGGTGCGCGGCGCTTCCCCGGCAAGCAGGCGTGGCTCGGACGCGCGGTGCAGGAGTTCCGCGTCCTCCTGCTCGACCAGCGCGGCACCGGACTGTCCTCGCCCGCCAACCGCCAGACCCTGCCCCTGCGCGGCGGCCCCGAGGAGCAGGCCCGCTACCTTTCGCACTTCCGTGCGGACAGCATCGTCCGGGACTGCGAGGCGGTGCGCGCACAGCTGACCGGCGGCGCGCGCTGGACGGTACTCGGCCAGAGCTTCGGCGGATTCTGCGCGACCCACTACCTCTCGACCGCGCCGGAGGGGCTGAAGGCGGTGCTGATCACCGGCGGACTGCCCTCGCTGGACGCGCGGGCCGAGGACGTCTACCGGGCGGCCTACCCCCGCGTCCAGCGAAGGAACGAAGCCCACTACGCCCGCTACCCGCAGGACGTGGAGCGTGCCCGGCGCATCGCCGAGCACCTCGCGACCGGGCGGACCGTCCTGCCCGGCGGGTACGTCCTCACCCCTGCGGCGTTCCAGTCGCTGGGGAGCCGGCTCGGCACCGGCGACGGCAGCCACCAGCTCCACTACCTGCTGGAGAACGCCTTCGTCCGTACCGCCGACGGCGACGAGCTCTCCGACGCCTTCCGGCACGGTGTGCTCTCCGCCCTCTCCTACGCTGCCCATCCGCTGTACGCCGTGCTCCACGAGGCCATCTACGCCCAGGGCGCGGCCCCCACGGCCTGGGCGGCCGAACGGGTGCGCGCCGAGTTCCCGCAGTTCGACGCGGAGAAGGCGCTGGCGGGCGACGGGCCCCTGCTCTTCACCGGGGAGTCCGTCCACCCGTGGCACTTCGAGACCGACCCCGCCCTGCGGCCCCTGCGCGAGGCCGCGGAGATCCTCGCCGCGCGTACCGACTGGCCCGCGCTCTACGACGCCGAACGCCTCGCGGCCAACGAGGTCCCGGTCGCCGCCGCCGTGTACCACGACGACATGTACGTCGACACCGCACACTCCCTCGCGACGGCCCGCGCCGTCCGGGGGCTGCGCACCTGGGTGACCGACGAGTACGAGCACGACGGTGTGCGGACGTCCGGTTCCCGTGTGCTGGACCGGCTGCTCGCGCTGGTCCGGGACGAGGTGTGAAGCGGCGCCGCAAGCCGCCCCCGGCGAGGTGTACGGGGGCGGCCGGGGATCCGGCGGCACGACAGCGGACCGGCTCGGAGGGATGACGCCGGGGCGCGCGGGCACCGCGGCTACGCTCCCCGCATGACCGATCCGACCGATCCGACCGATCCGACCGATCCGACCGGTCCTCGACTCGAACCACTACCGGCCGACTGGCAGCGGGCGCTTGCCGTCGTCGCCCACCCCGACGACCTGGAGTACGGCTGCGCGGCCGCAGTCGCCGACTGGACGGACGCGGGCAAGGAGGTCGTGTACCTCCTGGCCACCCGCGGTGAGGCCGGCATCGACACCGTCGCCCCCGCCGAGTGCGGGCCGCTGCGGGAGCGCGAGCAGCGGGCCGGCGCCGCGGTGGTCGGGGTGAGCACGGTGGAGTTCCTCGGACATCGGGACGGCGTCGTCGAGTACGGCACTGAGCTGCGCCGTGACATCGCGGCCGCGATCCGGCGCCACCGCCCCGAACTGGTCGTCACCCTCAACCACCGGGACACCTGGGGCCCTGCCGTCGGCGGCGCCTGGAACTCGCCGGACCATCGGGCGGTCGGCCGGGCCACGCTGGACGCCGTCGGTGACGCGGGCAACCGGTGGATCTTCCCCGAACTCCTCGCCGGGCACGGCCTGGAGCCCTGGGACGGTGTCCGCTGGGTGGCGGTCGCCGGCTCGCCGACCCCGACCCACGCCGTGGACGCGACGGCCGGACTGGAGCGCTCCGTGCTGTCGCTGCTTCAGCATCGCGGCTACCTCCAGGTCCTGACGGACCGAAATCCCGAGGTGTACTGCCGGGAGTTCCTGGTGGGTGCCGCCCGGGCGGTGGCACCCCGGTTCGGCGGGGTGCCCGCGGTCGCCTTCGAACTCTTCCCCCGGTGAGGGCCTGTCGCTCCACCGGCCCGTGACCCGCGTTCCCCCGTTCCGCCGGCCCGTGACCCGCGTTCCACCGTTCCACCGGCCCGTGACCCGCGTTCCACCGTTCCGCCGACCCGTGACCCGCGTTCCCCCGATCCGCCGACCCGTGACCCGCGTTCCACCGGGCCGGGTGCCGTTCACGCCATGCCTCCGGGCGTGGTGTCCCGCCGCCGTGTCACCGCTGCCGTCACCGCCCCGCAAGTCCGCTCACCCGGCGTCCCTGCGGGGCCCACTCGGTCCGTGCGCCGTCCGCGTCCAGCCTGAACGCCGTACGAGCACCGCGCCGAGGACGATCAGCGCGAGGCCCAGCCGGATCGGCGTGGAGCCGAGGGCGAGCACGACGACGCCGACGGGCACCAGACGGGCGGAGGAGGGCGCCCGTGCCGCGACCGCGAGTGCCGCGACCTCCCGCGATGCGACCTCCCGCGATGCGTCGCACACCGCGCGACCTCCCGTGCGGGACCACCCGTGCCGGCCACCCCTGCGGTGCTGCCCGTGCCGGCCACCCCTGCGGGGAGAGGGAGCGGGAGCGGGCGCGTGGTAGCGCGGGGTGGTCGTGGCCCGGGCGCGCGGTGCGATCGGGTCCGGCCGGACAACGTCCGGGAGAGACTGTTCCCAGGGAATCAAGCGACCGCTTAGTATGCAGCAGCAGTGCCACGACGTCCCACACACCGCGGAGGCCCCTGATGCAGGCATGGCGAGTGCACCGGAACGGCGAGCCGGGCGAGGTGATGCGCCTCGAGGAGACCGGCCGCCCAGAGCCCGGAGAGGGGCAGGTCCTGCTCAGAGTGCGCGCCGCCAACGTCAACTTCCCCGACGCTCTGCTCTGCCGCGGCCACTACCAGGTGACCCCGCCGCTGCCCTTCACACCGGGCGTGGAACTGTGCGGCGAGACCGAGGACGGCCGCCGCGTCATCGCCACCCCCGCCCTGCCGTACGGCGGGTTCGCCGAGTACGCCGTCGCCGACGAGGCCGCCGTGCTGCCCGCACCGGACTCGCTCGACGACGCCGAGGCGGCGGCCCTGCACATCGGATACCAGACCGGCTGGTTCGGCCTGCACCGCCGGGCGGACCTCCAGGAGGGTGAGACGCTGCTCGTGCACGCGGCCTCCGGCGGCGTCGGCAGTGCGGCCGTCCAGCTGGGCAAGGCCGCGGGCGCCCGTGTCATCGGCGTCGTCGGCGGCCCGGAGAAGGCCGCCGTGGCCCGCGAAATCGGCTGCGACCTGGTGATCGACCGGCATGCGGACGACATCGTCGCCGCCGTGAAGGACGCCACCGGCGGCCGCGGCGCCGACGTCGTCTACGACCCCGTCGGCGGCGACGCCTACGGCAAGTCCGCCAAGTGCGTCGCCTTCGAGGGCCGCATCGTCGTCGTGGGATTCGCGAGCGGGACCATCCCCAGCCCTGCGCTCAACCACGCGCTGGTGAAGAACTACTCGATCGTCGGACTGCACTGGGGCCTCTACAACCAGAGGGATCCCCGGGCCGTGCTCCGCTGCCATGAGACCCTCACCGGCCTGGCCGCCAAGGGACTGATCAGGCCGCTGGTCAGCGACCGGGTCCCGTTCGAGAACGCCGCCGGGGCCGTCCAGCGCGTCGCCGACGGCACCACCACCGGGCGCCTCGTCGTCCTCCCGGGAGGAGTGGGGGCATGACCGACGCCGCCGAACTGCGCCTGCGCGTCCGTGAGTTCCTCGCCGCGCACCCGCCCGCCACCACTGAGCGGAGCGACTTCCTGAGCGCCCGCTTCGACGCCGGCCTCGCCTGGGTGCACTACCCGGCCGGACTCGGCGGACTCGGCGCGGCCCGCTCCCTGCAGGCCGTCGTCGACGCGGAACTGGAGGCCGCCGGCGCCCCGGACAACGACCCCCGCCGCATCGGCATCGGCCTCGGGATGGCCGCGCCCACGATCCTCGCGTACGGCACCGAGGAGCAGAAGAGGCGGTTCCTGCGGCCGCTCTGGGCCGGTGAGGAGGTCTGGTGCCAGCTGTTCAGCGAACCCGGCGCGGGCTCCGACCTCGCCGCGCTCGGCACCCGCGCCGTCCGGGACGGCGCCGGCGGCGACTGGATCGTCAACGGCCAGAAGGTGTGGACCTCCAGCGCGCACATCGCCCGCTGGGCCATCCTCATCGCCCGCACCGACCCGGACGCCCCCAAGCACCGCGGCATCACCTACTTCCTGTGCGACATGACCGACCCAGGGGTCGAGGTCCGTCCACTGCGCCAGATCACCGGCGAGGCCGAGTTCAACGAGGTCTTCCTCACCGATGTGCGGATCCCCGACGAACGGCGGCTCGGCCCCGTCGGCGAGGGCTGGAAGGTCGCCCAGACCACCCTCATGAACGAACGCGTCTCCATCGGCGGCATGCGGCTGCCGCGCGAAGGCGGAATGATCGGCCCCGTCGCCCGCACCTGGCGCGACCGCCCTGAGCTGCGCACCCACGAACTCCACCAGCGCCTGCTCACCCTCTGGGTGGAGGCCGAGGTCGCCCGGCTCACCGGCGAACGGCTGCGCCAGCAGCTCGCCGCGGGCCAGCCCGGCCCCGAGGGATCGGGCATGAAGCTGGGCTTCGCCCGGCTCAACCAGGAGATCAGCGGCCTCGAGGTGGAACTCCGCGGCGGCGAGGGCCTGCTGTACGACGACTGGACCATGCGGCGCCCCGAACTGGTCGACTTCACCGGCCGCGACGCCGGATACCGCTATCTGCGCTCGAAGGGCAACTCCATCGAGGGCGGCACCAGCGAGGTGCTGCTCAACATCGTCGCCGAACGGGTGCTCGGACTGCCCCCCGAGCCCCGCAACGACAAGGACGTCCCCTGGAAGGACCTCGCGCGATGAGCACTCAGCCCGACCTTCTCTACTCCGAGGCCGAGGACGACCTGCGGGCCGCCGTGCGCTCCCTGGTCACCGGCCGGTCCGACCACACGGCCGTCCTCTCACGCGCCGAGTCGGGAACGCCCTACGACGACGGGCTGTGGCAGTCCCTCGCCGCCGGGATCGGGGCCGCGGGACTGCTCGTCCCCGAGGAACTCGGCGGCCAGGGCGCCGGTCACCGCGAGGCCGCCGTGGTCCTCGAGGAACTCGGCCGGGCGGTCACCCCCGCGCCCTACCTGACCGGTTCGGTGATCGCCACCGAGACACTGCTCGCCCTCGGTGCACAGGACGGCGAGGCCGCGGGGCTGCTCAAGGAACTGGCCGCCGGCCGAACGGTCGCGGTCCTCGCCCTGCCGCTCTCCGCCTCCGCGGACTCCCGCCTGCCCACCGGGGCGACCGTGACGGGCGTCGCCGACGCCGCTGCCGCCGACGTCCTGCTGGCACTCCGGGCGGACGGCCTGTACGCGGTGCGGCGAGGCGAAGCGACGGTCGAACCGCTCACTCCGCTCGACCTCACCCGCCCTCTCGCCGCCGTCACCACCGCGGGGGACTCCGGCACCCGGCTCGCGGACGCGGAACAGGCCCGCGCCGCGGTGCGCCGCGGGCTGCTCGCCGGCGCCGGGCTGCTCGCCTCGGAGCAGCTGGGGATCGCCGAGTGGTGCCTTGAGGAGACGGTCCGCTACACGCGCGACCGCCACCAGTTCAACCGCCCCGTGGGCTCGTTCCAGGCGCTGAAGCACCGGATGGCGCAGCTCTGGCTCGATGTGGCGGGAGCGCGCGCGGCGGCGCGCAACGCCGCGGACGCCCTCGCGACCGGAAGCGCCGAGGTGCCGCTCGCGGTCTCCGTCGCCCAGGCGCACTGCTCACGGGTGGCGGTGCGCGCAGCGGAGGAGTGCGTCCAGCTCCATGCCGGCATCGGCATGACCTGGGAGCACCCGGCACACCTGTACCTCAAGCGGGCCAAGGCGGACGAGATCGCCCTCGGCACCCCGGGCCGCCACAAGGAGTCGCTGGCGGAACTGGTCTCGCTGCCCGGTCCGCTGTGACGGGTCGGGTCGGGACGGTACGGGACGAGACGAGACGGGACACCGGGACGGGGTAGGGCCGGCCCCGTACCGGACCGCGGTCCGGTACGGGCCCCCGGTCCGCTCACCCCCGCGCTGCCGCTGCGGCGCGCATCGACCTCGCCGACCTCGCCGACCGCGTCGACACCGGCGACCCCGTCGGGGCCTACCGAGCCTCCTCGCCGCCCACGACCGCTGATCCACGACGACATCGCGGGTCGGCAACGGATTCGACGAGCACCCGATCGGCGGACACGCCGGTCGGCCGCCCCGCGCGCCCACTGGTCCACACTGGCGCCCGAATGCCGCACAACCCCGGTGTGGCGGAGGGAGGCCGGCCATGGCCGTTTCGGTTTCGGTGGTGCTGCTGCTGCTCGTCCTTGCGGTGATCTTCCTCCGCAACGGCGGGCTGAAGCTCTCACACGCACTCGTGTGCGCCCTGCTCGGGTTCTTCCTCGCGGGTACGAGCATGGCGCCGACCATCCACGACGGCGTCTCCGCGACCGCCGAGGTCGTCGGCAAGCTCAGCCCCTGACGGCGAGGCCGGCCACCGGGGCCCGACTCCGGACCGCCAGGCGGCCGGCGTCCCCGGTCCGCGACCGCCGAGGCCGCCGCGACCGCCGCGACCGCCGCGACCGCCGAGGCCGCACCGGCCGGGCCGGCCGGGCCGTCCGCCGTGGGGCGGGCGGGCAACCGGCCTGCGGGCGACACGGCCCCGATTCGGGCGTTCAATGGGTGCATGCACCCCGGGAAGTGCCTGCGGCCGGGCCGTGGCCGCCCACTCGCCGTATCGGGCCTGGCCGCACTGCTCCTCGCGACGACGGCCCTGGCGTCGGGTGCCGTCGGTCCGGGCGCCGCCTCCGGCGCCGCGCCGTCGCCGTCCCAGCCCTCGCCCCCGCCGTCGCCGTCCGAGCCTCCGCCGTCGCCGTCCGAGCCTCCGCCCAAGCCACCGTCGGACCAGCCGCCGCCGCTTCTCACACGCGCCGACGTGGACCGGGCCGTCGCCCGCCTCGACGGCGTCGTGCAGGACATGATGAAGGAGACCGGCGTCCCCGGCGTCGCGGTGGGTGTCGTGCACGAGGACCGCGTGCTGTACCTGAAGGGCTTCGGCAGGCGGCACGTCGGCGAGCCCGCCGCCGTCGACCCCGGCACCGTCTTCCAGCTCGCCTCTCTCTCGAAGCCGATCAGCTCGACCGTCGTCGCGGGGGCGGTCGCCGGCGAAGGCACCGACGGCGCGGACGCGGAGGGTGAGGGCACGGATGGTGCGGGGACGGAGGATGCGGGCGGGGACGGCGGGGAGGCCGGATGGGACGAACCGGTCGCCCGGCACCTGCCCGGCTTCGCCCTCAAGGACCCCTGGGTGAGCGGCCATGCCACGGTCACCGACCTGATGTCCCACCGCAGCGGACTGCCCGACCACGCGGGAGATCTGCTGGAGGACCTGGGCTACGACCAGGCGTACATCCTGAGCCGTCTGCGCGACGAGCCGCTCGCCCCGTTCCGCGCCACCTACGCGTACACGAACTTCGGCTTCACCGCCGGTGCGGAGGCCGTCGCCCGCGCGAAGGGGGTGAGCTGGCAGAAGCTCTCCGAGGACACCCTGTTCCGGCCCGCCGGGATGGACTCCACGAGCACCACCTTCGCCGACTACGAGAAGGCCGCGAACCGGGCGGTGGCCCATGTCCCCGGCCCCGACGGCAGTTGGCAGGCGAAGTACGTCCGTGACGCGGACGCCCAGGCGCCCGCCGGAGGCACCAGCTCCACCGCCGAAGACATGATGCGGTGGCTGCGGCTCCAACTGGCAGGAGGGAAGCTCGACGGCAGGCAGATCATCGACGCCGAGAGCCTGCGGCACACCCGTCTGCCCGAGATCGTCTCCCAGCCGCCGACGTCTCCCGCGGGACGGACCGGCTTCTACGGGCTGGGCTGGAACGTCAACTACGACGACCAGGGCCGGCTGCGGCTCAGCCACTCCGGCGCCTTCGAACTCGGCGCCAACACCAATGTGACGATGCTGCCCGGTGAACAGCTCGGCATCGTCGTGCTCACCAACGGCAAACCCGTCGGACTGGCCGACGCCGTCGCCGAGGACTTCTTCGACATCGCCCGGTACGGCAAGCCCGCCCGTGACTGGCTCCCGCTGTTCGCCGCGCTCTACGCGCAGCTGGACGAAGCCGGTGTGTCCCCCACGGACTACGCCGATCCGCCCGAGTCCGCGAAGGCCGCCCGGCCCGGCGGCGCCTACACGGGAACCTACGACAGCGCCTACTACGGGAGGGCCACCGTCACCACGGGCCCGGACGGCCTGGTGCTCGAACTCGGCCCGGAGCCGAAGCGGTTCCCGCTGCGCCACTACGACGGCGACACCTTCAGCTTCGAGACGACCGGCGAGAACGCCGTCGGGCCGACCGGCGTCACCTTCACGTTCGACCAGGGCGACACGGCACGGAAACTGCGTGTCGAGTACCTCGACGAGACGGGCCTCGGCACCTTCACCCGCCGCTGAACGGCCGAACGGCCGAACGGCTGAACAGTCGAACAACTGAACGCCGCGGCCGAGCCAACGCCGAACACCGCGCCCGGGCAACCCCGCCGAGCACGGCGGTGCGGCGCCGCCGGACGTCCCCGCCTCATCGCGACCGCCGTACGCGACGGCACCGCCCCGCCCGCGGCCGGCCGCCGGTGACCGGGCACTCCGGTCGGGCACGGCGGGCCCTGCCGTGCCCGACACGGTGGAGAGCGGTGGAGAGCGGTGGAGGCGCCGGGGCTGCTCCCGGGCGCGGGCGGGCGCATGCCCGGGTCCGCCGGAGGCGGCGGCCCGGGTATCCCCGCGTCCCCGTCAGGTGAGGGCCGGCGCCAGGTGAGGGGGCCGGCGTCAGGTGAAGACCGGCATCTCACCCTCGGTCGTGGTGGTGTCGATGACGGCGAACGGCGCGCCCTGCGGGTCGACCACGGCCGCGAAGCGACCGAAGGGGGTCGTCATCGGCCCGAACACCAGCCTGCCGCCCAGCTTCCGGACCGCTGCGACCGCGGCGTCGCAGTCCGCGACCGTCCAGTAGACCTGGACATAGGACGGCACCTCGGGCGGGAACTCGTCCGTCGTCTCCATCCGGCCGAGGACGGGATCCCGTCCCAGGTCGAACACCTTGAAGTCGCCCTCCGGGTCGACCAGGGTCTTCACGCCGTAGCCGAAGACCGCGGGGAAGAACGCGTCCGACTTCCCGGGCTCACGTGTGACGACCTCCGCCCAGCAGAAGGAGCCGGGGACGTTCGTCGCCTCGAAGCCCTTGTACGTACCCCCTTGCCAGACGCCGAAGAAGACACCGCCCGGGTCCTGCGCGAGGCACATCGTCCCGAACTCGCCCACCTGCATCGGCTCCATGAGCACGGTGCCGCCGTTCCCACGGATCCGCCCGGCGGTGGCGGCGGCGTCCGGGGACGCCAGATAGAGGCACCACCGGGAGGGCCCCTCCTGTCCGGGCGCGGGCGGGACCACCGCGGCGACGGCCTTGCCGTCCGCGAACGCCCGCGTGTAGCCGCCGTACTCGGGCGACGACTCGCCGAACGTCCAGCCCAGGACCTCGCCGTAGAAGGCCTTGGCCCCCTCCAGGTCCGAGAACATCGCGTCGGCCCAGATCGGTGTGCCTTCGGGTGCGTCTGCCATGACGGTGACTCTCTTCCGTGCGGAATACGTGGTTCGGAGGTTTGCCTCCCAGCCACGCTAGCCATCGCCGCGCGGTCGCGCGCGGCGACGCGGATTTCGGCCCCTGGACCGGGATCCGATGCCGCAGGCACGGTGCGGCCCCGGTCCCGGAGTCCGCGCACCGTCGCGCCGACCGTCCCCGTCACCGTATCCGTCCCCTCATCGGGCCCCGGTCCCGGAGTCCGCGCACCGTCGCGCCGGCCCGTCCCCGTCACCGTCTCCGTCGCCGTATCCGTCCCCTCACCCGTATCCGTCACCGTTCCCGCACCGGGGCGTTGCGGGCACGGACTCAAGGACCGAGCACCCGGGAGCGGATCAGGAACCGCACGCCCTCGGGAGCCTCCAGCGAGAACCCGCTGCCGCGCCCCTCGACCACGTCGACGATCAGACGTGTATGGCGCCACGCCTCGTACTGGCTCACCGACATCCAGAACGGCACCGGCGCGTCGACGCCCTCGACGGCGAGTTCCGCCAGCAGCACGTCCGAGCCGCCGGTGCGGAACTCGCCCGCCGGATAGCACATGGGGGCGCTGCCGTCGCAGCAGCCTCCCGACTGGTGGAACATCAGGGGCCCGTGGGCCCCGGTCAGCCGCCGCACCAGGTCGGCCGCCGCCGGGGTGAGTTCCACGGGTGCGCCGGCACCCGCCCCGGCGCTCATGACGCGTCGTCCGGGCGCCGCGCCGCCCGCCCGCGCACCCGGCACTCCGTATGGCGCAGATACATGCCCCGCCCCTTTCCCGCCGCTGGTCCCGCGCGCGGCGCCGCCGATGCCCGTCCAGTCAACCTGCCCCGACGTTGCGACCGCGTTGCACCGCGACCGGTGCGCGGAGCCGGACGGAGCCCCGTGATCCGGTCCCCTGAGCGGTCAAGCGGCGCCGTCCGCACCTCGTCCGCCCAGCTCGTCCGCCCACCGCGGTCGCTCGGCGCGTCCGCCCGCCGCGTCCGCCCGCTGCGGTCGCTCGGTGCCGTCCGCACCGTACCCGCCCGGCGACGGTCACGCCCGGCGGCGGTCACGCGCGGCCGCGCCCGGAACGCGGACCCCTGGGCGCCCGGTCCTCGGGCAGGGCGTCGAGCAGCTCCCGCTCGTCGGCGGTGTCGAGGCCGGCGCGGCGCTCCCGGTCGAGACCCTGCTCCCGCTCCCACACCAGCAGGTCGGCCAGCAGCTCCCGCCGCGGCCGGTGGCGCAGCCCCGCGGCCCGGGCCGCGGCCCCGCTGCGCGCCGAGAAACCCTCCCAGCCCGGGTCGTCCAGCCACATCGGCAGGGATCGGGGGCCCATGAACCCGGCCACGTCGTGGGCGCGCAGCCATGCCGCCCCGGCGGTGACCACCGGCCCGGTGTGCCCGCCGGCGGCCCGGGACAGCTCGATCCACTCCTCGAACGGGACCACCGGCCCCACCGCGTCGTATGTGCCGGTCGTGCCCCGCTCGGCGGTGTCGAGAAGCCAGCCGGCGAGGTCGCGGACGTCGACCGTCTGGGTGGGAACGCCCGTGCCGTCGGGTACCAGCATCGGCTCCCGGGGTGCGCGTGCCGCCCGGGCCACCCAGTAACCCGAGCGTCCGGTGTGGTCGCCGGGGCCGCCGACGAGGCCGGCGCGCGCGATCAGCAGGCGGTCCCCCACGGCGGCAGACGAAGCCTGCTCGCAGGCGACTTTCGACTCGCCGTAGCGCGCCCGGTCCACCTCGTCGGACTCCGTCGGTGGGAGCAGCGCCGCCGATTCGTCCGCGTCGGCGTCGCCGTGTGAGGCGTAGGCGCTGACGGAGGACACATACGTCCAGTGCCGGGCCCCGGCGGCCAGCGCGTCCAGGGCTCCGCGGACGAAGCCCGGCTGCCACGACACCTCGTAGACCGCGTCCCACTCGCGGTCCCGCAGCGGCTCGTACGAGGAAGGGTCACGACGGTCGGCCGCGACCAGTCGCGCCCCGTCCGCGACAGGCCCGCTCTCGCCCCGGGCGAGGCAGGTCACCCGATGGCCGCGTGCGAGCGCCTGCATCGACAACTCGCGCCCCAACCAGGCCGTTCCACCGAGTACCAGAATCTCCATGCGGCCACCCAAGCATCCGCGCCCCCGTGCGACCTGCGGGTTCGCGCAGAGCGGAGCAGGGGCCCGGGCGCTCGCGCCGGCGGGCTCGCCCGGGTCGAGCGCCTCACCGGGTTCTGCCCGGCCGTCCGCGTCGTCACCCGGAGTTCCTCCGCGGGGACGCCCCGGGACGGTCAGTCGGCCTCCTGGCCCCTCCGTGTTTCCGGTTTCTCTGGTGTCTCAGGTTTCTCTGGTTCCTCCGGTGGTTCCGGTGGTTCTGGTGGTTCCGGTTTCTCCGGTGGTTCCGGCAGCTCCGGTCGCTCCAGTCGCTCCAGCCGTTCCAGCAGCGCCGGCAGATCGGCGAAGGAGTCCAGGACGTGGTCCGGGGTCCCCGGCGCGTCCCGGTGCGCCCCGGGCCGGTACTTGCCCGTCCGGACCAGGACCCCGGTGAGCCCCCGGCGCTGGGCCGCGAGGACGTCGGACTCGATGTCGTCGCCCACCATGAGGGTCCCGCCGGGATCGGCGCCCAGACGCTCCAGGGCCGCGGCGAAGAAGGCGGGCGACGGTTTGCCGAGCACCACCGCCTCGGTGCCGGTCGCCGCCTCGAGGCCCGCCAGGAACGCGCCCGAGTCGAGTCGGAGCCCCGCCTCGGTCCGCCAGTACAGGTTGCGGTGCATCGCGACCAGCCGTGCACCGCGCCGGAGATGGGCGAAGGCCCGGTTGAGCGCGGCGTAGCCGAACTCGGGGCCCGCGCCGCCGACGACGACCACGTCCGCGGGTTCGCCGTCCTCGGGACCCATGACGGTGACGCCTTCGAGATCGCCCGCGATGTCACCGCTGTTGAGCAGCAGGCAGCGCGCTCCCGGGAAGTGCGCGGCGAGATACGCGGCGGTCGCCGCGGGCGCCGTGAGGACGTCCCGCGCGGTCACCGGGAAGCCGGCCCCGGACAGCGCGTCCGCGACGGACGCGCGGGTGCGCGAGGTGGTGTTGGTGACCAGGGCCAGCGGCACGCCCCGCTCCCGCAGGTGCTCCATCGCCGCGACCGCTCCCGGCAGGGGCTTGAAGGAGACGGTGAGCACACCGTCGATGTCGATCAGTACCGCGTCGGCCCGTCGCATGGAACCGACCGTACCCGCGGGCGGGGGACGGCGCGGTGCGGCACGGGGCCGCGGTGCGGGACCGGCTCGGGGGTACGGGCCCGCACCGCGGCGTCCGGGACGCCGCCGCTCAGATGGCGGCGGGTTCGAGCACGACCGGCAGCTCGGTGAGGCCGCGGAAGGCCGGAAACGGCACCTCCATCCACGCCGGCTCCGCCCGCGGGTCGGCCGGCGCGATCCTCGGGAACCGGGTGAACAGGCCGCTCAGCGCGAGCTGGGTCTCCAGCCGGGCCAGCGGCGCGCCCAGGCAGTAATGACCGCCGTGCCCGAAGCCGATGTGTGCGGCGGTGCCCGGGCGGCGTACGTCGAACACGTCCGGGTCCTCGAACTTCAGCGGGTCGCGGTTGGCGGAGAGGAGCGAGATCTGCACCAGCGAGCCCTTGGGGATCCGGGTGCCGCCGATCTCCATGTCCTCGGTGGCGTACCGGAAGGTGGCGCTCTCGACCGAGCCGTCGAAGCGGACCAGTTCCTCCACCGCCGGGCCGATCAGCTCCGGGTCCTCCCGCACGGCGCGGAGCTGCGCGGGGTCGGCGAGGAAGTGGTGCACGGCGTTGCCGATGAGGTACGCGGTCGTCTTGTGGCCCGCGAACATCAGCAGGAAGGCCGTGGAGACCAGTTCGCCGCCGGTCAGTCCGCCCTCCTGGTCCCGGGCCGCGGCGAGTGCGCTGAGCAGGTCGTCACCCGGTCGGCCGCGCTTG
Organism: Streptomyces spongiicola; assembly: GCF_003122365.1. Lineage (NCBI taxonomy): Bacteria > Bacillati > Actinomycetota > Actinomycetes > Kitasatosporales > Streptomycetaceae > Streptomyces > Streptomyces spongiicola. The sequence goes on from NZ_CP029254.1 coordinate 6,898,977, forward strand.
CGGGCGATGAGTTCGGTGAAGTAGGCGTGGAGGTCCTCCTCCGCCTGCTGCTGGGCCCGCTTGAACTCCTCGCCGAAGCCGGTCTGCGCCACCGTCGTGGACAGCTCCTGCATCAGCGACCGCTCCTGCGGCGGTACGCCCAGCAGCTCGCAGATCACCGTGATCGGCACCGGGAAGGCGAACGCCGGCAGCAGGTCGAACGGCTCCCCGGTCGGGCACGCGTCAAGGAGCCGGTCCACGATGTCCTGGATCTTCGGCCGGAGGGCCTCGACCCGGCGAGGGGTGAACTCGGAGTTGACGAGCTTGCGCAGCCGGGTGTGCTTGGGCGGGTCGGAGTTGAGCATGTTGTCGTCCAGCGCCACCGACGAGTCGCCGAAGATCCTCCGGTACGCGTCCATGGCCCCGTACATGTCCTTGCTCAGCCGGGGGTCCGACAGCGCCGCGCGGGCGTCCTCGTACCGGGTGATCAGGTATGTCTCGATGCCGTGCGGGGGCGTCATCGGGCAGACGGGAGCAGTGTCCCGAAGGTGCGCGTACACCGGGTGGGGGTTGCGGCGGAACTCCGCGGTGCACCGCTCGGCTGCGGCGACGGGGTCGTGCGTCGTGGTCACGGACGGCTCCTGAGGTCGAAGAGGGCCTCGGCGTTGCCGCCGAGGATGCGCTGCTGGGCCGCCCTGTCGACGGGCAGCTTCTCGATCATGCGGACGAGGTCCTCGAGGGGCACCGACAGCGGTGGCGAGTCGGTGCCGAAGAGCATCCGCCCGGGCCCGAGCACCTCCGCGTTGAGGCTCAGATGGGCGGGACTGAACGGGCTGGTGTCGACGTACATGCGGCGCAGTGCGGCGCCCGGGTCGGGCGACGCCTGGACGGTCGGCTCCGGGACCCCCGCCGGAGGACGGCCGGCAGGAGGCCGCACGGCCCCCTGCCGACCGGCCGCCGGCGGGGCGGAGGGCGGCGCGCCCCCGCCCCAGTGCCGGGGGCGTGCCGCCATCTGGAGGCGCTCCGGCAGCAGGGCCATGGCCCCGCCGCCGGTCGCGCCGATCAGCCGCAGACCGGGGTACTTGTCCAGCCACCCCGCGAAAGCGATCATGGCCATGCCCATGGCGACGTCGCCGAAACGGCCGATCTGCTCGACGAAGGCGATGTTCTCCACCCGCTCCGTGCCGATCGGTTCGGCCGGCGCGTGCACCATGACGGGCACTCCCACCTCGGCGGCCAGCGCGAAGAATGAGTCCGCCCGCGGCGAGCCGAGCAGCTCGCCGTGCACGCTGGAAGTGGTGATCAGGCCGACGAAGGCGGGGTCCGCCAGCGTCTCCCGTACCCCTTCCAGATGGTCGTCGTCCCCGAACGGGTTCGCGTACACGTACCCGCGCAACCGGTCCGGGAACTCGGTGATCAGGCCCGACATCCACGCGTGGAAGCCACGCAGCCGGTCGCGCGGTTGCTTGTAGTTGTCCACGCCCGGAACCCGCGCCATCGCCCCGGCGCCGACGGGGCTGCCGATGATGGTGAGGTCGATTCCGGCCTGGGCGCGGGCGGCGAGCATGCCGTCCACGTCGGTCAGGCTGGGGGGCATGGGGAAGCGTTCGGCCGCCTCCGGCGGGGACAGGTGCCCGTGGATGTCGATGATCATTTGTCGGTTCCCGGTTTCCGTGTGAGGGCGCGGGTGACCGCGGCGCAGTCCTCGTCACCGAAGCCCTGCTCGGTGGCGCTGACATGGGTCTCCGCGGCCGCCGCGGTGAGCGGCAGGCTCAGGCCGGAGGCTTCGGCCTGCTCCGTTGCGAGCATGAGGTCCTTGGCCATCAGCCGCAGCCGGAAGTCCGGCTCCTCGAAGCGCCCCGAGGCGAGGCGCCGGGACTTGAACGACATGACCGGTGACGCGAAGCCGCTGCCCGCGATGGTGCGCAGGACCTGCTTCCGGTCGAGACCGGAGGCGGCCGCCAGTTCGGCCGCCTCGGCCATCGCCTGCACCTCTATGCCCATCAGCAGGTTGAGGAGCAGCTTCATCCGCATGCCGGAACCGAGTGCGCCCAGATGGACGACCTCCTTGGCCAGCATCTCCAGCAGCGGCCGCCCGTCGGCGAAGACCCGCTCCTCGCCGCCCACGAACAGGCGCAGTTCACCGTCGCGGGCGTGGTCGCGGTTGCCGAGCATGCCGACGTCCAGGACGGCGGGCGCGTCCCCGGCGAGGCGGACGACCTCGTCGGGCGCGACGGTGCTGGCGCAGATCAGGGCGCCGGGGTAGCCGCCCCGGGCCAGGATCCCGTCCGGGCCGCGCAGCACGGTCCGCAGGGCCTCGCCGTCGGCGACGGTGCAGATGGCGGCACTCGTGCCCGCGACCGCCTCGCTCGGGCGGGACGCGGCGAAGGCGCCCGCTCTGGCGAGCGGCTCGGCACGCTCCGGGGTGCGGTTCCACACCCGAACCTGTATGCCTTGACCGAGGAGGCGTGAGGCCAGGCCGCCGCCCATGGTGCCGAGACCGAGGACGGCGACGGGCCCGTTCGTGGTGTAGGTCATGACGTCTCCTTCACGGTCTCCATGACGACTCGGAACCTCAGGGACTGCGTCGAGTCGACCCACTCGCGGAGCGGGGCCACCAGGGCACGGTGGTCGTCGCTCTGCTGCCAGGCGAAGAAGTGCTCGGGAGTCTCCCACTCGCTGGTGATCACCCACTGGCGGGAGTCGTCGACGGGCTCACCGAGCCGCTCGACGATGTGGCCGGGAGTGCCGGCGACGGACTTCCGGAGCTTGTCGTACATCTCCAGGAACCCCTCTTCGCCGCCCTCGACGACCCGGACCGCGAAGACCACGGACAGCCTGTCGTTCTGTCGGCCGTTCTGCACAGTGCCCATGTCTCCTCCTGATGGTGAGAACCGGTGGGACACGCTTTCCAAGGACTCATGGCCCCTGGGGGGCTGCAACTCCGAATGGCGGACACCCCAATGGGCGCAGGGGGTACCGCTCCGTGATTAGTCCATGCGGGTGAGTGACCGAAGGGCCCGGACGGCAGGGGCGAGGAGGCTCCGGTACCCCGTGAACCGGGTTGTCTTCCCCCGCCGGGCACCGGACACCACACGGGTCGGCCGCCCGCCCGCCGTTCGGCCGTACGAAAGACGCCCGATGGCCCAACGCCCGTGCCGCCGGGCGGGGGCCTCCGGCCGGGCGGGGGCCGGGGGACGGGTTCCGCGGCGGTTCCGCCGCGGGTCCGCGGGCCCGGCCGCGCGGAAGCCCTCGCGGGTGCGGTGCGGCTGTTCACCCGTTCACCCGTTCACCCGTTCACTCGGCCCCACCGCACGGCGCCGCGGCCGTCGGCGGCCGGGCGCACGGCTTCGGGGAGGCGGCGCGGGAGGGTGGCGAGTGCCCGGACGCGGTGGCCGGCGGCCGGGGGCCGGGGTACTCGAAGAGCGTGTTCATCCCGCTCACGCGACTCTGCCGGGACAAGTGCCACTACTGCACCTTCGCCACCGTCCCCGGCAAGCTCCGCCGCGCCGGCCACGGGCCGTTCATGTCGCCCGACGAGGTGCTGGAGATCGCACGGCGCGGGGCGGAGCTGGGCTGCAAGGAAGCCCTCATCACCCTCGGCGACAAGCCGGAGGACCGCTGGCCCGAGGCGCGCGAGTGGCTCGAGGCGGAGGGATACGACGACACCATCGCCTATGTGCGGGCCATGGGTGGTCGGGTCCAACGTGGTCGTGAAGTCAGGAGCGTTCCTGCACCGGGCCGTCGTCCACGACAACGTGTACGTCGGACCCCGGTGGCGCCGCGGCGGGCGCGGGGAGCCCGGCGTCGCGGCGCCTGGTCCCGAGCAGAGCCGCGGCGCGCCGTCCCCTCCGGACCTCGGTGGCTCCCGGCGCCCCGAGACGCCCCCGCCCCCCGCGCCGATCCCCGGCGCGGTCTCCGGGACGCACCGGGGCCGTGCGCCATTGGGCGACGGGGTGCCCGCGCCCGACGAAGCCGGCCCCGAGGGAGGCCGGCCGTGACAGGACCCTTGACCGGTCCCGTGACCGGGCTGGCCCGGCCGGCAGCCCGCGGAAGTCCTCGCGACCGCGGAATCCGCCGGACCACCGCCGCGTCCTCGCCATCAGGGAGTCCCATGGCCACCCCGCACGGCTACTCACCGCCGCCCCCCGGCTTCGGCGGCGGACAGCGCCCCGCCGCCACCGCGCTGTACGGACCGCACCTCGACGGCGACACGATGCCCGCGCTGTACGAGGAACTCCGCGGGACCCACGGCCCGGTGGCACCCGTCACCGTAGCGCCGGGCATCGACGCCTGGCTCGTACTGGGCCATCGCGAGCTGCTCCGGGTCGCCCGCGACGAGCAGGACTTCTCCCGGGACCCGCGCCGCTGGAGCCCGCTGCGCGACGGCCGTGTGCCGCCCGACTCGCCGATCCTGCCGTACGTCGCCTGGCGGCCCGCGCTGCTGTTCGCCGACGGCCAGCAGCACCGCCGGATGAGGGCCGCCGTCTCCGACGCCCTCGCCCGCGTCGACGGGCACGAACTGCGACGGCGGGTGCGGTCCGCCGCGGAGGAGCTGATCGCGTCGTTCGCCGGCCGCGGCGCGGCCGACCTGATGCCCCACTACGCGCGCAAGCTGCCGCTGCTGGTCATCAGCGGACTGCTCGGGCTGGACGAACGGCCCGGCAGGCGCCTCGTCCACGCGATCAGCCGGGTGGGCGGCGCCACCTCGGACTCCGGCAGGGCGAGCCGGAGGATCAACGCGATCCTTCACGCACTGATCGAGGAGAAGCGGTCCCGCCCCGGTGACGACATCACCTCCGCCCTGCTGCACCACCCGGCGCGCCTGACCGACGAGGAAGTGCTGCACAACCTGCTGGTGATGTTCATCGCCGGCCACCAGAGCACCGTCGACTGGATCGCCACGACCCTGCGCGTGCTGCTGTGCGAGCCCGCGTTCCGCTCCTCGCCGACGAGCGGCCACCTCACCGCGGACGACGCACTCGACCTCGTCCTGTGGCGCTTCCCGCCGACGCAGAACCTCCCCGCCCGCTACGCCACCCGCGCCCTGCGCTTCGGCGGCCAGTCCATCCGGGTCGGCGACATGCTGATCCTGGGGCTCGCCGCCGCCAACGCCGACCCGGCGGTGCTGCCGCCGGGCGGGCCCGCCACCGGCAACCGCTCCCACCTCGCGTTCGGCGCGGGACCGCACACCTGCCCGGCCCAGGACCCGGCCCGGCTGATCACTCGTACCGCGGTGGACACCCTCCGGCAGCTGCTGCCCGACATGGAACTGGCCGTCGAGCAGTCGGAACTCGCCTGGGCGCCCTCGCCGTGGAGCAAGGGGCTCACCGCCCTCCCCGTCCGTTTCACCGGCCCGCGGCCGTCCCGCACCCCGCGGACGGACCGGGCCGGCCCCGGCACCACCCGCCCCGGCCACCCGGCCGCCGCACAGACAGGAGAGGCCCGTTGACCACCTCACCGAGCACCCCGCACCGGCTGGACCCGGCCGGCGGCTGCCCGCACGCCGACAACGCCAGGCTGCTGGCCCGGGGCGCGGTGGCGCCCGTCGTCCTGCCCGGCGACGTGCCGGGCATGGCCGTCCTGGGACACGACGCTCTCAGGGAGTTCCTGGCCCACCCGGATGTCGCCAAGGGCGCTGAGCACTTCACCGCGCTGCGCGAGGGCCGGATCGCCGACGGCTGGCCGTTGAAGACCTTCGCCACGGTACGGGGGATGACCACGGCCGACGGCGCCGACCACCGACGGCTCAGGTCGCTGGTGAGCAAGGCGTTCACGGTACGCCGGGTCGCGGACCTGCGCCCCCGGATCGAGACGGTCACGGAGGAACTGCTGGACGGACTCGGCCGGGTCGCGGCGGACCACGGCGGAGTCGCCGACCTGCGCCGGCACTTCGCCATGCCGCTGCCCATGGGGGTCATCTGCGAACTGCTGGGTGTGGACGCCCGGTACCACGAGCGACTGCACCACCTGTCGAACGAGGTCGTCGCCACGGACATCGGTCCCGAGGCGGCGATGGCAGCCAACCGGGAGCTCGTCGACGTGCTCGGCGCCGTGGCCGCGGCCCGTGCGAAACAGCCGGGCGACGACCTCACCAGCGCGCTGATCGCCGCCCGCGAGGACGACGGCGACCGGCTCAGCGGACACGAGCTCATCGGCACCCTGCTGCTGATGATCGTCGCGGGTCACGAGACCACGCTGAACCTGATCACCAACGCGGTCCGTGCGCTCTGCACGCACCGCGACCAGCTCGACCTGGTCCGAGCGGGCCGCGCGACCTGGGCGGACGTCGTCGAGGAGACCCTGCGCTGGGACAGCCCCGTGAGCTACTTCCCCTTCCGCTACGCCACCCGGGACCTCACCCTCGACGGCACGGCCATCCCGAAGGGCACCCCGGTCCTCGCCGGATACTCCGCCGCCGGAAGGGATCCGGCCGTGCACGGACCGGACGCGGGCCGCTTCGACATCACCCGGGCGTCCGGCGCACGCCATCTCTCCCTGGGCCACGGCGCGCACTACTGCCTGGGGGCGCCGCTCGCCCGGATGGAAGGGGCCATCGCCCTGGAGCGGCTGTTCACCCGCTTCCCCGGACTGGAATTGACCGTTCCGGATCAGGAACTTCCCCGGCACGCCAGCTTCGTGGGGAACAGCGTCCGGGAACTGCCGGTACGCCCGGTTCCCTAGTGCCGCGTCAGGCGGGGTCTGCCGTCGGTGGCGGCGCCGAGCGGCGTCCGGTGCGGTGCGTCGCAGGGCGCCGGATCGGCCTCGCAGGGGGCCTGCCCGGTCGGTCCGGCGACGCGGCGGGTCGCCGTGCCGGGCGTCGCGACGTGGCGGACGCCGCCTCACGCGGCACTTAGACTGGGCCGGACGGCCGGACGGCCGGACGGCCGGGCCCGCGGACCGGAGCCGATGCCGGGCCCCGGACCGAGCAGACGCCGGGCCCCGCGAAGGGAGCCGGAGCCGGAGGGCCTGCCCCGGCGACCGGGGCCGAGGGCCGGGGCCGCGGACCGCCGTACGGACCGCGGGATACCGCGGGATACCGCGGCAGCGCGTCACCCGTACGGACCGGGCCCACCGGTCCCGTCGGGGAGCGGGCCGCAGGCTGGAGCAGTACCGAGCACCGGAGACGCTCCGGTTCCTACGGAGAGGGAGTGGGCATGGCCGGACGGTTCGAGGGGACGGTCGTCATCGACCGCCCGGTCGAAGAGGTCTTCGCGTTCCTGGCGGACGGCGGGAACGATCGCACATTCAGCCCCAGGGTGCAGGAGATGACGAAGACGACCGACGGTCCGACCGGCCTGGACACGGTCTATCGCAGCAAGGTCAGGGACGCGGGGATGACCACCTCCCGCGAGTTCCGCATCAGCGGGTTCGAGCCGCCGCACCGCATCCGCTGGACGGAGCTGTCGAAGAACCTGGTGACGGTCCCCGAAGGCGGGTACGACCTGGAGGCAGTCGACGCCGGGCGGACCAGGCTCACCGTGTTCAACACCCTGGAGGGCCACGGCCTGGGCAAACTGCTCGTCGGTTTCGCGCTGAGCGCTGCGCGCAAGGACGCGGACGCCTTCGCCCGGCGCATCAAGGCGGCGGTCGAGGCGTCCTGACCGCGGCGGCGTGCCGCGCCCGCGACGGTCATCACGGCCGCCGTGTGCCGCGCCCGCCGACTGCGCGCCTGCCGGCGTAATCCCGCCGCGATTCCGCCGCGATTCCGCCGCACGCGCAGGGCGGGCGTGCGGCGGTGCGGTGCGCCGGCGGGGCGCGACGGCCGGGAGCCCGCGAGGGCTGCATCTGTCCGAAGCGCATACGGCGCTGCCGGGGGCGTGCCGAGCGCGACGCCGGGGCCGGGGACCCGTTTCCACAGGCCGGCCCGCCCGCCCCGGGACGCCGTCCGGGCGCCTGCGGCGGGCGAAGCCGTACGCCGGTCGCGGCCGGCCGGGCCCATGAGCCGGACGGCGATCCAGAAGGACACGGCTCCCGTGCCGCTTCCGGCGGTCTCCGTCCCCCGCCTCTGCCGGTCGTCCCCCGCCTCTGCCGGTTCCCTCAGCCGCCCGCGGTGGACGGCGAGTCGAGCCGCAGCCGCAGTTGCTTCTCACCGTCCCCGGACACCGCGTGCTCCACCTCGACCGCGAAGCCCGTGGTCATGGCCCGCGCCAGCCGGTCCACCGCCGCGTACGAGCCCGACAGCTCCGCTCCCACCGGCGCGCGGAGTGCCGTCGCCGCCACGGGGCCGGCCGTGTCGGGCGATGCCACGTCATAGGTCGCCGACCAGATGGTGGGGTGGTCGCCCCGGCCCTCCCGGTGGGGGTGCTCCGCCGCGTCCCGGTCGCAGGGGTAGGCCGCGAGCAGCGCGGCGAAGACGGCGTCGGCGTCCTCGGGCGCGCCGGTGAGCTGCACCGATACTTCCTCGTGCCTGTCGATGACGGCCATGGTGATCCGCGTCCTCTCTCACACAGGGACGGTCCCACTCCAAGGTCGCACTTCCCGGCCCGGACGGCACGCGGCCGGGGCGGGGGCATCGCACGGCCGGGACGAGTGGGTGCGGTGCCCGGCCCGGACGGGACGAGCACCGTGGCTGTGGCTGTGGCTGTGGCTGGGCGCGGCGCGGCCGGAACGCGGGCGGCGCCCGAACGCCGGGTGCCGGGCCGGGGCGGTACGCCGTGCCCTGGCCGGACCGGGCCGTAAGCCCCGCACGGCCGGGCCATGTTTACGGCCGTGCCGTGGTGCCCCGTACCGGAGGCGCCGGCCGGAACCCCGACCGCCCGCGGGTACCCGCGGGCGGTCCGCCTCCGCCTCTGCCTTGAGCCTGCGTCTCACGCCTCTGCCTCACGCCTCTGCCTTGAGTCTGCGCCTTCAGTCTCGGCCTGATGCCTGTGCCTGTGCCTGTGCCCTCAGTCTCGGCCTGATGCCTGTGCCTGATGCCCCTTCTTCTCCGCCTCCGCCCCCTCCTCCGTGACCGCGCACCGCTCAGCCCGCGCTCGGCAGCTCCCCCGTCCGCGCCCACCGCAGCACGTCCTGCGCACCCCGGGTGTTGACCACACGCGACTCGGGCACCCCGCACTCCTCGGCCCGAGCGCATCCGTTGATCTGCCAGTCGAGCTGGCCCGGAGCGTGGGCGTCGCTGTCGATCGCGAAGAGCACGCCCGCCGCCACGGCGCGCCGCAGCAGCGGGCGCGGCGGATCGAGCCGGTCCGGGCGGCAGTTGATCTCCACCGCCGTGCCGGAGTCGGCGCAGGCCGCGAACACCTCGTCCGCGTCGAAGTCCGACTCCGGCCGTCCGCGGCCTCCGTCACGCCCCTTCAGCAGCCGTCCCGTGCAGTGCCCGAGGACGTCGACGAGCGGATCGGTCACCGCGGCGACCATCCGCCGGGTCATCGGCCGTGACTCCATCCGGAGCCGGGAGTGCACGGACGCCACCACCACGTCCAGCCGGTCGAGCAGTTCCGGCTCCTGGTCGAGCGAGCCGTCCGGCAGGATGTCGCACTCGATGCCGGTGAGCAGCCGGAACGGCCGCCAGGTCCGGTTGAGTTCGGCGACCACGTCCAGCTGCTCACGCAGCCGTTCCGGGCTGAGCCCTCGTGCGACCGTGAGCCTCGGGGAGTGGTCGGTGAGCACGGCCCACTCGTGCCCCAGAGCGACCGCGGCGCGCCCCATGGCCTGGATCGGGCTGCCGCCGTCGGACCAGTCCGAGTGCAGATGGCAGTCCCCGCGGAGCGCCGCGCGCAGCCGGGCCCCGGGAGCGTTCCCCTCGGCCCGCGCGCCCGCTTCCTCCTCCTGTTCCTCCTCCAGTTGCCGCAGATACGCCGGTACCCGGCCGGCCAGGGCCTCCCTGACGACCTGAGCGGTCCTGGGCCCGAGGCCCCGCACCGACTCCAGCGAGCCGGCCGCGGCCCGCTCGCCCACCTCGCGCTCGCCCAGGGCCGCGATCGCCGCCGACGCGGTACGGAAGGCGCGTACCCGGTACGTCGGGGCCTCGGACCGCTCGAGCAGGAAGGCGATCCGGTCCAGCGCCTCCACCGGGTCCATGGCCGGGTGCCGCCGGCCGGCGCCGCGGGAGCGGGGCCCGGGCGCCGCCCCCGGGGCCGGGCGGGCGCCCGGCGGCCTGTCGTCGGCCGTCATCGCACCGCCCTTCCTCGCCGGTCCCGTCCCTCCCATGGTGCTCCCGCCGTACGTCAGGAGCGACCGACGAACTTCCGCGCGAGTCTGTCGCCCAGCCGCACCGCGGCCCGGTGCGACTCGATGGGGGTGACCCTGGAGTCCCGGAACAGGATGTACGTCACTCCGGAGTTGACGCCGCCGGTGGTCGGATCGGGGTCTATGCCCAGTGCCCGGGCGGTGGCGTGCGACGCCTCGCCGATCAGGTCGGTCGGGCCGACGTCGCCGACCACCGCGTAGACGACCCGGTTGCGGTAGATCACGGCGGCGACGGTGCCGCCGCGGATGCGCGAGTAGTTGTAGTCCCAGACCCGGCTGATCGCCGGTACGACGATGAACGGCAGGTCGGCGGAGTCCAGCGGGTATCCCTCGGAGTCCCAGTAGGCGGTCTCGGGCTGCCAGTACTCGTCGGTGTCCGGGTTGCACTCCGGGCTGCCGAGGCCGTCGCAGTCGATGTCGAGGTCCGCCTTCCAGAAGACCACCGAGCTGGTGCCGCACACGGGTATGGACTCCTCCTGGTCCGCGTCGGAGCGGAACAGTCCGTCGGATATCCGTGTGCAGCTGCGGACCTTGGCGAGGAGTTCGCGCGCTGTCACGGAGCCCTCGTAGGTGGGACGGGCGGTGGCGGTGGCCGGCAGGGCGGCCGCGACGAGGAGTGCCGCGCCGGACAGGGCGACGGCCTTGGAGCAACGGGACACGGGCTGTTTCCTCCGGTTAGGGGCGCGGCCGCCTTCAGCGGCCGCCGCGTATGTGGTGGGCGAGCCGTTCCAGGAAGGTCCGCCGGCCCGGGACGAGCGGCTCCGCCGCGCGCTCCAGGGGGAACCGGCCGACCCGGTCGACCTCGGGGAACCCCGTCGGTACGCCGGACCGCGGCGGCCTCTGCATCGTGAGCGTGCCGGGCACCACCGAATGGGGCGTGAGCGTGCCGGGCACCACCGAACGGGGCGTGAGCGTGCCGGGCACCACCGAACGGGGATCGAGCGTGCCGGGCACCACCGAACGGGGATCGAGGTCGCCCTCGACCGCCCGGACGGTGACGGACCCGCCGCCCCCCTGACGGCTCTCACCGAGCGCGATGCGCCCGCCGTCCGAGGCGGGCAGCCCGAGTTCCTCCCCGGGCTCCCGCCGCGCCGCCGCCTCCGGCCGTTCCTCCGGGCCGTACCCGCCCTTGGGAACCGGCCACGCGACCTCGTCCCCGGCGGCCCGACAGGGGCCTCCCATGTGCCCGATCAGCACCTCGAGATCCGCCGCGGTGCCCCGGAACAGCAGGAGCCCGGCGCTTCGCTTGCCCGACATGCTGCCGAGTCTGCGGGGGGCCCACGGCCGTCGCCATCGGACCGAAGGGGTGCCGGCAGCGGGATGGACGGCCCTGCCCGGGCTCACCGCCGGTTCACTCCCGGGAGCGGCCGGGCCGGACGGCGTACGGGCGTCCGGTCCGGGAGGGCGGAGGCGCCTAGCCCAGGAGAGTGTTCAGGTCCACGCTGTCGCCGGCCGGGGGAGTCGCGGTCGGGACCGGCTTGTCGTAGTCCGAGAAGTCCACGGTCGCCTTCGTCGCGCCGGCACTCGCCACCACCAGGCGCACCGGATGGGGCTCGCCCTCGGCGGCGACGTACAGAGTGATCGTCCGGCCTGCCGGAGTGCCCGTCACCGGGATGGCCCCGACGCCGTCGACCTCCGTCTTCTCGCCCTTGGTGAGAGGGATGGCGCCGATGGGGACGTCGGTGAGCCGGTCGACGAACGTGTCCAGGTCGCAGACCCGGGCGATGCCCCGGAGCAGGCCGGTGTCGGTGGTGCCGCGCAGATAGCGGTCCCCGACGAGTCCCCTGACCGCTTCGCCGCCGCCGGGCACCTGGTTCTTCCAGAACGCGGCGTCCGGCTTCATCCACACCGTCTCACCGCGTTTGATGATCTCCACGGAGCCCTCGCCGCCCACGCCGACCGTCCCGGCGCAGTTGCCCGAGCGGTCGAGGGCGAGGTCCAGCTCGATCGGAGAGCCCGGCTCCCGCAGGTCGCCCTCGCCGGTGATGCGCACCGACTCCGCGTCGAGCAGGGCCTCGCGGGCCTTTTCGGCGATCTGCCGGGCCGTGAGCGTCTCGATGTCGTCGCCCGCGTACGCGCTGCCGCCCGACGCGAGGGCGACCGCGAGGAGAGCCGCGAACAGCGCCGGCGTCCAGGTCCGGTGGTGTGCGCTCACGATCGCCTCCCGGGAAGCGCGCCCGGTGGATGGTCCGCCGTTGCCGAGCCTACGCCGAGGGGGCTCCCGTCGCCCGTTCGGGTGAGGCGCCGGAAGGGCTGCGGCGGTCCCGGGCCGGCCCGTGACGCGGCCGGCGGTCGGGTGCCGCCGCCCGGAAGCGTCGCGTTGCGGCGCCGCTCCGGGCGCGGCAGGGTCGTAGGTGCGGCCGAAGGCCGAAGGAGGACACCGCCATGGCCATCGCCAGTGTGAATCCCGCGACCGGCGAAACGCTCAAGACCTTCGAAGCCAACGGCCCCGGGGAGGTCGAGAGCCGCCTGGCCGCCGCCCACGCGACCTTCCGCGTTTACCGCACGACGTCCTTCCCGGAGCGTTCCCGGTGCCTGAGGCGGGCCGCGGCGCTGCTGGAGGAGGACCGGGAGGACATCGCCCGCACCATGACGAGCGAGATGGGCAAGCCGCTGGTGGCGGCCAGGGCCGAGGCGGCCAAGTGCGTCAAGGCGATGCGCTGGTACGCCGAGCACGCCGAGGAACTGCTCGCCGACGAGCACCCGTCGGACGGCGACGTGAGGGACTCGGGCGCCTCCGGCGTCACCGTCCGCTACCGCCCGCTGGGCGTGGTGCTCGCCGTGATGCCCTGGAACTTCCCGCTCTGGCAGGTCGTGCGGTTCGCCGCACCCGCGCTGATGGCGGGCAACACCGGACTGCTCAAGCACGCGTCGAACGTCCCGCAGACCGCTCTCTACCTGGGAGACCTCTTCCACCGGGCCGGCTTCCCCGACGGCTGCTTCCAGACCCTGCTGGTCGGTGCGGGGGCGATCGAGGGCGTGCTGCGCGATCCGCGGGTGGCCGCGGCGACGCTCACCGGCAGCGAGCCGGCGGGGCGCTCCGTCGCCTCGATCGCCGGCGACGAGGTCAAGAAGACCGTTCTGGAACTCGGCGGCAGCGACCCGTACGTGGTCATGCCGTCCGCCGACGTGGACCGGGCCGCGCGGATCGCGGTCACCGCCCGGGTCCAGAACAACGGGCAGTCGTGCATCGCGGCCAAGCGCTTCATCGTCCACGAGGACGTCCACGACGCCTTCACCGAGCGCTTCACCGCACGGATGGAGGCGCTCGCCGTCGGCGATCCGATGGACGAGTCCACCGACGTCGGACCGCTGGCCACCGAGCGGGGCCGCGCCGACCTGGAGGAGCTGGTCGACGACGCCGTACGGCGCGGGGCGCGGGCGCTGTGCGGCGCCGGCCGCCCCGAGGACCGGCCGGCCGGGTGGTACTACCTGCCGACGGTCCTCACGGAAGTCACCCCGAAGATGCGGATCCACCACGAGGAGGCCTTCGGCCCCGTCGCGACCGTCTACCGCGTCGCCGATCTCGACGAGGCCGTGGCGGTCGCCAACGACTCGCCCTTCGGGCTGAGTTCGAACATCTGGACAAGGGACGCGGGCGACATGGAGCGCTTCGTCCGGGACATGGAGGCGGGCGGGATCTTCTTCAACGGGATGACCGCCTCCCATCCGGCGATGCCCTTCGGCGGGGTGAAGCGGTCCGGCTACGGGCGTGAGCTGTCCGGCCACGGGATCAGGGAGTTCTGCAACATCACGACCGTCTGGACCGCCGCCTGAGGAGGGCGGCCGCGCCCGGTGCGGGGCGCGGGCCCGGGTCTGCGCCGTGGATGCGGGAGGCCCCGCCGTCCGCTCAGGGCCCGCCCGGTCCGGGTGGATGCGCGGTCGCCGGGCCGCGGCGGCGGTCCGGGCTGAGGGGTCGGGGGTGAGGGGTGAGGGGTGAGCAGGCGGGGCCGAGGGGCCGGGGGTGAGGGGTGAGGGGTGAGCAGGCGGGGCCGAGGGGCCGGGGGGGGGTGAGGGGTGAGCAGGCGGGGCCGAGGGGCCGGGGGGGGGTGAGGGGGGAGCAGGCGGGGCCGAGGGGCCGGGGGGGGGTGAGGGGTGAGCAGGCGGGGCCGAGGGGCCGGGGGGGGGTGAGGGGTGAGCAGGCGGGGCCGAGGGGCCGGGGGGGGGTGAGGGGTGAGCAGGCGGGGCCGAGGGGCCGGGGCGCGGCTCAGCGGCAGCCGGCGAAGCCGTCGAGCGCGGCCAGCACCTCCTCGTCCGCCGCATCGCTGCCCAGGTGTCCCGCGTCGCCGGCCGTCACCAGCCGGGCGTCCGGCCATCCCCGGCACAGTTCCCAGGCGGTGTCCGGAGGACTGGACAGATCGAGCCTGCCGTGCACCAGCACCCCGGGGATCCCGGTGAGCAGTGGCGCGTTCCGCAGCAGCACGCCCTCCTCCAGCCACGCCCCGTGCGCGAAGTAGTGCGAGGCGATCCGGACGAGCGCGATCCGGGCAGCCGAGGGGCGGTCGGAGTAGACCCCGGACGGGCCGTAGGGCTCCAGCGAGACGACGGCGTCCTCCCAGGCGCACCAGTCCTGAGCGGCCTTCGTCCGTGTCTTCGGGTCCGGGTCGTTCATCCTGCGCGCGTACGCGGCGACCGGGTCGCCGTCCCGTCCGGCCTCCGGGACCCCGGCCAGGAAGCGGTCCCACTGCTCGGGGAAGAACCGCGCCACGCCCCGGTAGAGCCAGTCGATCTCCGAACGGCGGGTCGTCGTCACCCCGTTGACGACGATCTCCGACACCCGCTCCGGATGGCGCTGGGCGTAGGCGAGCAGCAGCGTCGATCCCCAGGAGCCCCCGTACAGCAGCCAGCGGTCGATGCCCAGGAGCTCCCGCAGACGCTCCATGTCGGCCAGCAGGTGCCCGGTCGTGTTGGTCGCCAGGTCGGCGCGGGGGTCGCTCGCGTGCGGGGTGCTGCGGCCGCAGCCGCGCTGGTCGAACAGGACGATCCGGTAGCGCTCAGGGTCGAACCGGCGCCGGGCACCGGGTTTGCACCCCGTTCCCGGGCCGCCGTGCACCACCAGGGCGGGCTTGCCCTCGGGATTGCCGCAGACCTCCCAGTACACGTGGTGGCCGTCGCCGGTGTCGAGCATGCCCTGCCGGTAGGGCTCGATGGGCGGGTACAGCGTGGGCATGACGGCTCCTCAGATCTCGAGCGGTGACGAGTGGTGACGAGTGGTGGCCCGCCCCGCACCGGGCGCGCCCGGGTACGGCTCCGGGGGAGCGGGAGGCTCCGCCGGGGGCGAACCGGCCACGCTAGCCGCCGGATGCACCGCGTTCCCAGCGGTTTTCCGGCCGGGCGGCGAACCGGCCACGCTAGCCGCCGGATGCACCGCGTTCCCAGCGGTTTTCCGGCCGGGCGAGGAGGGCCGCCGGGAGCGCCGTGCCCACCCGCCGCGGTGCCCTCGGAGCGGGCGACGACGCCGGGACGCCGTCGCCGACGCCGTCACCGTCGCGCGGGGTGGGGAGCCCGCGACGGGCGTACGGGCACCGGTGGCCGGTGGCCGGTGGACCCGGCCCCACGCTCCCGGTTCACCGTGGTCGTGGCGGCGGTCGGTCGATACGGCTCCGGGTGCTCGACGCGCCGGGGTCGGGGCCGTGTTCGGCGGGCGCCGTTCCGGTGGTGCCCGCGGTGCCCGGCGCCGCGGCGGGGCCGTCGTCACCGCCGGGCCGGTCGCGGGTGGCGATCAGGGACCAGGTGATGGAGACGGTGATCGTGGCGGCGATGACTCCCAGGGTGAGGGGGATGGGCAGCTTGCCTACGGGCGTCTCGGACAGGATCAGCTTGACCCCGGCGAAGGCGAGCAGCACCGCCAGGCCGTAGTGCAGGTACCGGAAGCGGCGCAGCAGTCCGGCGAGGCAGAAGTACAGGCTGCGCAGGCCCAGGACGGCGAACGCGTTGGCGGTCCACACCAGGAAGGTGTTGGTGGTGATCGCCAGGATCGCGGCGACGGAGTCGACGGCGAAGACCAGGTCGGTGGCCTCGATCGCGACGAGGACCACGAACAGCAGGGTCGCCACCCGCCGGCCGTCGACGCGGGTGAAGAACCTGTCCCCGTGGAACCGGGCGTCGGTCGGGACGACCTTCCTGACGAGGCGGACGACGGGGTTGCGGTCGGGATGGACCTCCTCGTCCTTGGACGCGGCCATCTTCCAGCCGGTCCAGATCAGGAACGCGCCGAAGAGGTAGGCGGTCCAGAAGAACACCCGCAGCAGCTCCGCGCCGACGAAGATGAACACCAGGCGGGCCGCCAGGGCTCCGATGACGCCCCAGAAGAGGACCTTGTGCTGGTAGGCGTCCGGTACGGCGAAGAAGGAGAAGACCAGCGCGAAGACGAAGACGTTGTCGACCGACAGCGCCTTCTCGATCAGGTAGCCGGCGTAGTAGGTGGTGGCGACGTCGCCGTCCTGCCACACGAGCAGGACCAGGCCGAAGCCCAGACCGGCGGCGATCCAGACGCCGCTCCAGACCGCGGCCTCGCGGAAGCCGATCACGTGGTTGTCGCGGTGGGCGAGCAGGTCGACGGCCAGCATCGCACCGATGCCGAGGGTCACCGCCGCCCACACCCACAGCGGAACCGGGAACGACAGGTCGCTCATACGGATACGGCTTCCTCGTCGTGGTGGCGGAAGCGGCCCGGCCGGGGAGCGCGTGCGGTGGCCGGGCAGCCGGGGGCCGGACGGGCGGTCATCGAGCGGTGTGAAGCGCCCGGGGCGCCGGGGGGACGGCGTGCACGGAGGGCCCGCCGCGCAGCGCGGCCGCCTCGATCAGGCTGCGGGCGTCCAGCCCCGCCGGGCCGTTGCGGGAGGCGAGTACCACCGGCGAGTGGTGGCGAGCGGCCAGGACGAGCAGACCGGTCGCCGCCCGCAGTCTGCCGCCCGGTGCGTCAGGGCCGGGGTGGACGGCCGGGATGTATCCGACCCGGGCGCGGCCGATGCACGGCAGCACCCGGCCGAGTACCGCCCGGGCCGCCGCGCCGTCCGGCCGGACGTCTCGCTCCGGGGCGGGGGAGTACGGCAGTACGGCGACGAGCAGCAGTGGCACGCCGTGTGCGGCGGCCATGCGGGCGGCGGCGTCCGCGACGGCGACGTCGTCGAGCCGGTCGGTCAGCACGGCGGTCACCGGCCGCGGAAGTGACGCGGGGAACGCCGCCGGAAACGCCGCGGGGAAGGACCCGGGGAAGGACCCGAAGGACCCGGGGAGGTGGGGACTGCCCGGCGCGGGGGCACCGGGCGTCCGGTGGCGCGTCGGCGGGAGGTTCACGGCCATCACCCCTTCGGGGTAGGTGGTGCGACACCTCCAGGGTCACCCGAAAAGCTATGAGCGTCAATGTTTACGCGAAAAGATTTTCGTCAATTTGGGTTCAGGTGAGAGGGTAGGGTGGACCCCATGAGCGCCTCCCCGGCCCGCGGTGGCACCTGGACGTTCCTGACCAACCACGCTCGCGTCCTGCTCTGCCTGGCCGGCGATCCCGAAGCCCGGCTGCGCGACGTCGCGGCCGCGATCGGCATCACCGAGCGCGCCGTCCAGCTCATCGTCGCCGACCTGGAGAGCGCCGGATACCTCACCCGGACCCGCGTCGGACGCCGCAACCGCTACGCCATCGACGCCACCCTTGCGCTGCGCCACCCCCATGAGGCCGGCCACCCCGTCGGCGACCTGCTCAACACCTTCCTCCACCGCGAGAACACCCAGGAGCCCCGGACCGCGCCCTGAGGGCCGGGGAGCGCCGCCCGCAGCCGGCCTGCCGCGGGCACCCGCCGCCGGGCGGCGGGCGCCGGGCACCCGCCGCCCGGCCGGTTCAGCCCGCGGTCTCCGCCCGCATCGGCGGTGCCGCGGGCGGCCGGACCACGGGGCCGAACAGCACCGCCCTCGCCATCCTCGGGGCGAACAGGGCGCTCAGGGGAGTGGTGAGCGTCAGCACGGAGCGGAAGACCGGGCCGACGAGCAGCGGATCGCCCGCGTACCGCCGCTGGACGCGGTCCAGGTACCAGCCGACCGGGCCGTCCGCGGCCCGGGAGCTGACGGCGTTCCCCACCGCCCCCGGCATGGCCCGGTCGGCACCCGCGGAGATGTCCCACGCCTGGCGCGAGGCGTCGAAGAGCGCCCGCTGCACCCGGAGGGTCGTCGGCCTGCGACGCGGGCAGGCCAGGGCGTCGCGCAGCGCGACGGCGCTCATCGCGGCGACCGACATGCCCTGCCCGTAGATCGGGTTGAAGGTGCACAGCGCGTCGCCGGTGGCGAGGAACCCGGCGGGGCGCCGGCCCGGACGGTCGTATCTGCGCCGCAGGTTGGCCGTCGACCGGAAGCCGTACGCCGGGGTCCGCGGTTCGGCGGTGCGCAGCCACTCGTGCACCAGCGGGTGGGGCAGGCGCGCGGCGAAGGCGGTGAACCCCGCGTCGTCCGTGGGCGGTTCCTGGCCGCGGAGACCGGCGAGCGCCACGAGATGGCTGCCGTCCTCCAGCGGGAGCACCCCGCCCGCGTACGTCTGCGAGGGGTTCGGGTAGAACCAGTACGCCAGGGCCTCCGTGCCGAGGTGGGCGCCGGCGTCGCGGTAGACGCGCGAGGCGTACGCCTGGCCGGTGTCGATGGACTCCTCCTGCGGCGGCTCCGCGCCGAGGGCGGCCAGCCACCGCGGGGCGCGCGAGCCCCGCCCGGAGGCGTCCACGACCAGGTCGGCCGCGAGCGTCCGCTGCCGGTGTCCCGAGGCGCCGCCGCCCCCGGTGCCGTTCGTGCCGCCGCGCTCCCGCAGCAGCACACCCCGCACCCGGAGGGCGTCGCCGGTGAGCCCGACGGCCTCCGTGGACTCCACGGTCCTGATCGCCGGATCGGCCAGCACACGCCTGCGCACCAGATGCTCGAGCTGGGCGCGGGAACCGGTGTGGATATGGGTCGTCGGGGCGGTCCGCCGGATCCAGCCGCCGCTCCACGCCACCATGTCCTCGGGCATGCCCACCCGGGGTGCCCCGGCCGCCCGCAGCTCGGCCGTGAACCCGGGCAGCAGGGAGTCGAGCGCCAGCCGGCCGCTCTCCAGCAGTACATGGGCGTGCCTGCTCTGCGGGACTCCGGGACGAGGCTCCGGGCCGTCCGGGATCCGGTCGCGCTCCACGACGGTCACCCGGTCGGCGTGGCCGGCCAGCACGTGCGCCGCGAGCAGGCCGGCGAGGCTCCCCCCGATCACGACGGCGTGCCGCCCGTCCCCGTGCGGCCGCCGGCCGCCTTCTTTCCGCGCGTGGTCCGCCATGTCCGCCCCTCGTGGTCGGCGAGTCCTGCTACGGCCGACCAGTATCCCCGCGGCGGGAGGCGAGGTTCACCGGCCGTGAGCCGCGGGTGCCGGATGTGGTAGGGCGTGCTGCGAGGGCGACTCCGTCCGCGCACAGGGCGGGGGACTCCCGCGGCCCGCCCCGAGGGGCTTCGCCCGGGGACGGGCGGCCCGGGCGCGGCGGCGCCACTGCGCCGGTCCACGGCCGTCCCCGCGCCGGTCCACGGCCGTCCCCGCGCCGGTCCACGGCCGTCCTCGCGCCGGTCCACGGCCGTCCTCGCGCCGGTCCACGGCCGTCCCCGCGCGGGTCCACGGCCGTCCTCGCGCGGGAGGACGGGCGCCCCCGCGCGGGGGGACGGGCGGCCCGGGCGCGGCGGCGCCTACCGCGGCCGAGGACCCGGCGGCGGCCCCCCGATCTCCGCCAGCGCCTCCGTGAGCCAGCCGATCCAGAACCGCTCCAGCTCGATCCCGCCGCGCAGCACCACGTGCCGCAGGCGGTCCCCGGCCGCGTCCCGCTCCGGCGGGAAGTGGCGCCGCTGGATGTCCTCGTACTCCGCCAACTGCCTGCGGTGCCAGTCGAGATGCCGGTCCAGTTCCGCCTCGAGCCCCTCCGTTCCCACCACCGCCGCCGCGCGCAGCCGGAGCAGCAGCGCGTCCCGGACCGGTCTGGGGTCCTCGCTCCTGCCCACCCAGCCGGCCAGTTCCGCGCGGCCGGCCGGCAGCACCTCGTACTCCTTCCGCCTTCCCCTGGCCGGCTGGGCGGAGGACAGGGCGCGGATCAGCCCCGCCTCCTCCAGCTTCCCCAGTTCGCGGTAGATCTGCTGGTGCGTCGCCGACCAGAAGTAGCCGATGGACCGGTCGAAGCGGCGGGTCAGCTCCAGGCCCGAGGACGGCTTCTCGAGCAGGGCGGTGAGGATGGCGTGCGGGAGGGACATGACCGGCATCCTAGGGAGGCGGCGTCAGATCCCGGCCGCCAGCCGGGTGCCCTGGTCGATGGCGCGTTTGGCGTCCAGCTCGGCGGCCACGTCGGCGCCGCCGATGAGGTGCACGGTGCGGCCCGCGGCGGCCAGTTCCTCGTACAGGCCGCGCCTCGGCTCCTGGCCGGTGCACAGCACCACGGTGTCCACGGGGATCGTCCTCGCCGTGCCGTCCACCGTGATGTGCAGGCCCTCGTCGTCGATCCGGTCGTACGCCGCCCCCGCGACCATCGTGACGCCGCGGTGCCTGAGTTCCGCGCGGTGGATCCAGCCCGTCGTCTTGCCGAGTCCCGCGCCGACCTTGGACGCCTTGCGCTGGAGGAGGTGCACGGTGCGCGGCGGCCTCGGCCGCTCCGGGGCACGCAGCCCGCCCCGCTCGGCGTAGCCGGTGTCCACGCCCCACTGCCGGAAGTACGTCTCCGCGTCGAGACTCGCGCCCTCGCCGCCGTCGGTGAGGAACTCCGCCACGTCGAAGCCGATCCCGCCGGCGCCGACGACGGCCACCCGCTCGCCGACCTCCGCGCCGTCCCGCAGCACGTCGAGGTAGCCGACGACGCTGGGGTGGTCGACGCCCTCGATGTCGGGGACGCGCGGCGTGACCCCGGTCGCGACCACGATCTCGTCGTACCCGGTCAGCAGCTCCGGCGTGGCGAAGGTCCCGAGCCGGACCTCCACCCCGCGCAGCTCCAGCTGGGTGCGGAAGTAGCGCAGCGTCTCCTCGAACTCCTCCTTGCCCGGGATGCGCTTGGCGATGTTGAGCTGCCCGCCGATCTCGTCGGCGGCGTCGAACAGCGTCACCGCGTGGCCGCGTTCGGCCGCCGCGACCGCGAACGCCAGGCCGGCCGGGCCGGCTCCGACCACGGCCAGCCGCTTGCGCAGCCGGGTGGGGGAGAGGACCAGCTCGGTCTCGTGGCAGGCCCGCGGGTTGACCAGGCAGGAGGTGATCCGGCCGCTGAAGGTGTGGTCCAGGCACGCCTGGTTGCAGCCGATGCAGGTGTTGATCGCCTCGGCGCGGTCCTCGCGGGCCTTGGCGACGAAGTCGGGGTCGGCGAGGAAGGGCCGCGCCATGGACACCATGTCCGCGCGGCCCTCGGCGAGCACCCGCTCCGCGACCTCGGGGGTGTTGATCCGGTTGCTGGTGACCAGGGGTACGGACACCGCGCCCATCAGCTTCTCGGTCACCCAGGTGTACGCGGCGCGCGGCACCGAGGTCGCGATGGTCGGGATCCGGGCCTCGTGCCAGCCGATGCCGGTGTTGATGACGGTCGCGCCGGCGGCCTCGATCTCCTTGGCGAGCGCGACGACCTCGTCGAGCGAGGAGCCGCCGGGCACGAGGTCGAGCATCGACAGCCGGTAGACGATGATGAAGTCGTCGCCGACGTGCTCGCGGGTGCGGCGGACGATCTCGCGGGGGAAGCGGGTCCGGTTCGCGTAGGAGCCGCCCCAGCGGTCGTCCCGGTGGTTGGTGGCGCTCGCGATGAACTCGTTGACGAGGTAGCCCTCGGAGCCCATGATCTCGACGCCGTCGTACCCCGCGGCCTTCGCCAGCCCGGCCGCGCGGACATAGTCCTCGACGGTCTGCTCGACCTCCTCGTCGGTGAGGGCGTGGGGGACGAACGGGCTGATGGGGGCCTGCAGCGCGCTCGGCGCCACCAGCTCCCGATGGTAGGCGTAGCGGCCGAAGTGCAGGATCTGCATGGCGATCCGGCCGCCCTCCGCGTGCACCGCGGCGGTGACCGTGCGGTGCTGCGCGGCCTCCTCCTCGGTGGTGAGTTTGGCGCCGCCCTCGTACGGGCGCCCCGCGTCGTTGGGGGCGATGCCGCCGGTGACGATCAGCCCGACGCCTCCCCGGGCGCGCTCGGCGTAGAAGGCGGCCATGCGCTCGAAGCCGTTCTCGGCCTCTTCGAGACCGATGTGCATGGAGCCCATGAGCACCCGGTTGGGGAGTGTGGTGAAGCCGAGGTCGAGCGGGCTGAGCAGATGCGGGTACGGGGTCGGGGTCATCGGGGCGCCTCCTCGCGCGATAAGCGTCGACCCCTTTTGTAGACGCCGGAGACCTCGTTATGCAACTAGTTGCACAACGAGGTCCGGGTGAGATGCGCTACGCCGGTGCCGCCCAGCGGCCCAGTTCCTCCGGGGTCCGCGGACCCGGACTGCCCGACTCCAGCAGCCCGCGGGCCCGCAGCACCTCCTCGGCCGCCATCGCCCACGGCCGCCGCAGCCGGGCCCCCTCCAGCAGCCCCCGGTCCGCCAGCAGCTCCGCCACCGGCCCGGTCCGCAGCCCGGCCGGGGACAGCACGGCCGCGTCGTCGGCCCAGCGCAGCGCCAGGTCCACGTCGTGCGTGGCCATCACCACGGTCGTGCCGGACTCCCCGAGCCGCTCCAGCACCGCCAGCAGCCTCTCCTGGCCGTGCGGGTCGAGCCCGGCCGTCGGCTCGTCCAGGACCAGCACCCGCGGCCGCATCGCCACCGCGCCCGCGATCGCGGCCCGTTTCCGCTGCCCGTACGACAGCAGATGCGTCGGACGGTCCGCGAGCGCCGCGATGTCCAGCGCGTCGAGCGCCCCGGCCACCCGGGCCCGCACCTCCGGCTCCGGCAGCCCCAGGTTCATCGGCCCGAACGACACGTCCTGGGCCACGGAGGCGGCGAACAACTGGTCGTCCGGGTCCTGCACCACCAGCTGCACGGTCGTCCGGAGCCGGGTGAGCCCTGCGCGGTCGTACGCCACCGGCTCGCCGTCCAGCAGCAGCCGCCCCTCACCGCAGCGCAGCCCGCCGCTCAGCAGCCGCATCAGGGTCGTCTTCCCGCTCCCGTTGCGGCCCAGCAGCGCCAGGCACCGCCCGCCGGCCACGGCGAGGTCGACACCGCGCAGCACCGGCGGGCCGTCCGGGTAGGAGAACCCGGCGCCGGCCAGTTCCACCACGGGGACCGCGCCCCCGCGAGCGTGCGCGTCCACGGAACCGCTCACAGCACGGACCTTTCCAGTACGAGGGTGACGGCGACGAGTCCCGCGAGCAGCCCCGCGGTCGCCGCCAGGAAGCGCACGGACACCGCCGCCGGCGGCACCAGGACCCGCAGCGTCCCGTCGTAGCCCCGCCCGGCGAGCCCCGTCTGCAACCGCTGCGCCCGGTCGAAGGCGCGCACGAACGCCGTGGCGGCGAGCCCCGCGAGGGACCGCCAGGCCGCCGCCCGGGTGGTGTGGCCGAGCCGGGCGGCCTGCGCCTGGCGGATCCGGTGCACCGCGTCCAGCAGCAGGAACGCGATGCGGTACATCACGAGCGCCACGTCCACGACCGGCCCCGGCACCCCGGCCCGGGCCAGCCGGGGCAGCAGGTCGGACATCGGCGTGGTGAACGCGAACAGCAGCACCCCGAGCGAGGCCGCCGACGTCCGCAGCAGCAGCCGGGCCGCGTGCGGGGGCCCGTCGGGGGCGAGCGCCACGAAGCCGTCCGGGCCGCCCACCGCGAACAGCAGCGGAACCGCGCCCGTGACGCAGAACCCCAGCGGGATGCGCCACGCCCGCCACAGCCGCCGGGGCGCCACCCCGGCGGGCCCGAGCAGCACCGCGACCGCGGCCGCCGCCACCAGGACGGCACCCGGCCACGGCGGCAGCGCGACGGCGCAGACCGTCAGGCCCAGGCCGAGCGCCGCCTTCTCGCCCGGATGGCGGCCGCGCCAGCGGCTGCCGTGCGCCGCCGCGTCGATCGGCAGCATCGGGGACTACGCGCCCGCGCCGGCGGAATCGGCCGCACCGGCGGCGGGCGTCCGGGCGTCCCGCGCGGCCGCCACCCGGGCCCCGCCCTGCCGGCGGCCCCTGCGCAACCCGAAGTAGTACGCGAGGACACCCGCGCCCAGAGCGGCCTGGAGGGCGAACAGGGCCGACTCGACCTCCCCGGACGGCGGCTCGTACAACGGGGCGAACCAGGGCTCGTAGTCCGGGGCGATCTCCGTGATCGCGGCCTCCGCCTCACCGTCGGCGCCGGCGAAGGGCTCCTCCTTGTGGTCGCCCAGACCCAGCGCCAGCGGCAGCACGGCCAGCGCGGCCACGATCGCCAGCAGCAGTGTGTTGATCTTCGCGTTGCGGCTCATCGGACCGCGGCCTCCTTCTCCGCCCCGCCCTGGAGGAGCACCCCGAGCCGGGTCAGCTCGCCCTTGCTGGACCGCACCAGCAGCCGCATCACCAGGACGGTCAGCAGGCCCTCGCTGACCGCCAGCGGCACCTGGGTGACCGCGAAGATGCCGCCGAACTTGGCCAGGGCGCCCACCACACCGCTGCCCGGGTCGGGGAACGCCAGCGCAAGCTGCACGCTGGTGACGCAGTACGTGGACAGGTCGGCGGTGAACGCACCGGAGAACACCGCCACCATCAGCGGCGCCCCGGACCGCCGCAGCAGCACGTACACCCCGAACCCGGCCCAGGGCCCCACGACCGCCAGCGAGAAGACGTTCGCGCCGAGCGTGGTCAGGCCCCCGTGGGCCAGCAGCAGCGCCTGGAAGAGCAGGGTGATCGTGCCGAGCACCGCCATGATCGGCGGCCGGAACAGTATCGCGCCCAGTCCGGTGCCGGTCGGATGGGAGCAACTGCCCGTCACCGAAGGGATCTTGAGCGCCGACAGTACGAAGGTGAAGGCGCCGGCCGCGCCGAGCAGCAGCGTGGACTCGGGGTTCGCCCTGACCTCGCGGGTCAGCGCCCGTACGCCGTGGATCACGAAGGGGGCGGACGCGGCGGCCCAGGCGGCCGCGTGCACAGGGGGCAGATAGCCCTCGGCTATATGCATGGGTAGGGAGACCTCTCCAGCACCTCGTGGATGGACAACGCGCCCCGGCCGGTCTCCTGGCTGACGGGTCATGCCGCCCGGGCTCCGCCTTCCCGGACACCGCGGTCTCCCGCGGCCGTCCAGTGGCTTCCTCGCGGAGAGAGCCGGACTTCCCGATCACAGTGGCGAGGGCCGCACCGGTACTCCACCGGTTTCCCGTTCACCAAGGCCCTGCGACACTAGTGCGTTGACCAGGTGCATCACAAGCCGCGTACGGATGCGTACGGTCACACCTTGCGGTAGCCGTACGCCTCCTCCGCCGCCGTCACCACCGCGTCCAGATCCGCTCCGGCGGACGCCGTGACCACCGCCGCGACGGCCCCCTCGACGAACGGCGCGTCCACGAGCCTGGTGCCCTCCGGGAGTTCGTCCCCCTCGGCCAGCAGCGCCTTCACCGTCAGCACCGCGCTGCCGATGTCCACCAGCACGGCCACCCCCGCCCCCCGGTCCACCTCGCGCGCGGCGCGGGCGGTCGAGTCCGCACTGGTGCCGAGGCCGCCGTCCGCGGTGCCGCCGGCCGCCGCCACCGGCACCCCGTCGCCCGAGCCGGCCAGCCTCCGGGCGAGATCGGCGACCGCCGCGGCGACCTGCGCGCTGTGCGAGACGAGGACGATCCCCACCACACCGGTCATCGCGCGGCCTCCTCGAGGGCGCCGACCAGCAGGGCGGAGGACGCCGCCCCCGGATCCCGGTGCCCGACGCTGCGTTCGCCCAGATAGCTCGCGCGGCCCTTGCGGGCCAGCATCGGCACGGTCGCGGCCGCACCGTCCTCCGCGGCCGCGCGCGCAGCCGCGAAGGACTCGTCCAGCGCCGCCGCCGCCGGCTCCAGCGCGTCCAGCATCGTCTTGTCCCCGGCCTTCGCGCCGCCGAGCCGGGCCACCGCCGCGATCCCCGCGCGCAGCGCCTCGGCGAGCTGCGCCCGCGACACCCCGGCCTCGTCGCCGAGCGCCTTGCCGGCACGCCGCAGCAGCGTCCCGTACAGCGGCCCCGAAGCCCCGCCGACCGTGGAGATCAGCCGGCGCCCCGCCAGCGTCAGTACGGCACCCGGAGTGTCCGGCGCGTCCTTCTCCAGCGCGGCCGCCACCGCCGTGAAACCCCGCCGCATATTGGTCCCGTGGTCGGCGTCCCCGATCGCGGCGTCCAACTCGGTGAGCCGCGCGGCCTCCCGGTCCACCGCCCGCGCGAGGGCGTTCATCCAGCGGAGGAAGAACTCCGCGTCGAGCACCGCGTCTGCGTCCGCTTCTCGTGGCACGTCGGCTCCCTTGTGCACGTCGGCTCCCTTGTGCGCGTCGTCGCGGCCCGCGGACGCGGCACCGCCCTCGCCGCCCGGGCCGGGAACTCCGCCCGGGCCGGGCACGGTTCAGCGGCCCCAGCGCAGCGCGGGCGTCTCCACGGGGGCGTCCCACAGCCGCAGGATCTCCTCGTCCGCCTCGCACAGCGTCACCGAGCAGCCGGCCATGTCGAGCGAGGTGACGTAGTTCCCGACCAGGGTCCGGGCCACCGGCACACCGCGCTCGGCGAGCACCCGGTGGACCTCCGCGCCGAACCCGTACAGCTCCAGCAGCGGCGTCGCGCCCATGCCGTTGACCAGCGCCAGCACCGGACTCGACGGCCTCAGGTCGTCGAGGACCGCCTCCACGGTGAAGTCCGCGATCTCGCGCGAGGTCATCATCGGCCGCCGTTCACGGCCGGGCTCGCCGTGGATGCCGATCCCCAACTCCAGCTCGCCGGCAGGCAGGTCGAACGTCGGGGTGCCCCTGGCCGGGGTGGTGACGGCGCTGAGCGCGACACCGAAGCTGCGCGACCGCTCGTCGACCCGGCGGGCGACCGCCTCGACCCGCTCCAGCGGGGCGCCCTCCTCGGCCGCGGCGCCCGCGATCTTCTCCACGAAGAGCGTCGCGCCCGTGCCGCGCCGGCCCGCCGTGTACAGGCTGTCCCGGACGGCCACGTCGTCGTCGACGAGCACCTTGGCCACCTGGACGCCCTCGTCCTCGGCGAGCTCCTGCGCCATGTCGAAGTTCAGCACGTCGCCCGTGTAGTTCTTCACCACGAAGAGCACACCCGCCCCGCTGTCCACCGCCGCCGCGGCCCGGGCCATCTGGTCCGGCACCGGGGACGTGAACACCTCGCCGGGGCATGCCGCCGAGAGCATCCCGACCCCCACGAACCCGCCGTGCAGGGGCTCGTGCCCCGACCCGCCTCCGGACACCAGGCCCACCCTGCCCGCGACCGGGGCGTCCCCCCGGACCACGAGCCTGTTCTCCACGTCGACGTTCAGCCCGGGGTGCGCCGCGGCCAGGCCGCGCAGGCCGTCCGCGACCACCGTCTCGGGGACGTTGATGAGCATCCTCATGGGAACCTCCTGACGGGACCGGCGTCGATCGCTCCGGACGGTGTCCTCCCGGGCGGGCCGTGGCGGAACGCGCCGCACACCCTCTGCCAGTATCGGCGCAAACGGCCCGCCCGGCACCGCGCTCACGCGAAACCGCCGGCACGGTCCGCGGGTGCGGGCGGAGGTCCGCCGCGGCGCCGTGCGGCGGTCGGCCGCCGACGCGGGGCGGCTGCCGACGGGGGGCGGCTGCCGACGAGGGGCGGCCTCGCCGGCCGACCGGGAGTGTGCGGCGGGTGATCTGTGGCGCACGGCGGTGGTGCGGCGGCCGACCGGGAGCGTGCGGCGGTGGTGCGGCGGCAGACCGGGAGCGCCGGGCCGCCGTCCCGCGGGCCGTCAGTAGCGCAGGGCGCTGGCGATACCGCCCATCCCCGCGAGGGTGCCGTCCGGCACGAACCGCACGTCCGCCCCCGTGTCCAGGGACTTCTCGACGATCTCGTCCACGACGTCGACCACCGCGTCGAGGTCCCCCGGCTCGGCGGGCAGCACATGCCCGCCGGTGTCCCGCACGGTCTCCCGGTAGTTCTCCTCCACGGCCAGCAGCGCGACCCTGCCCGTCTGCACGTTCTGGCGGATCTCGTCCACCCCGGCGGCGAACGCGCGCCTGCCCCTCGCCCGGTCCAGTTCCGCGAGGACGCCCGAGACCTCCTGCTCGGCGCGCGCCTCGACGAACGGGCGCACCGCCTGCCAGACCGCGTCGCCGGAGGACCCGGCCACCCCGCCCCTCGGCACGTGGACGGCCTGGCCCTTGGCGGCCGTGCCGACGCCGTCGAGGAGGGCCAGCGCCGCGGGTTCGCCGGTCACGTACAGCGGCCGCGGGTCCGCCTTGAGGACCGAGGCGAGCGCGGTGTCGGCCTCCCGCAGGAAGTGCCGTGTCGCCTCGTCCCGGAAGGTGCTCGGCACATCGCCGATCTGCTCCTGCCGTTCGGCGTCGAAGTTCTCGGCACTGCGGACCATCGGGAACCGCCCGTTGCGCTCCTCGGCCACCCGGTCCGCCGTGCCGCTCCATAGCGAGGCGCGGTCGGAGGCGACGGCGAGGACCCAGAACGGGCGCTCCGCGGCCTGCGCCGATACGAGATTGCGGGTCAGGAAGGTGTCCGCAAGCACCACCCGCTCGGGCACGGGGCGGCCCAGCATCCAGACCTCGTGCTCGCCCGGAGCGGCGAAGACCACCAGTCCGTCCTCCGCGTGCCCCAGGTCGATCCCGGCCAGCGCCCGGTCGAGCTGCTGGGACACGTCGATCCGGGTCTCACGGGTGACGGCGGGATCGGCCCTGAGCCGCTCCTTGGCCGCGGCCATCAGATTGCGCAGCCTGACCGGGTCCTGCGCGTTGTCCGGCTCCCGCCGGTGTGTGGGCATCAGGACCGACACCGCGGGATAGGGCCGCTGCCGGCGAAGCCGGGCCAGGTCGTCGGAACTGAGGGCTGGGTGCATCGGGACCACCCTTTCCGAGCACGCGTGCACTGGAGGCCGGGCTGTCCGCACCGAAGTGCGACGAGCTGAAACCGACTCCTTGCACCATAAGTCCGATCGTCTGCGCGGGCACCAGGACCGGGGCGGGAAGCGGCCGGGTGGGGCGGCCGGGCAGGGTGGCCGGTAACCGGGGCCGGCCGCCCTGCCCGGGCGCCGGGGTGAGGGGATGCCGGTCGTCGCACCCGGGCACCCGGATTCCGGCTGCCCGCGGCCGCGCAGCCGCCCACGCGGGTGCGGGGCCGTCACGCCCGCCCGGGGAGGCCACCAGGCCGTGCTGCCCGCTCCCGCGCGAGTACCGGCAGCCGAGCCGCCGAGCCGCTGAGCCGCTGAGCCGCCGAGCCGCTGAGCCGCTGAGCCGCTGAGCCGCTGAGCCGCTGAGCAGCCGAGCCGCTGAGCAGCCGAGCCGTCCACGAGGTGGCGGGCAGCCGCCGTCCGCTCCGGTCGACGCGGACCCCTCCGCCGCCGCCCACGCGGGTCCGGGCAGCCGATCAGAACCAGGTCACGAGCCGGTCGGCGACCGTCCTCGACCGCGGGCCCATGAGGATCGTGTAGTGGTTGCAGTCCGGAACCGCCTCGGCCGTCAGCCGGGGCACCCGGGCCGTCCACTGCGCGACCAGTCCGGTGGACAGGATGCCGGGCTCCGTTCCCGTCATCCCGCGGGGCGCGTAGAGCAGCTTCGCGGGCAGCGCCAGCCCGGTCAGGTCTTCGCCGAAGGCCGCACCGGAGGTGAGCAGTTCGCGGCCGTCCCCGCGGACCGGTCCTTCCTGGGCGCGTGAGCGGCGGGCACCGGCGGGGCCCGTGATGTCGTAGCGGACGTACGACTCGATGTCGTCGTTCCACTCCGGTCCGAGGGCGGGATGGGCGCGGAAGAGGTCGACGTACGCCTCGTCGGACGGGAACGTCCTGGCAAGCCTGGCCAGTATCGGCCCCATCGAGGCGTCGAGCAGGGCGTCGGGGTCGGCTCCCTCCGCGACCGGGATCGGCAGTCCGCCGTCGACCAGCAGCAGCCGGTCGAAGAGTTCCGGACGGCGAGCCGCGGCCCGCAGCGCGACACACGCCCCCATCGACTGGCCCGTGACCGCGACGGGCGCTCCGTTCCCCCAGCGCTCGGCCGCCGCACACAGGTCGGACGCGTGGGCGTCCAGGCCGTACGGCCCGGGGGCGTCCGCGCTGCCGCCCCGGCCCCGGAGGTCGAGGGCGAACAGCGACCACTCCGGAGGCAGATGGCGGGCCACCGCGCGGAAGGACATCCCGGACGCGGTGATACCGTGCGCCGCGACCGCCGTGCGCGGCCCTGAACCGAACCGCAGGACGCGGAGCGTCGCACCGCCCACGGGGAGTTCGAGTTCGACGGGGTCGGTCATCGCGGTTTCCTCCTGAAGGGTCGTCATGTCGCCGTGCCGGCAGGCCGTGCGGCCGTCGGCTCGCCGGAAGGGCCTGTGGCCCGGCGGCGCCGTGGGGCCACCGGCCCATTCTGGACGCATCGGCGCCCGCGCCCGGAAGCGGGCCTCCACGACCGCTCGGCACAGGTCCGCCGGCTTCCGCGAGCGGGCATCGGCCGGAGTGGCTCGTCCACTGCGCCAACGGGGAGCGTGGAGGCGTGGACACCGCCCCGCGAGACGGTCGTGGACGTCCTGGAGGACCCGCCGCGAGCGGGCATCCTCACCGGTCGCCACTCCGGGGCAGTCGTCTGCCGCCGGAACGCGCGCCGGCCGACGGCCACGGCGTTGCCCGCACCTCCCGGGGACGACTTCGGCCGTCTCGTCGAGGCGGCGCGGGGTGCCGGAATCCGTGTCTGTTCGCGTACCACCCCACCGGCACGGCCGCGACGGGACGCGATCCGCGGCGCTCCCCGGCCGGGCGACTGCGAGCGCCACCGAGCGCCACCGGGCGCCACCGGGCGTCTGCGGGGCGCGGCGGGCGTCTGCGGGATGCGGCGGGCGTCTGCGGGATGCGGCGGGCGTCTGCGGGATGCGGCGGGCGTCTGCGGGATGCGGCGGGCGCGCCGACGGCCCACGCCTCCGCGCTGCCCTGCCGACCGCAGGCGGCTCCGCAGCTGAGCGGCACGGCCGTCGCGCCGGCCGTCGGCGAGGCGCATACGGAGCGGTGAGCGTGGGCCTGCTGCCCGCGGCCCGTGGTCGCCGCGGTGCCTTCGACGGCACGGGAGTGGGCACGGGAGCGGGCACGGCGGCCCCGGGTGTTCATCCGCCCGACGGAACCGGCCAGCAGGCCCGGGCCCCGCCGTCCGGCGGTCCGCGGGCCGCCGGGGCCCGGACGGGTGCCACCCGGTCCCGGCCGGCCGCCGCGAAGGCGAGCGCATGCCGAGGGAGCACACCCGCGCACGCGAGACGCCTGGTCTCCTGGGCGTCGGCCATGCGCTTGTTGAGGGGGAGCACCCCCGCGCACGCGAGACGCCGCCCTCTCAGCTCACTTGGCCGGGCCCGGCAGCGGGAGCACCCCCGCGCACGCGAGACGCCGATCACCGAAGTGGTCGAGGCCATCCGGCCTGCCATGGCACACCCGCGCACGCGAGACGCCGGCAGCAGCTGGTCGGCAAGGGCATGGGCTCCCCGTGGCGCACCCGCGCACGCGAGGCCCCGGCCGCCGATGGCCGGGCGCCGCTCCGCCGGCGGCGCTCGCCTCGCGGAACCACGCGAGGTCGCGCAGCGTGGATGACGGGGTCCGCGAGAAAGGTGGAAGGGCATGAGCACGAGCGATCCGGCTCCCCGCGTGGTCGTGGGCATCGACGGCTCGCCCTCTTCGTACGCCGCGCTGCGCTGGGCCGTCCGGCACGCCGGGCTGATCGGAGCGACGGTGGACGCGGTCGCCGCGTACGAGCTGCCGGGCGCGCACGGCTGGTCGGCCCCCGCGGTCGACACGGAGTTCGACGCCGGGGAGGCCAAGCGCGGCCTCAGGGAGGAGGTGCGCAAGGTCCTCGGCGAGACGGGCGAGACCCGGGTCCACGAGCGGCTGGTGCACGGCAACCCGGCCGAGGCCCTGATGGCCGCCGCCGAGGGGGCCGAACTCCTGGTGGTGGGCTCCCGGGGGCGCGGCGGGTTCGCCCGGATGCTCCTCGGCTCGGTGAGCCAGCAGGTCAGCCAGCATGCGCCCTGCCCCGTGGTGATCGTCCGCCCGGACGTGAGCGTGGGCGGCGCCGGGGCCGCTACGCACTGACCCGCGGGCCCGGTCCTGCCCGGTCCTGCCGGGTACGCCGGCCGCGGCCGGTCCGCGTACGGTGCCGCCGGACGCGCCCCCTGCGCCGCCGGGGCTGCTCGCGCCGGGGCTGCGGAGCGCGGCGCACCCCGATGCCGCGCACCCCGGTCCCGCGGGGCCCCGGTGCCGCTCGGCGAGTGTCAGAACGAGGCCCGGCCGATCTCACCGCGGCCTGACCGCTCCCCGGTGGGCACCTGCTCCCCGCGGCTCTGCGTCCCGCCCTCGCGCCGTCCCGCCACGCGGTCGCGCGGTCGCGCGGGAGCCCGCACGCGGGGGATCCTGGAGTCCCGGACCGGTACCCGCACGGCGACGGTGACGGTCCGGCCCGAACCACGGTGCCGGTGCCGGTGCCGGTGGCGGGAACGGGGACCGGCGGTGCGGCCCGTACGCGGGCGAGGAGGCGCGCGATGACACGGACGCTGGAATGGAAGGTCCGCATGTACCTGTCCGAGGAGGACGGCACGACCAGGGCCAGGATGGTGCTGGACACCGGCACGTCGAAGCTCACCGGCAGGGGGACGGCGCGCTGCAATCCGCAGGACGTGGACGTCCCCGAGATAGGCGACGAACTCGCGGCGAGCCGGGCCATGAGCGACCTCGCCCGCCAGCTGATGCGGGTGGCTGACCAGGACCTGGAGGCGGTGGGCGCCGGCCCCGGGAACGCGGTTTCGGCCCCGTACGGCTGGCCGTCGGCCTAGTGCCGCGTCAGGCGGCGTACGCCCCGTCGCGGCGCCCGGCACGGCCGGCTCCGGCGAATCGCCGCGTCTCGCCGCGTCGCCGAACCAACCGGCCGGGTCCGCTGCGAGGGCGGTCCGGCGCCGTGCGATGCACCGCACCGCCGCCGCGCCGCTCCTCGACGGACAGACCCCGCCCAAGGGGACTTGCCGGGTCGGGGAGACCCGGTGCCGATGCCCGATGCCCGATGCCCGATGCCCGCTGCCCGATGCCCGCTGCCCGCTCCCGGTGCCCGTGCCGGTTGCTCGGGTCCTTCCGGTGCCCGTGCCGGTTGCCCGGGTCCTCCCGGTGCCCGGACCGGGTGTGCCCTGGCGGTACCCGTCGCCCGGTGATTCCATGGAGGTGACGGGAAGGGCTCTTGCAGAGGACGCGGAGAAACGGTCGGAACGTTCACCGCGCAATCAGGATCCGCGAGAAGTGGATGGGCCCTTTCCGCCTTCCGTGCGCGCCGGGAGGCGGCCGGGAGAAGCGGCCCCGGGGTCCCGCCCCACGGGCTCGCGCGGGCCGTTCGCCTCCGCCGGGCCGCCGTGGAACGGCGCGTGGCGCGGCATGGCTGTCGGACTCCGGCGGAGGTGTCATGGGCGGCGAGGTCCGGAGCGAAGGAGGCCGGAGCGAAGGGGGCCGGAGTGCGGGCGTCCCACGGCTGAGGCTGGACGAGCTGCTCGAAGAACTCCAGGTCCGCATCGACGAGGTGCGCGGCACCAGGGACAGGCTCAACGGCCTGCTGGAGGCCGTCCTCTCCGTGGGCCGGGGGCTGGATCTCTCGCAGGTGCTCCGCGAGATCGTGGAGGCGGCCGTCGTGCTCGTCGACGCCGAGTACGGGGCCCTCGGCGTGATCGGGGAGGGCAAGAGCCTTGCGCGCTTCCTGCCCGTGGGCATCAGCGACGAACTGCGCGGCCGGATCGGGGACCTGCCTTCCGGACACGGACTCCTCGGTGAGCTCATCCGGCATCCCGCGCCGCTGCGGCTGGCCGAACTCGCCGATCACGAGGGGTCCTCCGGCTTTCCCGAGCACCATCCGCCGATGCACTCGTTCCTCGGTGTTCCCATCAGGGTCCGCGACGAGGTGTTCGGCAACCTCTATCTGACCGAGAAGCGCGGCGGGGCCTCCTTCGACGACGAGGACGAGGCGGTGCTGACGACGCTCGCCGTGGCGGCCGGGATCGCCATCGAGAACGCCCGGCTGTTCGAGGAGACCCGTTTTCGCGAGCAGTGGCTCGCCGCGAGCGCCGAGTGCACCAGCGCCCTGCTGTCCGGGGCCTCGGAGTCCGAGGTGCTGGAGATGATGCTCGACCGGGCACGCCGGATCTCCAGCGCGGACCTCGGGCTCGTCTACCTCACCGAGCCGGACGGGAACCTGTGCTGCGCCCATGCGCACGGCGAGGGTGCCGATCGCCACCTCGGCATGGTGCTGCCGCCCGGCGAGGGTACGCTCGCCAAGGCGGCCCTGGTGAGCGGGAGCGGCCTGATGACCACGCCCGACGTGGTCCGCGACCCCCGGGCCACTTATCTGCCGGAGCGCTGGAAGGGCTTGGGCCCCGCGATGGCGGTACTGGTGGGCGACCCGGAGAAGCTGCGGGGCGTACTGATACTGGCCCGCGGCGCGGGCCGCACTCCGTTCGGCGACACGGAGACCGCCCCGGTGTCCGGGTTCGCCGGGCAGGCGGCCCTCGCCATGGAACTGGCCGACCGGCGCCGTGACGCCGAGCAGGTGAGCCTGCTCGCCGACCGCGACCGTATCGCCCGCGACCTTCACGATCTCGCCATCCAGCGGTTGTTCGCGACGGGGATGACGCTGCAGAGCGCCGAGCGCTTCGTGGACCATCCGGTGGCGGCGGAACGGCTGGAGCGAGCCATTGACGACCTGGACTCCACGATCAAGATCATTCGCTCGACGATCTTCGGACTCCGTGAGCACGAAACCGACGGGGCGCCACCGGGCCTCAGGGCGCTCGCCGTACGGGCCGCCGAGCAGGCCACTCCGGCCCTCGGCTTCGCCCCCGCCCTGCGTATGGAGGGTCTCATCGACACCGAGGTCCCGCGCCGGGTCGCCGACGAGGCCGTCGCGGTGCTCGGCGAGGCCCTGTCCAACGTGGCCCGCCACGCCCGGGCGTCGAAGGCGGAGGTCACCATCGCCGCACTCGGCGGGCGGCTGTCCGTCACCGTGACCGACGACGGCATCGGCATCCCGCCGCACGGCCGCCGCAGCGGACTGCGCAACATGGCCGAACGCGCCGAGAGGCTGTCCGGCGAACTCGTCACCGGCCGCGGCGCCGCCGGCGGCACCAGGCTGGTCTGGTCCGTACCGCTGCCCGGCAACGGCTGAAGGCGCGGGCCGACCACCGCCCGGGGGACGGGCCGACGGCTCGGAGGGTGGGCCGACGGCCCGGGGGACGGGCCGACGGCTCGGAGCGGGAGCCGACCGCCGCCCGGAGGACCGGTCGACCACCCGGAGGACGGGTCGAGGCTCCGGGCGGTGAGCCGACGGTTCGGTCGGTGGACCACGGTCCGGCCGGACCGGGTGCCGGTGGGTCGGAGCGGGAGCCGCCCCGACCCACCGGTGCCCGTGCCCGCGTCTCAGCCGCGCGGTCCGTCGTGCTCGCGGGCCTGCGCGGCGATGACCGCAGCCTGCACGCGGCGCTCCACGCCGAGCTTGGACAGCAACCGCGAGATGTGGTTCTTGACCGTCTTCTCCGAGAGGTAGAGCCGCTTGCCGATCTGCCGGTTCGTCAGGCCCTCGCCGATCAGGTCGAGTACCTCGCGCTCCCGCTCCGAGAGCGCCGCGAGGCGTTCGTCCTCGGCCGACCCAGCGTCGCCGGGGGCGCGGAGCGAGTGCATCAGCCGTGCCGTGGTGGCGGGATCCAGCATCGACCGCCCGGTCGCCACCGTCCGCACGGCGGAGACAAGGTCGGACCCCTTGATCTGCTTGAGTACATAGCCCGCCGCACCGGCCATGATCGCGTCGAGCAGCGCATCCTCGTCGTCGAAGGACGTCAGCATCAGACAGGCGAGCTCCGGGATGCGGGAGCGCAGTTCACGGCACACGGTGATGCCGTCGCCGTCGGGGAGCCGGACGTCCAGTACCGCCACGTGGGGGCGCAGCGCGGGGCCCCGGGCGAGGGCCTGCACGGCGGTCGCGGCCTCGCCGACCACCGCCATGTCGGGTTCGGCGTCGAGCATGTCCTGCAGTCCGCGACGGACCACCTCGTGGTCGTCCAGGACGAACACCCTGATGGGCGACTCCTCGGAGAAGGCCGGTGCCTCGGACATCTGAGTCCTCCACGTCTGTCGTCCCGCCCCGTCCCGTCACGTCGGCCGGCGGACCCGGCGACGGGGCCGGACCGTCCGCCGGTGGTCCGCCCCGCCGTCACTTCTTCCCCGTACGGCGGCGCGCCTCTCCGCGGGCCGTGACTCCTTCCCCGTACGGCGGCGCGCCTCTGCCGTGCGCCGTCCCCGGCGCCCCGGGCGGTACGGCCGCGGGCACCCGGCCCGGGCCGCCGCCTTCGGTTCCCGCCGGGGTACGCGGCCACTCGGCGCGTGGCCCGACCCGTCGGCGGACGGGCCGTACGTGCCCCGACCCGTCGGCGGACGGGCCGTGCGCGCCCCGAATCACCGGCGGACGGGCCGTGCGGGCACCGAATCACCGGCGGACGGGCCGTGCGGGCACCGGCGGCGCAGAGCCGCGGACGACCTCCCGCCGCACCCGGTCGGCCAGGGGCTCGACCATGTCCGCCAGCGTCCGGGACAGGCCGGAGCCGAACGAGGAGTCGGCGCCCTGCACCGCGTACACCACCAGCCGGCCCGGCAGCCTGCCGAGCATCCGGGAGAGTTCCACGGCCTCGACCAGCACCGGGTTGTCCACAGTGCCGTGCGGCTCCCCCCGCAGCGGCAGAGCGAGCCCCTGCGCGTCGAACTCCCTTCGCACGACCCTGCCCGGCTCGCCGGGATACGCGTACGCGCAGGTCACGACCACCGCCAGGTCGGCGTCGTGCCAGAGCCCGATCAGTTGCGCGGGATTCCCGTTGCAGGTCTCGAGGCCGACCTCGGGGGAGAGGGGCCGCTCGACGGCGTGTTCCCGGAGTGCGTCGACGACGGCCCGGCCCACACCGTCGTCACGCCTGGAGTCGCTGCCCAGTCCGATGAGCGCGACACGGGTACGGAAGTCCATGGCGTGGCTCCTGTCGTGCTCCCCCTACGCTGGCCTGCCCCGGGGCCTTCGCGCATGGGCCGAACGGCCCCATTGGCGGAGCCGCACCGCCCCCGTCCGGTCCGCCGGGGACCGCCGCCCCGGCGGACCGGGGCGGCGGCCCGCTCCCGGAGGGGCCGCCGGAGCGCCGCCGATGCCGGGGCCCCTCCTTCCCACCTGGCCCGGCGTGACCGCCGTCGGCCACCGCCACCGCCGTCGGCCACCGCCACCGTCACCGCCACCGCCGTCGTCGGCCGTAGCTGCCACCGCGGTGCGGCCACCGTCGTCTCCGGTGCGGCCACCGTCGTCTCCGGTGCGGCCGCCGGCAGCGCCGCCGTCGCCGTAGCCGTGTCCACGGCGGTCTCAGTTGGCCAGCAGCGACTCCAGTACCGCCTCGTCCGGCGGGGTGGTTCCGGCCCGGTTCGCGGAGACGCAGTCCGGGTCGAGGCGGAGCCGAGCCAGCTCCCTGCCCGCGACACCCCAGGCGTGCCACGACGACCGCCGCTCCCAGGCCAGCTGCGGCGGGTTGTACCACCCGTCGCCGAGACCGGTCAGCACCGGGCGGGCCTCGTCGAGATCCGGCCCGATCCGGTAGACCAGCCCGCCGAAGACGGAGGCGAACACCTGTCCGCGGTGCACGGTCAGCTCGCCGTAGCTGGGCAGCCTTCCCGACCGCAGCACCGTGCGGGTCTCCAGGTCCATGGCGAACCAGGTGCCCGCCAGCCGCTTGTAGACGCCGTACAGCACACCGTCGAGCACCTCGATGTGCTGGAGGCTCGCGTACCCCTCGATCGGCGCGACCTCCCACAGCACCTTGCGGCGGCACAGGTCGAAGGCGACGACCGTCGCGCTCGG
Organism: Streptomyces spongiicola; assembly: GCF_003122365.1. Classification (NCBI taxonomy): domain Bacteria; kingdom Bacillati; phylum Actinomycetota; class Actinomycetes; order Kitasatosporales; family Streptomycetaceae; genus Streptomyces; species Streptomyces spongiicola. The sequence goes on from NZ_CP029254.1 coordinate 6,937,090, forward strand.
CCGGGCCGGGGTCACGCTGCCGCCGCCCCAGGTGTCACCGGCGAGGTACGCGATCCCGGGGCTCAGCCGGTCGTCCAGGGCCAGGGACATCACGCTCTGGTCCGTGATCACGTCGTGGTACACCGTCAGCCGTCTTCTCGCCCGGTCCGCCAGGGTCAGCGCGCCCTTGAGCCGTCCGGCCGGCGGGGCGGACGCGATGAGGAACCGGTCGATCGCCCGTGCGTACAGCATGTCCGTCGGCCGCTGCTGGTCGTTGTCGATGAACCCGAGCGAGCGGACCTTGCCGCGGTCCGGGTCGAGCTCCACCACCTCCGTGCTCGGATAGAGCGCCGCGTAGACGCGGTCGCCGGCCGTGCGCAGTTGCTTCGGCTCGCCGGACACCGGGATCCGCCGGCTGGTGCCCTGTGCGGGCCGGTGGGTCGTGACGGAGAAGTGGCCGCCGACGTGCACGGCCCCGCCCGGGCCCAGGGTCAGGGACTGCACGGGGTCCGGGCCGGCCATGACCGTGTCGATCAGTTCCAGCGTGGTCGACCCGCCGCCGTTCGGGTCGAGCCACCACACCCGGCCGCTGCCCGCCCCGCCCAGCAGCCTGCCGTCCGGGAGCGGGAAGAGCGCCCGGTGCTCGTCCAGCGGCGTGGGTGCGGCGACCGGTACGAGGGCGTCGCCGTCGCGCCGGTAGACCGTGCCCGTCGGCCGCCCGACGCAGTACACCGTGCCGTCGCCCGTCGAGGTGATCGCGTCGACGAGACGCTCCGCGGCCGGTATCGGGATGACCCGCGCGTCGCTCCCGTCGGGCGCCAGGTCCACGACGGACCTGCCGAACCCGCCGACCACCCGTCCGCCGCGGGCGAGCAGGCACGCGGCCCCGCCGTACGGCGCCGGTGTGATGGAGCCCTTCGCGCCGGTGGCGCGGTCGTAGGCGACGATGTGGCCGCGCGGGAGGGTACCCGCGTAGACGTGGTGGTCGTCGGCGGCGATCGCGCGCACATACTGCTCACCCGGCATCGCGGCACCCAGGTTGCGCAGCACACCGGTCGCCGGCGAGTACTCCCAGACCTCGCCGCGCGGATAGGTGCCCGCGTACACCGTTCCGTCCGGCGCGGTCGTCAGGCACCAGACGAAACCGCCCGACGGCCCGATCGTGCCGAGCAGGGTCACCGCACCGGACGCCGGATCGAAGCGGTAGAGGTCCGGGACGGGGTAGGTGCCCACGTACACCTGCCCGCCGGAGACCGTCGCCGCCCAGCCGCCGTCGCCGCGCGTGAGCCGTACGGTCCTGGTGAGCCTGCCCGCCGCGAGATCGATCTCGCCCAGCAGCGGCGGGTTCTGACCGCGTGCCACCACATAGGCGTGACCGCCCAGGACGGTCATCCCGACGATCGCCGCGGTGTACGTCGCTATCCCGTACGCCGAGACCGCCGGACCGGAACAGCGGCCGGCGGTACCGGCAGCGGCCGCTCCGCTCGCCGGTGCCGGTGCGCCGGGGGCGCCAGTGCCTTCGGCCGTGCGGGCGAGAGCCGTGGCCGGGGCGAGTACGGGCCCCACCACGGACGCCGCGACGAGCCCGGCTCCGGCATGCAGTAACCGCCTGCGTTCCATGCGAGCCTCCCAGGGGATGCGGACCGTTGCCTAGAGGATGACCAGCGGCTTCTGCGGAAACACCTTGCCACGAGCGGATTCTGATGGAGTTTCAGCCAGTCGCCGGAAAGGGGGGCCGGCGGGACGGGGCGCCGGCCGCGGGTCCGGCGACGGAGCCGGGGGTGGAGCCGGGGCCGGCGGGAGGGGCGGGAAGGAGCCGCTCCGGCGATCCGGGCCCGGCCTGTCCCTTCCGAATTCCTGTAACGCGTTCTACTCTGTGCCGCCGCGGGACGCACGCCGGCACGAGACGCCTGGAGGGACCGTGCACCTGGAGTACACACCTGGACAGAGGCGGTTGCGCGCCGAACTGCGTGCCTACTTCGCCGGACTCGTACCCGACAACGCCTACGCCCGCCACGTGGACCATGCCGAGCGCAAGCGCTTCTACCGGGAGACGATCCGCCGGCTCGGCGCCGACGGCTGGCTGGGCGTCGGCTGGCCGCGGGAGTACGGCGGGCGAGGGCTGACGCCGATGGAGCAGTTCATCTTCTTCGACGAGGCGGCGCAGGCGGGTGTGCCGCTCCCGCTCATGGCGCTGAACACCGTCGGCCCGACGATCATGCAGTACGGCACCGACGAGCAGAAGTCGTACTTCCTGCCCCGGATCCTGTCCGGGGAGATTGATGTGGCCATCGGCTACAGCGAGCCGGACGCCGGCACCGATCTCGCCGCGCTCAGGACCCGTGCCGTACGCGACGGCGACACCTACCTCGTCAACGGCCAGAAGATCTGGACCACCAACGGCGACACCGCCGACTGGGTGTGGCTCGCCGTCCGCACCGATCCGGACGCCCCGCCGCACAAGGGCATCAGCATGCTGCTCGTGCCGACCTCCGACCCGGGGTACTCCTTCACGGTGATCAACACCCTGGCCTCACACGACACCACGGCCGGCTACTACGAGAACGTCCGGGTGCCGGTGTCCCGCCGGGTGGGCGAGGAGAACCAGGGGTGGCGGCTGATCACCAACCAGCTCAACCACGAGCGCGTCACCCTCGCCGCACACGGCACCATGGCCGTCCGCGCCCTCCACGACGTCCAGCGCTGGGCGGCGGGGACCAAGCTCGCCGACGGCCGGCGCGTCCTCGACCTCGGCTGGGTGCGGGGGCGCCTGGCCCGCGCGCACACCCGGCTCGACGCGATGAAACTGCTCAACTGGCGGATGGTGGGCGCCGTACAGGACGGCACGCTCACCCCGCAGGACGCATCGGCCGTGAAGGTGTACGGGTCCGAGGCCCGCCGTGACGCCTACGCGTGGCTGATGGAGGTCGTCGGAGCGGCGGGGCCGCTCAAGGAGGGCTCGGCCGGAGCGGTGCTCCACGGTGAGCTGGAGCGCGGCTACCGCTCCGCCGTGATCTTCACCTTCGGCGGCGGCAACAACGAGATCCAGCGCGAGATCATCTCCTGGATCGGCCTGGGGATGCCGCGGGTCAGACGCTGAACGCCGCCACGGCCGGCCGGCGGAGCGTGATCGCCGCTCCACCCGTGGCGAGTGGAGCGGCGGCCCGGCCGCCCCGGCTCCGTGGCGCCGTGGCGCCGTGCGGGCCCGCTTCCGCAGTACCGGCCCGCCCGCCGGAGAGAAGCCCCGTGCCGCTACCGCGGCGGGACCACGACGACCGGGCATTCCGCACGGTGCAGCAGCCCGTGCACCACCCGCCCGATTCTGGCGCCGGCGCCGGCATGACGGGGCGAACGGCCGACGACGAGCGCGAGAGCGGTGCGGGAGACCCGGACGAGCTCCTCCACCGGGTCGCCGCTCAGCACCTCCTGCTCGACCGCCACGCCGGGAGACCCGCCCGAGTGTTCGGCGACGATCCGTTCGAGAAGCCCGCGCCGCCGCTCGGCCGCCCGCTGCCGGCGGACGAAGGGCAGCAGCGGCGGCCTGCTCACGCAGACCGCGCTCAGCGCGGCGCCTCGGAGCGCCGCTTCTTCGAGGGCGAACCCGAGGGCGGCGGCCGCCGGGGAGTCCACGTCGACACCGGCGACCAGCCGCGGCTGCCGGGGCAGGGCGGACCGCGGCTCCCGTACCACGACGAGCGGGCACAGCGCGCGGGCGGCCAGCGGCACCACGACCGAACCGGCGCTGAGCACCTCCTTGAGGCGGCTGAGGCCGCGTGAGCCGACCACGACCGACTGCGCGTGGCGGGATCCCGCGGCCAGCGCGGCGACGGGGCTGCCGTCGTAGATCTCCATGATCAGTTCCGGAGGCGAGTACTCGCCGTCGGCCCATGCCGCGGCCGACTCGAGCACCTGCCCGGCCTGCCTGCGCAGCGTCGTGCGCTCCGGTCCGGCGCCGAGGCTCCTGGTGTCCACCAGCCACGGCACGGCCACCACCAGCCGCAGGGGCAGGCCCCTGAGCCGGGCCTCCGCCGCCGCCCAGGAGACGGCCGCACGCGACCGGTCCCCAGGGTCCAGACCGACGATCACCTCGGGGCTCCCGCTGACGCCGCTCCCCGCTCCGTCGTTCATGCCGTCGTTCATGGCTCCCTCCGGGATCCGGGACCCTGCTCCGCACGGGGTTCCCTCCGGCCGTCCGGGATCCCCGCGGCCGCGGCCGCGGTCGCGGGCGCCGGGACACCCCTCCCCCGTCGGCCGGACCAGCGGGCGCCGACGGCGCCCACTCCGTCTTCCTGCCCCCAGTGTCCGCCGCGCGGGCCCGCGGCACGGGGAGGCCGCTTCGGCCGCGACCGAAGCGCCCGCACGGCATGCGGTCCGCACGGTCCGCAACGCATGCGGTGCGCACGGCATACGGTCCGCACGGCATACGGTCCGCCCGGGAGCGGCCCCGCGGGACCATTGGACCCCGCCGTGCGGACTGTTCGGCCCCTGCGGGGCCCCGTGCGCCGCTGTTGAATGGCGGTGTCGCATGCGCGGACACCGCGGAGGACGCCCGGGGGAGTGGTCCGCTCGACCGTCCCGCACCGCGCCCGCGGGCTCGACGGGAGTGGCGAACATGAAGCACAGCAAGGTCGGAAGCCTGATGGTGGGCGACGTCGTGTCGGTCGTGCCGTCGACCCCGTTCAAGGAGGTCGCCAAGCGGCTGGCCGAGCACGACATCAGCGGCCTCCCGGTGCTCGACGAAGACGACCGGGTCGTCGGCGTCGTCTCCGAAACCGATCTTCTGGTACGCCAGGCCGCAGCCGGGGGAAGCGGACCGGCCGCTCCCGCATCCCGGGACGGTACCGGTGCCCGCCCCGGCGACGACCGGGACACGCTCACCGCCGGACGGCTGATGTCCTCTCCCGCGGTGACCGTGCACGCCGAGGAGACGATCGCCGAGGCCGCCCGGACCATGCTTCGGCGCGGCGTCGAGCGGATGCCCGTCGTCGACGAGGAGAACCGCCTGGTCGGCATCGTCACGCGGCGCGACCTACTGCAGGTGTTCCTCCGGCCGGACTCGGAGATCCGTCTGAAGGTGGTCGAGGACGTGCTGGTGGCCGCGATGGGCCTGCCGCCCGGCGCGATCGACGTCCATGTCGTCGACGGACGCGTGACCCTGGAAGGACGGCTGGAGGCGGCCGGTCAGATCCCGGTACTGGTGAAGCTGACGGAGCAGATGGACGGCGTGGTGTCGGTGAGCGAGCACCTTGCCGCACCCTGCGACGGCTCCCCGCCGACCGGACGGCCTTCGGGAGGTCGACCGCCCGCCCCGGAACGGCGGGGCGGATAGGGGCAACCCGGCGGTGGCGGTGGCGGTGGCGCAAGCGGCGGAGCGGTGTGCCTCGGCATCCGGCCTCGGGCGGCGGACCCGGGCGATGTACCCGCACCCTGGACGACGCACCCGTACCCGTACGAGTGCCTGCGGCGGTGACCGGGTGGCGGGCCCGCATCCGGCTTTGGACGACGGGCCCGTATCCGGCCTCGGGCGGCGGGCCCTGGCGATGTACCTGCGCCCCGGGCGACGTTCCCGCACCCTGGACGACGCACCTGCACCCGTACCCGGACGAGTGCCCGCGGCGGTGACCGGGTGGCGGGCCCCCACCCGGCCTTGGACGACGAGCCCGTATCCGGCCTCGGGCGACGGGCCCGGGCGATGTACCTGCGCCCTGGACGACGCACCTGCACCCGTACCCGGACGAGTGCCCGCGGCGGTGACCGGGTGGCGGGCCCCCACCCGGCCTTGGACGACGGGCCCGTATCCGGCCTCGGGCGACGGGCCCGGGCGATGTACCCGCGCCCTGGACGACGCACCTGCACCCGTACCCGGACGAGTGCCCGCGGCGGTGACCGGGCACAGTCGACGTATGAAGGGCGAAGCCGACCACGGGGACCCCGGCCTGTTCGGCCCCGAGTCGGTCACCTGGCAGATGCACGGCGACCCGATGATGTGGATCGCCGGGGTCCGTGCGCTGTACCTCCAGGCCCTGCACCCCCGTGCCGTACGCGGAGTCATGACCAACAGCGATTTCCGCCAGGACGCCTGGGGCAGGCTGCTGCGCACGGCGGACTATGTCGGCACCATTTCCTACGGCGCCACCGCGGCCGCCGAGCGGGCCGGTTCACGCGTCCGCAGGATCCACCGCCTCCTCGGCGTGGACGACCCGCACCTGCTGCTCTGGGTGCACTGCGCCGAGGTGGACTCGTACCTCGACGTCCTGCGGCGATCCGGGTTCCCCCTCAGCGGCGCCCAGGCGGACCGGTACATCGCCGAGCACCGAACGAGCGCCCGGCTCGTCGGACTCGATCCCGCCGCCGTCCCCTCCGACAGGGCGGCACTCGCCGACTACTTCGCCGCGATCCGGCCCGAGCTGGAAGCCGGCGCCGACGCCCGCGCCGTCGACGGCTTCCTGCGCCGCCCGCCGGTCCCCGCTGTGCTCGTCCCGGCGCGGGAACTGGTCTGGCGCCCGGTCGCCGGGCTCGCCTACGACTCGCTGCCCCCGTACGCCCACGGACTCTACGGCCGGCCCGCCCCTCCACCGGCCCGCGTCACCCTGCGGCTCGCCGCCGCCGGGGCCGCCCTGCGCTGCGTCCCCCCGCGCGTGCGCTGGCAGCTGCCGCCGGGTCACATCTTGAAGGCGATGGCGCGACTCGGGCCCGGCAGCAGGCCCGCGCCGTGCAAACTGCGCAGACGGGCGGCCATACTGGACGGGCCGGGGAGGGCGCAGCGAAGCGACGGGGGCGACGGCACGCGATGGCGGACACCAGGCTGATCCAGGGCCGGTACCGGCTGCTCGAACTGATCGGCCGGGGCGGCATGGGCGAGGTGTGGCGGGCCCGCGACGAGTCGCTGGGCAGACGGGTCGCGGTCAAGTGCCTCAAGCCCCTCGGGCCGCAGCACGACAGGACGTTCACGCGCGTCCTGCGGGAGCGTTTCCGCAGGGAGGCGCGGGTCGCCGCGGCCCTGCAGCACCGCGGGGTGACGGTCGTCCACGATTTCGGGGAGCACGAGGGCCTGCCCTACCTGGTGATGGAGCTGCTCGAGGGCCGCAACCTCAGTCAGCTGTTGGAGGACGGCGAGCAGCACCCGCTGCCGGTGCCCGACCTCGTCGACATCGCCGACCAGATCGCCGACGCCCTCGCCTACACCCATGAACAGAACATCGTGCACCGGGACCTGAAGCCCGCCAACATCATGCGGCTCACCGACGGCACGGTGAAGATCTGCGACTTCGGCATCGCCCGGCTCGGCCACGACATCGGATTCTCATCCCGCCTCACCGGTACGGGCATGGCCATGGGCACCCCCCACTACATGTCGCCCGAGCAGATCGCCGGGGGCCCCGTCGACCACCGCAGCGATCTGTACTCCCTCGGGTGCGTGCTGTACGAGATGGCCACCGGGGCGCCGCCCTTCGACCTCGACGACGCCTGGTCCGTCCTCGTCGGCCACCGGGACACCGAACCCCGGCCGCTGCGCAGCCACCGGCCGGAACTGCCCGGCTTCATCGAGGAGATAGTCCTCGGCCTGCTTGCCAAGACACCGGATGAGCGGCCCGCCGACGCCAAGGACCTGCGCCGCAGGATCGGTGCCGGGCGCGCGGCGGCCGCACCCGCCGCCGGCACCGGGCCGCCGCCCGTGCATCCGCATCCCCATCCGTACCCGCACGGCGGAGGGGAGATCGGGCTGCCCTTCTGGACCCGCGGCATGACCTCCGGCCACAAGGCGGTCACCGTGTCCGCGCTGCGGACCCCGCCGCCCGACTTCACGGCAGGCCTGACCGGCGAGTGGACCACCGGGGTGGATCTGCGCGGCCCCGCGCCCGTGAAGCTCCCCCGGCCCGAGCGGCCCACCCCGTCGCCCGAACTGCTGGCCGTCCTCACCGGCCGGCACAACGCGGGCCTCAGCCTCGGCCGGCTCGGCCGCTGGGAGGAGGCGGGCGAGGTGCACCGCGCGGTCGCCACCGAACGCGAGCACGCCCTCGGCCCCGACCACCCGGACACCCTCGCCAGCCGCTACGAGGTCGGCTTCACGCTCAGCAGGACCGGCCGGGCGGCCGACGCGCTCCGCGAGTTCGACCGCGTCGCCGAGGGCCGTGAACGCGCCCTGGGCCCCGACCACCCGGAGACGCTGGCCGCGCGGCAGGAGATGGCGTACGTGCTGGGCCGGCTCGGCCGGCACTTCGAGGCGCACCAGGTGTACACCTCGGTGCTCGCCTCCCGGGAGCGCACCGCCGGGCCGGACCACCCCGACACCCTGCACTGCCGACACAACCTGGCCTTCAACCTGAGCCGCCTCGGCCGGCTCGAGGACTCGTACCGCACCGCGGAGGAGGTGGCCGAGGCCCGCACCAGGGTGCTGGGCGCCGGGCATCCGGACACGCTCACCACCCGTTACGAGGTGGCCTACGCTCTCGGCCGGCTGGGTCGCTGGACCGAGGCCCTGCGGACCTACCAGGACGTGGCGGCAGCTCGTGCGCGGGCACTCGGCCCGGACCATCCGGACACCCTCGCGGCGCGCTACGAGATCGGGATCAGCCTCGGCCGGCTCGGACGGAGCGCCGAGGCGGTGGAGCAGTACCGGGCGCTGGTCGTCGACCGCGCCAGGGCCCACGGTGCCGCGGACCCGGAGACCCTGCGGGCCCGGCACGGCCTCGGTGTGAACCTGGGCCGGCTCGCCCGCTGGGAGGAGGCGCTGGCCGAGGCCCGCGACGTCTGCGCCGTCCGCGAACGGGTCCTGGGCCCCGAGCATCCGGACACCCTCGTCAGCCTCCGGGAGGTCGCGGTCGGCCTGGGCTGGCTGGGCCGCTGGAGCGACGCGCTCGCCGTCTACCGGCAGGTGGCCGAGGCCCGTGAACGCGTGCTGGGCGCCGACCATCCCGATGCCCTGGCCAGCCGCAACGACCAGGCCCACTGCCTGGAGCAGCTCGGCCGGGGCGGCGAGGCGGTCGAGCTGTACCGCCGAGTGGCGGAACTGCGCCGCCGGGGCGGGGCGGACCGGCCGCCGCCGCCCACCGGGTCCTGAAGGGGAGCGGGGTTCCGGCGGGTGGAGGCTGGTCCTGAGGGGGGCCTTTATGTCTTTCGTCAAGGCGCTTCTGTCGGGTTTGGAGTGGTTCGGGCTTGCTGGGGGAACCGGGCATGCCGCCGCGGCCCCCGGGCTCGCCGTCTTCCGGGCTCGCGGCATCCCGGGCCCGCTTCTTCCGGTCTTCCGGTACCACGGTAGTCCGGTACCTCGGTATCCCGGATTCGCGGTATCCCGGTACCTCGGTATTCCGGATTCGCGGTATCCCCGAGCGCCGGACTCCCGGACTCCCGGACTCCCGGCCTCCCGGTCTCCCCGGCTCGCGAACGCGCTGTCACGGGTATCAGGAGTTCCGGTCCCGTATCCCCGCGTCGCGTCGGCCCCGCCGCGACCGCACACTGTGACCATGACCGATCCGGCCGAGGAGAGGGAACGTGGCCGAGCCGTGCGCAAGGAGGTGCCGCGGTCCTCCCACGGCCTCTGGATCCCGGCCGCCGACCGGCCGGATCCGCTCGCGGTGCTGCAGGGACAGGCAAGGACGCGCGAGCCGGATCTGGTGCCCGTACGGTACGGGCGGATGGCCGTCTCGCCGTTCACCTACCTGCGCGGCGCTCCGGCCGTCATGGCCGCCGACCTCGTAGTCCAGCGGAACACCGGACTCCGCGTCCAGCTCTGCGGCGACGCCCATCTGCTCAACTTCGGGGTCTTCGCCTCCCCGGAACGCACCCTCCTGTTCGACCTCAACGACTTCGACGAGACGCTTCCCGGGCCCTTCGAGTGGGACGTCAAACGCCTCGTCGCCAGCGTCGCCGTCGCCGCGCGGGACAACGGCCGGCCGGACGCGGAAGCCCGGCTGGCCGCACGGGCGGCGGCCGAGTCGTACCGGATGTCCATGCGCCGCCTCGCCGGTCTCGGTGAACTCGAGGTCTGGTACGAGCGGATCACCGCCGGCGATCTGGTGCCCCTCGTCCGGGATCTGGAGCGGGCCCGCGTCGAGGCCCGGCTGGCCAGGGCGCGGCGCCGGACGAGTCTGCAGGCGCTGGAGAAGCTCACCGAGATCGTCGGGGGGCGGCGCAGGATCGTGCGGGACCCTCCGCTGCTGGAGCCCGTGGCGGGCCTCGACGCCGCGTCCGTGCGGAAGATCCTCAGTGACTACCGCAGCACTCTGCCCGAGGACCGCAGGGTCCTGCTCGACCGGTACCGCTTCGTCGAGGCGGCGCGCAAGGTCGTCGGTGTCGGCAGCGTGGGGACGCGCTGCTTCGTCGCGCTGCTGACGGGCCGCGACGCCGAGGACCCGCTCTTCTTGCAGATCAAGGAGGCCCAGCGGTCCGTGCTGGAGCCCCATCTGCCGAAGTCCGCCTATCGTCAGCAGGGCCAGCGGGTCGTCGCCGGCCAGCGTCTGCTTCAGGCGGCGAGCGACATCTTCCTGGGCTGGGTCAGCGGGCCCGGCGGCCGGCACTACTACTGGCGCCAGCTGCGGGACATGAAGGGCTCCGCCGACGTCGCGGCGATGTCGCCGGCGCTGCTGCGCGACTACGCCGCGCTCTGCGGCAGGGCACTGGCCCGGGCCCACGCCCGGTCCGGGGAGCGCGTCGCGATCGCCGGGTACCTCGGCTCGTCCGACGGCTTCGACCGGGCCATGGGCGATTTCGCGCTGGCCTACGCGGCCCGTACGGCCGAGGACCACCAGGCCCTGTGCGCGGCGATCGGGTCCGGGGCCGTGGCGGCGGCCGAGGGAGTCTGAGGCCGCGTCCGGCTCCCGCTCTGGCCCGGTCCCGCGCTCCCGGCCCGGTCCCGCGCTCCCGGCGCTGCGTGGGCTGCGTGGCGCTGCTCTGTGTTGCGTTGATCTGCGGTGCGGTGCGGTGCGGTGCGTTGCGGACGGACGGGTGGACGCGTCATGCGTCCCCGCCTTCCGCGCGTCCCGGACTTCCCCGCGGCCCCGAGCGGCCTCCGCGGCCCCGGGGCCATGGCTTCCCCTCCACAGCCTGCACGACGCCCGTGCCGCGGAACCGCCCCGCCTCCCGATTCCCGCCTCCCGATTCCCGCCTCCCGGTTTCCGCCTCCCGGTTTCCGCCCCGGGTCCTCGGAGATCCGGGACCGTAAACGTGACTCCGCTCTCTGGCCCGTGCGATCACCGCGTGTTACGAAGAGGCATGTCTGCAGCCTCCTCCGAATCGTTCAGCCGGTCCGTCTACGACGCCGTCATCGTGGGCGGCGGGCACAACGGGCTGGTCGCCGCCGCCTATCTGGCCCGTGCGGGGCGCACCGTCCTGGTCCTGGAGCGCCTCGGGAACACCGGGGGAGCGGCCGTCTCCACCCGCCCGTTCGCCGGGGTCGACGCACGGCTGTCCCGCTACTCGTACCTGGTGTCCCTGCTGCCCGCCGGCATCGTCCGCGACCTCGGGCTGTCGTTCTCGGTCCGCAAGCGCACCGTCTCCTCGTACACCCCCGCCGTGCGCGACGGCAGGGCCACCGGACTGCTCGTCGGCGGTGGCCGTACCCGCGAGTCGTTCGCGGCCCTCACCGGCTCCGGCCGCGAGTACGCGGCGTGGGAGGCGTTCTACGGCAGGACCAGGCAGGTCGCCGAGAGGGTCTTCCCCACCCTGACGGAGCCGCTGCCGACCCGCCGGGAGCTGCGGGAGCGGGTCGGGGACGAGACGGCCTGGCGGATGTTGTTCGAGGAGCCCATCGGCGTCGCGATCGAGGAGGACTTCACCGACGACCTGGTCCGCGGCGTCGTCCTGACCGATGCCCTCATCGGCACGTTCGCGGACGCCCACGACCCGTCGCTGGTGCAGAACCGCTGCTTCCTCTACCACGTCATCGGCGGCGGTACCGGTGACTGGGACGTGCCCGTCGGCGGGATGGGCGCGCTGACCGACGCGCTCGCCGGCGCGGCCCGTTCCGCCGGTGCCGAGATCGTCACCGGCCATGAGGCGATCCGGATCGAGACCGACGGGACGGCCGCCGAGGTCGTGTTCCGCGCGGACGACCGCGAGGGCGCGGTCGCCGCCCGCAAGGTGCTGGTCAACGCCTCACCGCAGGTCCTGTCCGCCCTTCTCGGCGAGCCCTCCCCGCCCCCCGCGGAGGGCGCCCAGCTCAAGGTCAACATGCTGCTGCGCCGGCTGCCCCGGCTGCGGGACCGCTCGGTCGACCCGCGGCAGGCGTTCTCCGGCACCTTCCACATCGCCGAGGGCTACGGCCAGCTCGCGGCGGCGTACGCGCAGGCCGCGGCGGGACGCCTGCCCGAGGCGCCGCCGTCGGAGATCTACTGCCACTCCCTGACGGACCCGTCCGTCCTCGGCCCCGAACCGGCCGCCCGGGGTTACCACACCCTGACCCTCTTCGGACTCCACACACCCGCCCGGCTGTTCCGGGAGGCGCCGGACGCGACCCGTGACGCCCTGCTCGACGCGACCCTCGCCGAACTCGACGCCCATCTGGACGAGCCGATCACCGACTGCCTGGCCCTCGACGAGGCGGGGCGTCCCTGCATCGAGGCCAGGAGCCCGCTGGACCTGGAGCGCGAGCTGCGGCTGCCGGGCGGGCACATCTTCCACCGCGATCTCGCCTTCCCCTGGGCCGACGCCTCCGGCGGCCGCTGGGGCGTGGAGACCGCCCACCCCAATGTGCTGCTGTGCGGGGCGGGAGCGGTGCGCGGCGGCGGTGTGAGCGGCGTCCCCGGCCACAACGCGGCGATGGCGGCGCTGGGCCGTTGACCGTCCGCCGCCGTCCGCGGGCGGTTCGCCGCCCTGCCGCCCGGAGCGCCTCGCGGTGATCAGCCCCCGGCCGGGACCCCCGGGGGCGGCCTCGCGGTGATCAGCGCCCGGCCGCGGCCCGGCCGGAGACAGCCGCCGTGTGGAAGGTGCGCCGGTAGGCGCCGGGCGGGACGCCGACGAGTTCACGCATGTGCTGCCGCAGCGAGTTGGCGCTGCCGAACCCGGCGCGGTCGGCCACCAGGTCGATCGGCAGATCGCTGGTCTCCAGCAGTTGCTTGGCGATCTCGACCCGCTGGGCGGTGAGCCACTGGCCGGGGGTGACTCCCGCCTCGTCGCGGAACCGCCGGGTGAACGTCCGCACGCTCATCCGCGCGTGGGCGGCGAGTTCGCCCAGTGTCAGCGGCCGGTCCAGTCGCTCCAGCGCCCAGGCGCGGGTGGGCGCGGTGGTGGCCGTCGTGGGTTCGGGCACGGGCCGCTCGATGTACTGGGCCTGGCCGCCGTCGCGCCACGGCGGGACGATGCAGCGGCGGGCCACCTGGTTGGCGAGCGCGCTGCCGTGGTCGCGCCGCACCAGATGCAGGCAGACGTCGACGCCGGCCGCCGCGCCGGCCGAGCTGAGCAGGTCGCCGTCGTCGACGAAGAGCACGTCCTCGTCGAACCGCACCCGCGGGAACAACCGCCGGAAGTGCTCCGCCTCCGCCCAGTGGGTCGTCGCGGGCCGGCCGTCGAGCAGTCCCGCAGCGGCGAGCACGAAGGCGCCCGTGCAGATGGACACCGTGCGGGTGCCCGGCCGGATCCGGGCGAGGGCCTCCGCGAGGGGGGCGGGCAGCAGCCCCTCCCCGGCGATGCCGCCGAGCCGGTGGGTCGGTGGGACGACGACGGTGTCGGCGCTCTCCAGCGCCTCGGGGCCGTGGGCCACGTCGATGGAGAAGCCCGCCTCGGTGCGGACGGGCCCGCCGTCCGGGGTGCAGACGACGACCTCGTACAGCGCAGCCCCGTCCGGGGACCGGGCGCTGTTGAAGATCCGGGCGGGGATGCCGAGTTCGAAGGTCATGACGCCGTCGAGGGCCAGGACCGCCACGCGGTGGGGATCCGGCCCGGGCGGTACGACACAGCCGCCGTGCGCGTCCCACTCGTCGCCGGCCTGCCGCCGTACGGTCGTCTGGTCCGCGCCGCGTCCCGTGTTCCGCTCCGAAGCACCCATGGCCGGATTCTGTCACATCATGGCCGTCCGGCCAGTACTGTGCGAGGCCGCCGGCGCCGATGGTGGAGGCGTACCGAGAACGAGAACGAGAGGACCTCTCATGCACGACACCGGCACCACGATGCGCGCGATCAGTCCGGCCGCCTGGGGCGGACCGGAGGTGCTGCGCGAGGTGACCCTCGCCCGACCCGCCCCGGGCCCCACCGAGATCCTGGTGCGGGTGCACGCGGCAGGGGTGAACCCGGTCGACTGGAAGACCCGGGCCACCGGAGGCTTCGGCATGCACGGCGAGCCGCCGGTACTCGGCTACGACGTCTCCGGCGTCGTCGAGGCGGTGGGGCCGGGCGTCACCGTCCACCGCCCGGGCGACGAGGTGTTCGGCATGCCGGAGTTCCCGCGCCAGGCCGGGGGATACGCCGAGTACGTCACAGGCCCGGCCCGGCACTTCGTGCCCAAGCCCCCGGCCCTGAGCCATGTGGAGGCCGCCGCCATGCCGTTGGCCGGTCTCACCGCCTGGCAGTCCCTCGTGGAGACCGCCGGACTCGCCCCCGGTCAGCGGGTGCTCGTCCACGCGGCAGCGGGCGGCGTCGGCCATCTGGCCGTCCAGATCGCCGCGGCCCGCGGCGCGTACGTCATCGGCACCGCCCGCGAGGAGAAGCACGCCCTGCTGAAGGAACTCGGCGCGGACGAACTCGTCGACTACACCCGGCGCGACTTCGCGGCCGTGCTCGGCGACGGGGCCGTCGACGTCGTCCTGGACTCGGTCGGCGGGGACTGCGGGCATCGGTCCGTGCGGGTGCTGCGCGAGGGCGGCACGCTCCTCACACTGCCTTCGCCCGACGACGTGCCCGCTTCGCGGGAGACCGCGCCCAAGGGCATCCGCACGGGCTTCGTGCTGGTGGAGCCGGACTCCACCGGGATGCGCGCCCTCGCGTCGCTCGTGGCGGAGGGAAGGCTGCGTCCCGTCGTCGGGACCGTGCTGCCGCTGGAGCGCGCCGCCGACGCCCACCGGCTGGGGGAGGCCGGACGCGCCGGGGGGAAGATCGTGCTCACGGTCGTGGACGTCTGACTCGGGAACCACCTGCTGGTGCGGCCCCTCCGTTCACGCCTCCGCGGCCGTCGGCCGGGCGCTTCCGTCTGCGTCCTTCCGTGTGCCGTCCACCCGCGGGATCGCCGATCGTACGCGGCGGGTGCGGGCCGCGGCCGGGTCACGGCCGGGCCGCGGGTTCCGGCCGCGGCCCGGACGCCGCGGCGCCGGGGGGCCGGGGCCGGGGCCGGGTGCCCGGGGGAGGGCCGAGCCCGCGCCCCGCACCCGGGCCCTGCCCCGAAGCCCAGTCGGCCCAGTCGGATCAGTCGGCGGAGCGGACCCAGCCGGCCGCCTCGATCCGCGCCGCGTCGCCGGGCCGCGCCCCGTCGAAGAGCGTCCTGCCGCCGTCCGTGATCCGCAGGCCGTCCGCATACGCGCCGCGCCCGACGTACAGCCGGTCCGTCGTGTACCGCCAGCGCAGCCGGATCGGCCGGCCCTGCCAGGCGGACAGTTCGGACTCGACGCCGTGCCAGACCCGGCCCGACCAGCCGGAGACCCGGCCCTCGGGGCGGGGCACCGCGCGCTCGCCCCGGCGCCGGGTCTCGAACGGTACGGCCTGCCAGGTCGCCCCGCCGTCGGCGGAGGCCTCCAGGAGCACCCCGTCGCAGCCGGGCTCGGTGTCCCACCACAGGGAGCAGCGCAGCCGGGCGCGCCGGGTGGACGGGGTGACCTCGGGCAGCGCCAGCGTCGCGGTGGTGGCCGGGGCCATCCCGGAGAACCAGGCGGTGCGGCCGTGCGCGGGCCGTACGGGTACGGCGCGGGCGAGGTTGTCCGCGGCGGCGACGCGCGGTGCGCTGCCGGAGCGCCAGGTGCGCACCGGGTGCACCGAGTTGCCGAGGACGATCAGGAAGGAGTCCGTCGAGGGGTCCAGTACGAGACTGGTGCCGGTGAATCCCGTGTGTCCGGCGGTGCGGGGGGTGGCCATCGCGCCCATGTACCAGTGCTGGTAGAGCTCGAAGCCGAGCCCGTGCTCGTCGCCGGGGAACGCGGTGTTGAAGTCGGTGAACAGCAGTTCCACGGACTCGGGGGCGAGGACGCGGGCCCGGCCGTAGGCCCCGCCGTTGAGCAGGGTGCGCGCGAGCACCGCGAGGTCCCAGGCGCGGGAGAACACCCCGGCGTGCCCGGCGACCCCGCCGAACGCGTGGGCGTTCTCGTCGTGTACCTCGCCCCACACGAGTCCGCGGTCCAGGCCCGACCACGGCCGCCGGGCGTCCTCCGTCGCGGCGATCCCGGGCCGCCAGGAGGCGGGCGGGTTGAAACGGGTGCGGTCCATGCCGAGCGGCCCGGTGACGTCCTCGGTGAGCAGGGTGTCCAGGCCCCGGCCGGTGATCTCCTCCAGGACCAGCTGAAGCGCGATCAGGTTCAGGTCGGAGTAGAGGTATCCGGTGCCCGGCCCACTCGCGGGCGCCTCGTCCCACAGCCGCCGCAGCCGGTCCGCGTGCGTGGGCTCCTCGTAGAGGGGGATCCAGGCGCGCAACCCCGACGTGTGGGTGAGCAGTTGGCGTACGGTGACGTCCTGCTTGCCCGCGGCCCCGAACTCCGGCAGGTAGGTGGCGACCTTCTCCTCCGGCTCCAGCGCGCCCCGCTCGATCTGCTGGACGGCGAGGAGGGACGTGAACAGCTTGGAAACCGAAGCCAGGTCGAACACGGTGTCCTCGGTCATCGGGATCTGCCGCTCCGGCGGGAGTTCCACACCGGTGTCGGTCCGCTCGTCGTAGGACGCGTAGCGCACGGCCCTGCCGATCGGGTGGTGCAGGGCGACCGTGCCGCCGCGGCCGGCGAGCAGGACGGCTCCGGCGTACCAGGGGCGCCGCGGGGAGGGGGAGAGGAAGGCCTCGGCGTCCGCGACCAGCCGTTCCAGGGGTCCCGCGAGGAGGCCGGCCCGCCGGGGGGTACCGCGGCGCAGCGTCGTGCGCCGGCGCCCGCCGGTCCGGCCTGCGGCGGGTACCGCCGCGGCGGCTCCCGGGACGGGTCCGATCACCACAGCCGCTCCCAGTGCCAGCAGTCCGCCGCCGAACCGGCGGCGGCTGATCCCTCCGCCTGCCGAGGCCTCCGTCATACCCCACCCTCCCTGAAGGAATCCTTCGGGCGGCCGTGCAACACGTGGAACCTTCTTACCGGGCCCGGGGGGCGTCAAGGCCGGCGGCGAAGCCGACCGGCCCGCAAAGAATCTGACGCAGCATCAGAAAATCTCTTCCCTCGGCCGTTCCGCTGCGGCATCCTGCGCCCATGGAGACGGAGCTGAGCAAGAGACTGGGAGTCGAGCACGCCATCTTCGGCTTCACCCCGTTCCCCGCGGTCGCCGCCGCCATCAGCCGGGCCGGCGGCTTCGGCGTCCTGGGAGCGGTCCGCTACACCGCGCCCGGCGACCTCGCCCGGGACCTCGACTGGATGCAGGAGCACACCGGCGGCAGGCCGTACGGACTCGACGTCGTCATGCCGGCCGGGCGAGCCGAAGGCGCCACCGAGGCAGAAGTCGAAGCCATGATCCCCGACGGGCACCGCCGGTTCGTCGAGGAGCTGCTCACCGCACACGGCGTACCCCCGCTGCCCGCGGGTGAGGCGTCCGGCTGGCGGATCACCGGCTGGCTGGAGCACGTCGCCCGCAGCCAGCTCGACGTCGCGTTCGACTACCCGATCCGTCTCCTCGCCAACGCCCTCGGCTCCCCGCCGCCCGACGTCGTCGCCCGGGCCCGCGACCGCGGGGTGCTCGTCGCCGCGCTCGCGGGCAGCGCGGCGCACGCCCGCCGCCACGCCGAGGCCGGCATCGACGTCGTCGTCGCCCAGGGCTACGAGGCGGGCGGCCACACCGGCGAGATCGCCTCCATGGTGCTCACTCCGGAGGTCGTCGACGCCGTCCGCCCGCTGCCGGTGCTCGCCGCCGGAGGCATCGGCAGCGGCGAGCAGATCGCCGCCGGACTGGCCCTGGGTGCCCAGGGCGTCTGGCTCGGCTCGATCTGGCTCACCACCACCGAGGCCGACCTGCACTCCCGCGCCCTCACGGCGAAGCTGCTCGCCGCGGGCTCGGGCGACACCGTCCGCTCCCGCGCCCTCACCGGCAAGCCCGCCCGCCAGCTCCGCACCGCGTTCACCGACGCATGGGACGACCCCGGCGGACCCGGCGCCCTGCCCATGCCCCTCCAGGGGCTCCTCGTCGCCGAGGCCGTCTCCCGCATCCAGAAATGGGAGACCGAACCGCTCCTCGGCACCCCGGTGGGCCAGATCGTCGGCCGGATGACCTCGGAGCGGAGTGTCCGGCAGGTCTTCGACGATCTCACCCGCGGCTTCGAGCGCGCCGTCGACCGGGTCCAGCGCATCGCCGGAAGGAGCGGATCATGAGTGAGCGGGATTCGGGAGCCCCCCGTGCGGACTCGGGAGCCCCCCGTGCGGACTCGGGAGCCCCCCGTGCGGACTCTGGACCCCCGCGGCCGGACTCCCCCGGGGGCTTCTGGGCACAGGCCACCGCCGATCCGGCACGGACGGTGCTGATCGCACCCGGCGGCGAGGAGTGGACCGCCGGACGGCTGCACGGCGACGCCAACCGCCTCGTGCACGGGCTGCGCGCCGCGGGGCTGCGACGGGGCGACGCCTTCGCCGTCGTCCTCCCCAACGGCGTCGAGTTCCTCACCGCCTACCTCGCCGCCACCCAGGCCGGCTTCTACCTCGTCCCCGTCAACCACCATCTCACCGGCCCGGAGGCCGCCTGGATCGTCGCCGACTCCGGAGCCGAGGTGCTCATCGCGCACGCACGCTTCGGTGCGGCCGCGGCCGCGGCCGCCGACGAGGCGGGTCTGCCGGCGAACCGGCGCTACGCCGTGGGCGGGGTGGACGGCTTCCGGCCGTACGCCGCACTCCTCGACGGGCAGCCCGCGGCACCGCCCGCGGACCGCACCCTCGGCTGGGTCATGAACTACACCTCCGGCACCACCGGCCGGCCCCGGGGCGTCCGCCGCCCCCTGCCCGGGACGCCGCCGGAGGAGACGCATCTGGGCGGGTTCCTCGGCATCTTCGGCATCAGGCCCTTCGACGGCAACGTCCACCTGGTGTGCTCGCCGATGTACCACACCGCCGTGCTCCAGTTCGCGGGAGCGTCACTGCACCTCGGCCACCGGCTGGTGCTGATGGACAAGTGGACGCCCGAGGAGATGCTGCGGCTCGTCGACACCCACGCCTGCACCCACACCCATATGGTCCCCACCCAGTTCCACCGGCTGCTCGCGCTGCCCGAGGAGGTACGGGCCCGATACGACGTCAGCTCCATGCGGCACGCCGTCCACAGCGCCGCGCCCTGCCCCGGCCGGGTGAAGCGGGCGATGATCGAATGGTGGGGGCACTGCGTCGAGGAGTACTACGCGGCCAGCGAGGGCGGAGGCGCCTTCGCCACGGCCGAGGACTGGCTGAAGAAGCCGGGCACGGTCGGCCGGGCCTGGCCCATCAGCGAACTCGCCGTCTTCGACGACGACGGCAACCGGCTGCCGCCCGGTGAGGTCGGCACCGTCTACATGAAGATGTCGACCGGCGGCTTCAGCTACCACAGGGACGAGGCCAAGACCCGCGGCAACCGCATCGGCGACTTCTTCACGGTCGGCGACCTCGGCCTGCTCGACGAGGACGGCTACCTCTTCCTCCGCGACCGCAGGATCGACATGATCATCTCGGGCGGCGTCAACATCTATCCCGCCGAGATCGAGTCCGTGCTGCTCGGCCACCCCGCCGTCGCCGACGCCGCCGTGTTCGGCATCCCGCACGCCGACTGGGGCGAGGAGGTCAAGGCCGTCGTCGAGCCGGCCGAGGGCCATGCCCCAGGACCCGGCCTCTCCACAGCCATCCTCACCCACTGCGAGCACCACCTCGCCGGCTACAAACGCCCCAGAAGCGTGGACTTCGTAGACGCCATGCCACGCGACCCCAACGGCAAGCTCTACAAGCGCCGCCTGCGGGACCCGTACTGGGAGGGACGCGACCGCCCGGTGTGACGGCGAGCCGGAGCCGGTGAGCCGGAGCCGGCGCGGCTGCCCGGTGCTGCCCGCGCTCACCGCCGTGTTCAGCGCCCTGGCCCTGGTCCCCGGCCGGGCCGCCCTGCTCCAGGGCGCCGCTCCCCGCGGGTGCGCGGAGCGGCCCATCCCGCGCGTGCTGGTGGTCACCTCGGTGGTCCGCTCCCCGCGGGTGCGCGGAGCGGCCGGCCTCGTCAGCCGGGTGCTGCCGGCCGCCTTCAGCCTCCACTTCCCCTCCCCTCCGCGCCCTGCCGTCCTTCAGCCCCTGACGACGCGTGCGGCGGCGAAACGCCCCCCCCCGCGCACCGGGTCCGCCGTGCCGACCGGGCCGGGTCCTCAGCGCCGACCGGGCCCGGTCGGCCGCGGCCGGGTGGAGACGGGTGGGGCCGGGTGGGGGACCCGCGACCCGGCGGTGCGCGCCTACCGGCCGGGCGGGAACTGCTGCGCCTGCTGGGTGTACGTACCGGCCGACGCCGCTTTCGGCCGGATCAGCTGCTCCAGACCGCGCAGGGTCTGCTCGGCCTCCTGGCGCACCTGGGCGGGCACATCACCGCGTTCGGTGACGAGCCGGTCGTAGATCGGCGCCTCCTGCCACACAGCCAACCAGCCCTTTCCCCATACGAGTTCCGCCTCCGGTACCGGAGGCGGCTGCCGAGCTTAGTCGGTCCGCGGCGCCGTCCCGAAACCGGCCCGTCGAAGCCGCCCGACCGCTTCCCGGGCCCGCTCGGGGACAACGGCGCGGTCCGGCGCCCCGGGACGACGGTCCGGCGCCCCGGGACGACGGGCCGGTACCGCGGGACGACGGGCCGGCACCCCGGCACCGCCGCGGGGCATCGCGAGCCGGCCGGCGGAGCGTTCGGTCCGGGCGCCCCGGATCCACGTCACCGGTCCGGGCGTCAAGGCACCGGCATCCGGACGCCCGCCACCCGTCCGGGCGTCAGGGCACCGGCACCCGGACGGCCGGCCGCGCGGCGCCTCCGGCGGGCGCCCGACCCGTTGGCGGGATCGACGCAGCCCGGCGAGGATCACCGTATGCCGACCTTCCCCGCGCACGACGGCACGGCGCTCGCCTACCACACCGAGGGCGAGGGCGAGCCGCTGCTCTGCCTCCCCGGCGGCCCCATGCGCGCCTCTGCGTACCTCGGTGATCTCGGCGGGCTGACCGCGGACCGCCGGCTCATCCGGCTCGACCTGCGCGGCACCGGCGACTCCGCGGTCCCCGACGACGAGGGCACGTACCGCTGCGACCGGCTGGTCGACGACGTCGAGGCGCTGCGCGAGCACTGCGGGTTCGACCGCGCCGACGTCCTCGCCCACTCGGCGGGAGCCAACCTCGCCCTCCTGTACGCGGCGGCGTACCCCGCACGGGTGAAGTCCCTCGTCCTCGTCACCCCCGGCGCCCGCGCCCTCGGGATCGCCGCCACCCGGGAGGACCGGCGGGGCGCGGTCGCACTGCGCCGCGGCGAGCCCTGGTACGAGGCCGGCCGCGCGGCCTGGGAGGCGCTACTCGGCGGGGCGGAACCCGACGACCTCTGGCCGGACGTCGTGCCCTTCATGTACGGCCGCTGGGACGCCGCCGCCCGGAAGCACGCCGCGGACGACGCACACCAGACCAACCCGCACGCGCGCGGCGGCTACCACGCCGACG
The DNA here is from genome assembly GCF_003122365.1 of Streptomyces spongiicola. NCBI lineage: Bacteria > Bacillati > Actinomycetota > Actinomycetes > Kitasatosporales > Streptomycetaceae > Streptomyces > Streptomyces spongiicola. The sequence continues at coordinate 6,958,779 of NZ_CP029254.1, forward strand.
GCGCGTTCGACCCGGACGCCACGCGCAGGGCGCTCGCCGCGCTGGAAGCGCCCGTCCTCGTGATCGCCGGCGAGTACGACGGCGCTCCCACCCCCGCCCGCGCGCGCGAGATCGCCGCCGTGTTCCCGCACGGCGGGGCGGCCGTGCAGTCCGGCGCCGGCCACTACCCGTGGCTGGACGACCCCGCCGCCTTCCGCCGCACCGTGGCCGACTTCCCGGGGGCCGGGACCGACTTCCCGGAGACCGGGGGACGCCCGCCGTGAAGCTCCGCTGTCGGCCCGCTTAAGAAGATCTCGATGGACTGAACGCCGGACGCTCGGCAGATTGGTGCACATCACCCCACGCCGGGACGTCATGCCTGGTCACCCCCCTCGCCCCGCCTGGAGCCGCACCCATGAAGGCACTCGTCAAGCAGTACGCCCAGCCCGGGCTGTGGCTCATGGACGTCCCCGAGCCCGAGTACGGCCCCGGCGATGTGCTGATCAAGGTCCTGCGCACCGGCATCTGCGGGACCGACCTCCACATCCGCTCCTGGGACGGCTGGGCGCAGCAGGCGATCTCCACCCCGCTCGTGGCCGGCCACGAGTTCGTCGGAGAGGTCGCCGCCGTCGGTGCCGACGTCGCGGACATCGCCGTCGGCGACCTGGTCAGCGGCGAGGGCCACCTGGTCTGCGGGAAGTGCCGGAACTGCCTCGCCGGCCGCCGCCATCTCTGCCGCAGCACGGTCGGGCTGGGCGTGGGCCGCGACGGCGCGTTCGCCGAGTACGTCTGCCTGCCCGCGTCGAACGTCTGGGTGCACCGCACCCGGGTCGACCTGGACATCGCCGCGATCTTCGACCCCTTCGGCAACGCGGTGCACACCGCCCTGTCGTTCCCGCTCGTCGGCGAGGACGTCCTGATCACCGGGGCCGGCCCGATCGGCGTCATGGCGGCGGCCGTCGCCCGCCACGCGGGCGCCCGCAACGTCGTGGTCACCGATGTGAGCGAGCCGCGGCTGGAGCTGGCCCGCAAGGCCGGAGCCACGCTCACCGTCAACGTCGCGGAGTCCGGCATCGCCGAGGCCCAGCGCACGCTCGGTCTCAGGGAGGGCTTCGACGTCGGCCTGGAGATGTCCGGCCGCCCCGAGGCCGTACGCGACATGATCGACAACATGACGCACGGCGGCCGGATCGCGATGCTGGGCCTGCCGGCGGAGGGGTTCGCCGTCGACTGGTCGCGGATCGTCACCTCGATGATCACGATCAAGGGCATCTACGGCCGCGAGATGTTCGAGACCTGGTACGCGATGACGGTGCTCCTGGAGGGCGGGCTCGACCTCAGCCCGGTGATCACCGGCAGCTACGGCTACCGGGACTTCGACGCCGCCTTCGACGAGGCCGCCACCGCCCGCAGCGGCAAGATCATTCTCGACTGGACCGCCTGACCCTCTCGACCCGGCGCGCGGCGGGTCCCCGCAGCGCCCATCGCACCAGCAGCCCGCAGCCCGCAGCCACATCCCAAGGGAGCACCCCGCATGTACGCCTCCGTGCGCGACGACCTCCGCGCCACCCTCGACGAGATCCGCGCCGCCGGCCTCCACAAGCCCGAGCGGGTCATCGGCACCCCCCAGTCGGCCTCGGTGGCCGTCACCGCCGGCGGCGCCCCCGGTGAGGTGCTCAACTTCTGCGCCAACAACTACCTCGGGCTCGCCGACCACCCCGAGGTCGTCGCCGCCGCCAGGGAAGCCCTCGACCGCTGGGGCTACGGCATGGCCTCCGTCCGCTTCATCTGCGGAACCCAGGAGGTCCACAAGGAACTCGAGAGCCGCCTGTCCGCGTTCCTCGGCCAGGAGGACACGATCCTCTACTCCTCCTGCTTCGACGCCAACGGCGGTGTCTTCGAGACCCTCCTCGGCCCCGAGGACGCCGTGATCTCAGACGCCCTCAACCACGCCAGCATCATCGACGGCATCCGCCTGTCCAAGGCCGCCCGCTTCCGCTACGCCAACCGCGACATGGCCGAGCTGGAGGCCCGCCTCAAGGAGGCCACCGAGGGCGGAGCCCGCCGCAGGCTGATCGTCACCGACGGCGTGTTCTCCATGGACGGATACGTGGCGCCGCTGCCCGAGATCTGCGACCTGGCCGACCGCTACGACGCCATGGTCATGGTCGACGACTCGCACGCCGTCGGCTTCGTCGGTCCCGGCGGCCGCGGCACCCCCGAACTGCACGGCGTCATGGACCGCGTCGACATCATCACCGGAACCCTCGGCAAGGCCCTCGGCGGCGCCTCCGGAGGCTATGTCGCGGCCCGTGCCGAGATCGTCGAACTGCTGCGCCAGCGCTCCCGCCCCTACCTCTTCTCCAACTCCCTCGCCCCGGTGATCGCCGCCGCCTCGCTCAAGGTCCTCGACCTGCTGGAGTCGGCGGGCGACCTGCGCGGGAAGCTCGCCGCGAACACCGCGCTCTTCCGCCGCCGGATGGCCGAGGAGGGCTTCGAGATCCTCCCCGGCGACCACGCGATCGCCCCCGTCATGATCGGCGACGCCGCCGAGGCGGGCCGCATGGCGGAGCTGCTGCTGGAGCGCGGGGTCTACGTGATCGGCTTCTCCTACCCGGTCGTCCCCATGGGCCGGGCCCGCATCAGGGTCCAGCTCTCCGCAGCGCACTCCACCGAGGACGTGGAGCGGGCCGTGGCGGCGTTCGCGGACGCCCGGGCGACAATGGCAGGGTGATCGATCCTCGCAGGCTCCGCATTCTGCGCGCCGTGGCGGACCACCGTACGGTGACCGCCGCGGCCGCGGCGCTGTATCTGACCCCCTCGGCCGTCTCCCAGCAGCTCGCCGCGCTGGAGCAGGAGACCGGCCACACCCTGCTCATCCGCAGCGGCCGGGGCGTGACGCCGACCGCGGCCGGTGAGATCCTGCTCGGCCACGCCCACGAGGTCCTCTCCCAGCTGGAACGGGCGGAGGCGGAACTCGCCGCGTACGCGGGCGGCGCGGCGGGCGAGGTCACGGCGGCCTCCTTCGCCACCGGGATCGCGGAGGTGCTCGCCCCGGCGCTCGGACGGCTCGCCCTCGACCATCCCGGTATCCGGGTGCGCGTCCGTGACGCGGAGGGCGACGAGAGCCTGCCGATGGTGCTCGACGGGGAGGCCGATCTGGCCCTGGCCGTGGAGTACCGGGGCGCCCCGCGCGAGGACGACCTCCGCCTCGCCCGGGTCCCGCTGTACGCGGAACCCTTCGACGCGGTGCTGCACTGCGGCCACCCCCTCGCGGACGGCGGCGGGGTGGAGCTGGCGGCCCTCGCCGACAGCGACTGGATCGGCCCCTACCCCGGCAACCCCTGCCACGACGTCATGCTCCTGGCCTGCGAACTCGCCGGTTTCCAGCCCCGTCTCACGCATTCCTCCGACGACTTCCGGGCCGTGGTGGCCCTGGCCGGGGCGGGCGCCGGAGTGGCCCTCGTACCCCGGTCGGCGCTGCGCGGCATGGAGCTGAAGGACACGGTCGTCCTCCCGGTCGCGGGCCCCGCCGCCACCCGGCGCGTCTTCGCGGCGGTCCGGCGCGGGTCGGAGAGCCATCCGCTGCTCAGCCCCGTCCTCAAGGCCCTGTCCGGGGCGGCGGCGGGGCTGACCATCGGCTGAAGGGCGCGGCAGGCGGTCCCGCGTACGAGGTACCCGGAGCGGGATCTGCACCCGGCTGACGGGCGCGTACGGGGGCGGGCCCAACCGCACACCACCCACCCCCGAGGAGCAGAGGCCGGCCGGCGGGCGCCGCGGGACGACCCACCGTCACCGCCGCAACCCCGGGCCGGCCTCACCTGGGCCGGTGTCGCCCGGGCCGGTGTCGCCCGGGCCGGCGTCACCCGGGCCGGTGTCACCCGGCCGGCGGGCACGCGGGGCGGCCGCCCCGGGGCACGTGGCGGCGGGGCTGACCACCGGCTGACGGGCGCGCGGTGGCCGCCGCGAGGCGGTCAACGAACCCGGGCGGGCCGCCCCGGCCGGTACAGGAACGGCGTGGTCGTGGTCAGCGCGGTGAACCCCAGCCGCTCCAGGATCGGCCGGCTCGACGGCAGCGCGTCCACCTGGAGGAAACGGTGGCCCCGCTCCGCGGCGAGCCTCGCGCGGAGGGCCACCGAGGCCCGGTACAGACCGCGACCGCGCCACTGGGGTGCCGTGCCGCCGCCCCAGAGGCCCGCGAAGTCCCGGCCGGGTGCCGACTCCAGCCGCGAGGACCCCACCGGTTCCCCGCCCGCGGTCGCCACCACGGCCACCGCCGTCCGCGGAGCCGGCGCCAGCTGCGTCAGCAGGTAGTCCCGCAACCAGGAGCCGTCGCGGGCGAACGCCCGCTCGTAGGCGCGTGCGGCGAGGTCCACCCCGTCGGGGTCCGTCACCTCGCGGAGTTCCACGTCGGCGGGGAGTTCCACCCGCAGGTCCCGCAGTGCGTCGACCGAGGCCACCATCAGCGTCTCGGTGGGCTCCGGTTCGAACCCGGCGGCGAGCAGCCGGTCCGCCAGGTCGCCCGGCCGGTCGTGCCCGTAGAGCTTCCACTCGAACTCCCGGCCGAGGGAGGCGAAGTGGCGCACCTGCGCGGCGACGGCCCCGTCCGCCGTCGCCGCGTCCAGGTCCGACCAGACGACCCCGTCCCAGCCGCCCTGGTGCCCCGCGGTCTGCCGGACGACCCCGGCAACGTGCTCGATTCGAGCGCCCGGCCCGTCCGCCACCGCGCCCCGCCGCATCTGCCGGTCGTACCGCGCGAGGATCTCGCCATGCTGTTCCATCCGGCCAGTGCAGCACCGGCGGACCGTAGCGGCAACGGGATTTGTGCCGGGGCGGTCGACGGCGACCGGCGGCCGCGGCGGACTCAGGCCCCCTGCACCAGCCGGTCCACCGCGGCCGTGCCGGAGGCGTAGGGCAGTGCGTGCGCCGGTGTGTGCGCCGGTCCGGGGCGGGCGGGCACGTGCACGGGCATGGGCATGGGGCCGGGAGACTGAACGGCGGGTACCAGGTGCTGGCCGGGAGGCAGTGCCGTGCCGGATGCCCCCTGCGTCCCGTGCATCGCGTGCATCGCGTGCATGCCGTGCATCCCCGGTACTCCGGGCGCGGCGGGTATCGCGGGCGTCCCCGGTACCGCGGGTACCGAGGGTGCCGCGGCCGCCGCGTACAGGGTCCGTTCCAGCCCGGCCACCAGCCGCTGCACATCCGCCTTCGGCCGCACCACGAGGCGAAGGAAGCTGCTGGAGCTGCCTATCTTGTTGCCGCACTCCCGCACCAGTACGCCGTGCTCCTCCAGCATCCGGTTCCTCAGCAGGGCGCCGTCGGCGCCCTCCGGGAGCCGTACGTACACGAAGTTGCCCTGGGACGGGTACACGGTGAGCCCGGGCAGCCGGCTCAGGTGCCAGATCATCTCCTGGCGGTCGCGCTGCACCAGCCGCAGGCTGTGCGCGTACTCCATCCGGTACTCCTTGAGCATGAACACCACCGTTTCGGCGAAGGAGTTGAGGTTCCACTTCGGCAGCGCCGCCCGCACCCGGCCCGCGAGGCCAGGGTTGGCCACGAGGTAGCCGAAGCGCACCCCGTGAAGCCCGAAGTTCTTGCCCAGGCTCCTCAGCACCACGGTGTTGGGCCGCAGCACCGCGTCGGCGACGACGCTGGAGTCCGTCTCGGCGTCGGCGAACTCCAGGAACGACTCGTCCACGACCACCAGGTCCAGGTCCTGGAGCTGGTCGAGCAGAGCGAGGACGCCGTGCCGCGGCAGCAGACCGCCGTCAGGGTTGTTCGGATTGCAGATGACGGCGGTCCGGGAGCCGCGCGCGCGGATGAAGTCGACGAACGACGCCGGGTCGAGCGCGAATCCGCTGGGCTCGGGCAGCGGGAACATGTCGACCCGCTTGCCCGTCTCCATCGGCTGGTCCGTCCACCGGCCGAAGGTCGGCACCGGCACGGCCAGCGACTCGCGCACCAGCAGATGGTCGATCCAGGTGATCAGTTCGGTGGAGCCGTTGCCCATGGCCACGGTCTGCGGGTTGAGACCCAGCACGGAGCACAGCTCCGCGGTGATGGTGTCCGCGCTGCTGGGGTAGTAGGTGAGGATGTCCCGCAGCCGGTCTCCCAGTTCGTCGAACATCTCCGGTGGGGGGAAGTACGGGTTGCACGGGATACAGAAGTCGGTGATCGGCTGGTGGTCGCCGGTGGCCCGGCTCAGCGCGGCGTACGACGGGCTGTGTGCCGTGGACGCGCGGAAGAGCTCGGTGACATTGCTGCCGGCTTCGGCCATGGGGGTCCTCCGGAGGTGGCTTGGTGCTCCCTGCCGGGGATTACGTACGAGTGATCGGCCGTGCTCAACGGGATCGAGCCACAGGGCCCACGGGACGGGGCGGGCGTCTCCCGGGACGGGCCGGGGGCGGTTCGCCTCCGGCCGGTGACGTGCCGACTGCCGCCTCCGACCGGTGACTTCCGGTCCCGCCGTCTGCCGTCGGGCCGTCCCGCCGTCCGGCCGTCCGGCCGTCCCGCCGTCCCGCCGTCCGGCCGTCCGGCCGTCCCGCCGTCCCGCCGTCCGCCGTCCGGCGCCGGGCGGGCGTTGGTCGCCCTCGGCCGCCGGGTCGTCCGGCCGCCAGGCGGGAACCTTCCGCGGTGCCCGCTCGGTCTGCTTCGCCCCGGTGCCGCCGGGGGCCGAGACGGCCACCCGGTGTCCGCCGGGTTCACTACGCCTCGCTGCCGCTGCCGCTGCCGCTGCCGCTGCCGCTGCCGCTGCCGCTGCCGGTGCGGGTCCCGGTCCCGGTCCCGGTCCCGGTGGCGGTGGCCGTCCCGGTGGCAGCCGAGGCGACCTCTCGTGCCCAGCGGTAGTCGGCCTTGCCGCTCGGCGAGCGCCGGATGACCGGTGCGAGGACGAGCTGCCGAGGGATCTTGTACCCCGCCAGCCGGCCGCGGCAGTGCGCCTGGACGGACTCCAGGTCCAGCGCGGCCGCCCCCGGGCGCAACTGCACGACCGCGGCCACATGGTTGCCCCACCTCGCGTCGGGTACCCCGGCGACCAGCGCGTCGTAGACGTCCGGATGGGCCTTGAGCGCCTGCTCGACCTCTTCCGGATAGACCTTCTCCCCACCGGTGTTGATGCACTGGGACCCCCGGCCGAGCACCGTGACGACCCCTTCCCCGTCCACCGTGGCCATGTCGCCGAGCAGCACCCAGCGCTCGCCTCCCCTGCGGAAGAAGGTCTCGCCGGTCTTGGCCGGGTCGTTGTAGTAGCCGAGCGGCACATGGCCGCGCTGGGCGATGCGGCCGGGCCGGCCGGGCTCGACCGGCTCGTGTGTGACCGGGTCGACCACCCGTGTGCGGTGGTTGACCCGCAGCCGCATCCCCCTGCCCGGACCGGAGTCCTCCGTGGCGGTGCCGTTGAAGCCGGACTCCGACGAGCCGAAGTTGTCCAGCAGCATCACATGCGGAGCCAGCGTCCTGAACTGCTCCCGCACGGTCTCGGACATGACCGCACCGGACGACGACACGCTGAACAGCGACGACAGGTCCGTTCCCTTCAGCGGGCCGTTCAGCGCGTCGACCAGCGGGCGCAGCATCGCGTCTCCCACCAGCGACACGGACGTGACCCGCTCCCGCTCGATCGTGCGCAGTACCTCCTCGGGCACGTACTTGCGGTGCAGCACCACCCGCTGGCCGAATCCGAAGCCGATGAACGCGGTGAGTGTCGAGGTGCCGTGCATCAGCGGGGGAGTGGGGAAGAAGGTGAGGCCGCCGCCGCCCGCCGCGACCCGCTCCGCCAGTTCCTCGGGCCGCCGCACCGGCTCACCGGTGGGAGCGCCGCCGCCGAGTCCGGCGAAGAAGAGGTCCTCCTGGCGCCACAGCACCCCCTTGGGCATCCCGGTCGTACCGCCGGTGTAGATGATGAACCGGTCGTCCGCCGACCGCTCGCCGAAGCCGCGCTCCGGCGAGCCGGATTCCTCGGCGGCCCTGAACGCCGTGCAGTCCAGCGCCGGTGCGTCCCGCTCCGGTTCACCGACGCGCACGAGGTGCCGCAGCTTCTCGGTCCGCGGCAGCGCGGCCGCCACCCGGCCGGTGAACTCGGCGTCGAAGACCAGGGCCGCGAGGTCGGCGTCGCGGAAGAGGTAGACCAGCTCGTCCTCCACATAGCGGTAGTTCACATTGACCGGGACGATGCGCGCCTTGAGGCAGCCGAGCAGCGTTTGCAGGTACTCGACGCCGTTGTAGAGGTGCAGCCCGAGGTGTTCCCCGGGCTTCAGCCCCGCGCCGGCGAGATGGTGGGCGACACGGTTCGCGGCCGCGTCGAGCTGCGCGTAGCTGAGCATCCGCCGCGCGCCCGTGCCGGGATGGTCGACGTAGCGGAGCGCCTCGCGGTCGGGAACCACGTCGACGACAGACTCGAAAAGGTCGGCAAGGTTGTACTCCACCGCTCCTCCTGACCCCGGCCGCACGGTGTCCGCCTCGGAGCGGTCATTAGAGCGCCGCCGTCCGCAACTGGGAAGGGGTACCGCCCAGAAAATCTGACTGTCTGTCAGAAAACTCTTGAACTGCTCCGCTGGCTCCTGCAACCTGTTCTAGGTCTCAGGACGGGAGGACGGGAATGGCGGGTACGGAACACCTCACCGTGCGGCGCGAAGGCGCCACTCTGGTGCTCACGCTGAACAGACCCGAGGCCCGGAACGCCTTGTCGCTGCCCATGCTGGTGGGGCTGTACGACGCCTGGCTGGAGGCCGACGCGGACGACGGCGTCCGCTCGGTCGTCCTCACCGGCGCGGGCGGCTCGTTCTGCGCCGGGATGGACCTCAAGGCCCTCGCCGGGAACGGAATGGAGGACGAAGGGTACCGGGACCGGCTCAGGGCCGACCCGGACCTCCACTGGAAGGCCCTGCTCCGCCACCACCGCCCGCGCAAGCCGGTCCTCGCAGCCGTCGAGGGCCCCTGCGTCGCCGGCGGCACCGAGATCCTCCAGGGCACGGACATCCGTGTCGCCGGCGAGAGCGCCGTGTTCGGGCTGTTCGAGGTCCGCCGGGGCCTGTTCCCGATCGGCGGCTCCACCGTGCGGCTCCCGCGCCAGATCCCGCGTACCCACGCCCTCGAGATGCTGCTCACCGGCCGCCCCTACACGGCCTCCGAGGCGGAGCGCATCGGCCTCGTCGGCAGCGTCGTGCCCGACGGCACGGCTCTGGAGCGCGCGCTCGGCATCGCGGAGAGGGTCAACGCCTGCGGGCCGCTCGCCGTGGAGGCGGTGAAGGCGTCCGTGTACGAGACGGCCGAGATGACCGAGACCGAGGGGCTGGCGGCCGAACTGATCCGCGGCTGGCCGGTCTTCGACACCGCCGACGCCAAGGAGGGGGCCCGCGCCTTCGCCGAGAAGCGCGACCCGGAGTACCGCCGGGCCTGACCGCTCGGCCCGCCCGGTCGCCCCGGCGGAGCCACCCGGCCCCGCGGCACCGGCACCTCGCCGGCCCGCCCGGCGGGCACCACCCGGCGAGGCCGCCCGGCCGGCGTACCCGGCGACGCCGCCCGGCTGCTCCGCGCGCGGCAGCACGGCACCCGGGTACCGGCACCGGCCCTCCCGGCGCAACGGGCGCAACGGGCGCGACCTCCGGCACGGCACACGGCACACGGCACACGGCACACGGCGGACCATGCGCCTGAGCACGCGGCAGCACATCCGGCAGCACAAGCGGCAGAAGGAGTCCCATGTCCGCCACCCCCGCGTCCGCCACCCCCGCGTCCGGGGCGCCCTCGTCACCGGAGGTGCCGCGCGCCCCGCTCGTCGTCGAGTTCCCCTTCACCCGCTCCCTGGGCCCCGTGCAGTCCGCCTTCCTCACCGGCCTGCGTGAACGCACCGTGCTCGGTGTCAGGACCACCGGCGGCCGGGTCCTCGTACCACCCGTCGAGTACGACCCCGAAACCTCCGAGGAGATCGGCGACCTCGTCGAGGTGGGCACCACGGGCACCGTCACCACCTGGGCCTGGAACCCGGATCCGCGCCGCGGCCAGCCGCTCCGCACCCCCTTCGCCTGGGTGCTGGTGAGACTCGACGGCGCCGACACCGGCCTCCTCCACGCCCTCGACGCCTCCGGCCCCGACGCCGTGCGCACCGGAATGCGCGTCCGGGTCCGGTGGGCCGCGGAGCGCGGCGGATCCATCACGGACATCGCCTGCTTCGAGCCGTACCGCGACGGTCCCGAAAGCGGCGCCGAAAGCGGTCCTGAGAGCGGCGGCGAAGGCAGCCCCGGAAGAGGCTCCGAGAGCGGCGCCGAGCACCGCGACGACGACCCCGCCGAGCACCGCGGCCCGGGGAACGGCACGGGGAGCGGCACGGGGAGCGGCACGGGGAGGGCGACGAGGAGCGGCACAGGGAGCGGCACGAGGAGCACGGAGCCCGCGACGCCGGGTGCCGAGGGACGCGCGGCGACCGGACCACGCTCCCACAGCGGCGAGTTCGACGACCCCGTGACCGGTGTCGTCGTCCCGGCCCGGCTCGACTACACCTACACGCCAGGTCGCGCCCAGACCCGCTTCATCAGCGCCCTCGCCGAGCGCCGGACCACCGGCGAGCGCTGCCCCTCCTGCCGCAAGGTGTACGTACCGCCCCGCGGCGCGTGCCCGACCTGCGGCGTCGCCACCTCGGAACAGGTCGAGGTCGGTCCACGCGGCACGGTCACCACGTTCTGCATCGTCAACATCAAGGCGAAGAACCTCGACATCGAAGTGCCCTACGTATACGCGCACATCGCCCTCGACGGCGCCGACCTGCCGCTCCACGGCCGCATCGCCGGAATCCCGTACGACCGGGTGCGCATGGGCCTGCGCGTCGAACCGGTGTGGACCGGTGACGACCGGCACCCCGACCACTACCGGCCCACCGGTGAACCCGACGCGGACTACGACACCTACCGGGAGCTGCTGTAGCCATGCGAGACGTCGCGATCGTCGCCTTCTCCCAGACCGACCACGTACGCAGCAGCGAGGAGGTCTCCGAGGTCGAGATGCTCATGCCCGTGCTCCACGACGTCCTCGGGCGGACCGGGCTGCGCACCGGGGACATCGGCTTCACCTGCTCCGGCTCCTGCGACTACCTGGCGGGCCGGGCGTTCTCCTTCACGATGGCACTCGACGGGGTGGGCGCCTGGCCGCCCATCCCGGAGTCGCACGTGGAGATGGACGGTGCCTGGGCGCTCTACGAGGCCTGGGTCAAGCTCCTCACCGGCGAGGCGGACACGGCCCTCGTCTACGCGTACGGCAAGTCCTCGCCCGGTTCGGTCCGGGATGTGCTGACCCGGCAGCTGGACCCGTACTACCTCGCGCCGCTGTGGCCCGACTCCGTCGCCCTCGCCGCCCTCCAGGCCCAGGCGCTCATCGACTCGGGGGAGACGGACGAGCCGGCCCTGGCCGCGATCGCGGAGCGCAGCAGGACCGCCGCCGAGGGCAACCCGCACGCGCAGCTCCGCGGGCCCCGCCCGCAGGGCGGGTACGTCGTCCGGCCGCTGCGCACCGGCGACTGCCCGCCCGTCGGCGACGGAGCCGCCGCGGTGGTCCTCGCCGCCGGCGACCGGGCCCGGGAACTGTGCCCGCGCCCCGCCTGGATCCGGGGTATGGACCACCGCGTCGAACCGCACGCCCTCGGCGTGCGCGATCTCACCGACTCGCCCTCGACCCGCCTCGCCGCCGAACGCGCCGGAGTCCACGAGCGGCCTGTGGACACCGCCGAACTGCACGCCCCGTTCACCTCCCAGGAGGTGGTACTGCGCAAGGCCCTGCGCCTCGGCGACTCCGTCGCCGTCAATCCCTCGGGAGGCGCGCTCGCCGCCAACCCCGTCATGGCGGCGGGCCTCATCCGCGTCGGCGAGGCCGCCGCGGCCGTCCACCGCGGCGCATCCGGCCGCGCCCTCGCCCACGCCACCTCCGGCCCCTGCCTGCAACAGAACCTGGTCGCCGTCCTCGAAGGAGAACCGCATGCCCGCTAAGGAGCCGGTGGCCGTGGTCGGCGTCGGCCAGACCAAGCACGTCGCCGCCCGCCGCGACGTGTCCATAGCCGGGCTGGTCCGCGAGGCCGCGCGCCGCGCCCTCGACGACGCCGGCCTCGGCTGGGCCGGCATCGACGCCGTCGTCATCGGCAAGGCCCCCGACTTCTTCGAGGGCGTGATGATGCCGGAGCTCTATCTGGCCGACGCCCTCGGAGCCGTCGGCAAGCCGCTGATGCGGGTCCACACTGCGGGATCGGTCGGCGGCTCCACGGCGCTGGTCGCCGCCGGTCTCGTGGCGGCCCGGGTCCACCGGACCGTCCTGACCCTCGCCTTCGAGAAGCAGTCCGAATCGAACGCGATGTGGGGCCTGTCGCTGCCCGTCCCGTTCCAGCAGCCGCTGCTCGCGGGCGCGGGCGGGTTCTTCGCCCCGCATGTGCGCGCTTACATCCGCCGCAGCGGCGCGCCCGGCACCGTCGGCTGCCTGGTCGCGTACAAGGACCGCCGCAACGCGCTGAGGAACCCGTACGCACATCTCCACGAGCACGACGTCACCCTGGAGAAGGTGCGGTCCTCGCCGATGCTGTGGGATCCGATCCGGTACTCGGAGACCTGCCCGTCCTCCGACGGGGCCTGTGCGATGGTCCTCGCCGACCGGGCCGGGGCCGCCCGCGCGCCGCACCCTCCGGCCTGGGTGCACGGCGGCGCGATGCGCAGTGAACCGACGCTGTTCGCGGGCAAGGACTTCGTGTCGCCGCAGGCCGGCAAGGACTGCGCGGCGGACGTCTACCGGCAGGCCGGCATCACCGACCCGCGGCGCGAGATCGACGCCGTCGAGATGTACGTGCCCTTCTCCTGGTACGAGCCGATGTGGCTGGAGAACCTGGGCTTCGCGGCCGAGGGCGAGGGCTGGAAACTCACCGAGTCCGGTGTGACGGAGCTCGACGGCGAACTGCCGGTGAACCCGTCCGGAGGGGTGCTGTCCACCAACCCCATCGGCGCCTCCGGGATGATCCGGTTCGCCGAGGCGGCCCTCCAGGTGCGGGGCCGGGCGGGCGCGCACCAGGTGGCGGGGGCCCGGAAGGCCCTCGGCCACGCCTACGGCGGCGGCTCGCAGTTCTTCTCCATGTGGCTCGTCGGCGCCGAGCCGCCGGAGGCCTGAGCGGCGCGCCCGGGGGAGGCGCGCCGCGGGTGGACGAGGAGCGGGGCCCGGCGGGGCGCGGTCGGCCGGCGGGTGCGGCCCGGCGGGGTGCGGTCGGCCGGTGGGTGCGGCCTGTTTTTCCGGCGGCGACTCCCGCCGCGGCGGCCTGTCCGCGACCGGCCCCGATCGCTACGCTGACCCCGGACGAAGAACCGGGAGGAGCAGGGACGTGGCCGACATCATCACCACAGAGCAGCCGCTTGCGGGTTGGGACAAGCCGGACCTCGACCTCAGCCAGGCGGACTGGCAGTCGGGGTCCCAGGGAGCGGGAGACGTGCAGATCGCCTTCGTCGAGGGCTTCATCGCCATGAGGAACGGCGGCCGCCCCGAGGGCCCGTCACTGATCTTCAGCCCGGCGGAATGGCGGGCCTTCGTCATGAACGCCCGGCACGGCGAGTTCGACCTCACCTGATCCGCGCCTCCGGCGGCGGCCCGCGTGCGATACGGGATGGGCCGCCACTCCGGATGCCGACCTTCGAAGATAAGGCGCAGTGGCGAATCCTTCCCTGGTTCCCAGGTCCATATCGCCGGTGAGGGGCGCTCCGCCGCCGGAAGCACAGAACCGCAGGCTGCGAATCATGGCACCAGAGCACGATCTCGGCCGTCTCCTGAGCGGTATGCGTCCCGAACTCCACCCCGGCCGCTATGTCTTCACCACCGTCCCCGCGTCGGTACCGCCGGGCCTCACCCCCGTGGCCACCGTCACCGAGGACGAGGGCCTGACTCTCGTCGTACGCAGGGAGGAGGCCGACGGAGCCGGGCTGGCCTACGACTACGTCGCCGGCTGGATCACCCTGCGCGTGCACTCCGCACTCGCCGCCGTCGGGCTCACCGCCGCGGTCGCGACCGCCCTGGCCGGTGCGGGCATCGGCTGCAACGTCGTCGCCGGCCACCACCACGACCATCTGTTCGTTCCGTACGAACGCGCGGACGAGTCTGTTGCCCTCCTCCAGGGGCCGGCCGAACGCGCGGGCTGAGGCCACGGCGACGGCCCGTCCGCCCGGTCGACCCGCTGCGGCGTGTCGCGCGGGCCGGGGGGCCACCGTGCTCCTGCGTGTCGCGCGGGGCGGGGTCACCGCGCTGCGGCGTGTCGCGCCGCCGTGCGCCCGGTCGGCGGCATCGGCTCCCGGGCACGTACCATGTCGGCATGTCCTTCCTCCGCCGCCGCAGCGCCTCCACTCCCGCGGGCCCGGACTTCGACGTCCTGGCCATGGACCCGGGGGACTGGCCCGGCAATCTGGGAGCCGGGCTGCTTCCCGCGCCCGACGGCAGCTGCCAGGGCGTCTTCCTGCGCTACGACCTGTTCGGCGGCCGGGGCCCCGCGATGATCATCGGCAATCTGCCGGAGGGCTCCCCCGCCCGCGACGTCGCCGAGGGAGAGGCCCCCTTCGAGGTCGCCCAGCTGCTCGCGGCGCTGGAGGACGACGAGGAGGTCACGGTCGTCGGCGCCGAGGACGTGCCCGTCATGCAGGGCGACAACCTGCTGATCGTCCGCAGGGTCAAACTCTCCCAGGGCCGGATCTCCTGCGTGCAGTTCGACCGCAGCGACAACGTCCTCGTCACGATCGCGAGCTGGGACCGGCCGATCACCGACGACCTGTACGCGCTGCTGAAGCCCCTGCCCGCGGAACTCTTCCAGCAGGGCTGACCGACCCGCCCGCCGCGGAGCACCGCACACGGAGCGGACCCCGCGCGGGTGAGTCCGGCCCGCCGGGTGTGGGTCTCGCGCATCCACTGCTGGCGCGGACCCCGCGAGGCTGAGTCCGGCCCGGGGGTCCCGCCGAACCTCGTGCCGCCCGGTCCTCACCCCGCCCGGTCGTCGCCCCTCCCACCCGTGCACGGGCCCCGTCCCGGACGGGGGCACGGAGGACCGCACACCCCGTCCGGGCCGGGGCACCGCGTCGCGGCCCCGGCCCGGACACGCCGGACGCATCGGACACGCCGGACGCACCGGACACCCGGACGCGCCCGATGCCCAGGTGCGCCCGACGCCGGCGCGCGCGGCTCAGAGCCGCACGGCGCCCGCCGCCGCGCCCACGCCGGGGAACGGTTCACCGGCGCCCGTCCCCCCACCGGACCGGAGCAGACCGGCGAGGTCCGCCGCCGACATCCCCAGTGCCAGGGGCCCGTCGACACGCAGCGCCGACCCGGCGCCCGACCGCACGTCCTCCACTCCGTAACGGCGCGCCTTGCGGTGCCAGTTGAGGATGCCCGCGAGCCAGTCCTCCAGTTCCCGCACATAGGCGCCCAACGCCGCCCTGCCCCGCGAGTCCAGGGAGAACTGCTCGTGCAGCAGCGGGAGTTCATGCTCCTTGACATGGAGGAACTGGCTCATCCGCGAACGCATCAGATCGTCGACGATCCCCACCGCGGCCCGGTAGTCGCAACCGTAGAAGTTCTGCACCACCAGCAGCGCGTTGTGCACCTCCCCCTCGACCTCGATCTCCTTCTGGTAGGAGAAGAAGTCGTTCAGCAGGCAGGCGTAGTCCGCTGCGGAGTTCTCCAGGCTCCGCATCACCCCCGTCCCGTAGATCTCCGGCGGCAGCTCCCCCTCGTGCCGCAGCCGGCTCAGCATCATGGTGAGGTCCGAACCGAAGGTGCAGCGCCGCATCTCCAGGTAGTCCACCGGGTCGGGAACCCGGTGCTGGGCCTGGTTGTGCAGCTCCCACAGCCAGCTCTCCAGCATCACATCCATCGCACGCCGCAGCCCCGCCCGCGCCCCGGGGCCCATCGGCCCGGCCGTCCGCGCCCAGAGGTCGGCGAGCGACCGCTCCATCGGACTCACCGCGACCGCCGCGCCCGACGCCGGGTCGTCGAGCGGCATACAGGCCGCCAGCCGGTCCGTGCACGCCTTCGCCCCCGCCAGATCGCGGCGGCGGCCGAACACCAGCGGGTAGTAGTCGTCCCCGTACGTTCCCCACGTCAGCCACTCCGCACTCAGCTCCAGTTCCTCGGCAGTGGCGTCCGGATCGATGCCCGCCGAACAGAGCGCGAAGTCGAAGCCGTTGAGCATGGCCTCGTCCCAGACGTCCCCGAGGAGCCCCATCCGCTTCGCCCAGGCGATCGACCGGCTCCGCGCCTCCTCGTGGTGCGGGCTGAGCGACAGCGGGAACGGGCAGTCGAACTCGGGCAGCAGCGACGGCCCCGTCGCCTGGTGCGGGACATGCGTCAGCGCCCGCAGCCGGGCCGCGGCCGGCCTGCCGAACAGCGTCCTCACATCCAGGGCCGACGTCCCGAGCACTCCCTCGAACATCGACGGCCCCGCCACCGCCCCCTCGTTCATATAGCGGCTGGAACGCAGATGCCACTCATGGCCACCGGACTGCCAGTCCTGCAGGCCCTTGGCATACGCGGCGACCGCCGCGCACTCCGCCGGATCCAGCCCGCGCTCGGCACACAGCGCCGGGACCTCCGTGAGCGCGGTGTTCTCGAACTGCTGCAACCGCGACGTCAGCAGGTCGTTGACCGCGTCCGCCGCCTCCTGCGTGGAGCAGCCGAGGAACTTCTCCAGCACCAGCACACCGTTGCTGTTCTCGCCCTCGTCACCGACCTCCCGCTCGTACGAGAACAGGTCGTTGCGCAGATGCACCCCGTCGGAGAACGCGTCCCTCAGCACCCGCATCGGCCGGGAACCGGCGACCCGCTCCGGGACCTCCGCGCCCGCCGCGAACTCGACGAGCCCCGCCGACCAGGGCGCCCCACCGACCTTGCGGCGCATCTCGACGTACTCGACCGGATTGGCGATCCGGCCCCGGTCGATGTTGCGCAGCTCCCACAGCGACTCGTTGAGCAGATGCTCCGTGGCCTCGGCGAAACGGGCACGCCAGGCCTCCGACATACCGGGTGCCGTCCGCCTCCACAGGTCGGCGAGGCCCGCCTCCACCTGGTTGGCCGGTTCGGGCACGCCCTGTCCCGGGTCCGGCGGCATGAACGCGGGCAACCGTTCCAGATAGGCGCTGCCGCCCGCGATGTCACGCGGGCGCTTGAAGACCTCCAGGAAGTGGTCGTCGAAGAAGAACACCCACACGTACCAGTCCGTCACCAGCGAGAGCGTCTCCGCCGAACAGTCGGGATGGGTGTAGGCGCACAGCAGGGCGTAGTCGTGCGCCTCGAGATCCTCGGGCTCCCAGACCCCCGAGCCCTCCAGCATCCCCATCCGGCGCGCCCACTCCCGCGTGTGCCGCCGAGCCGCGTCGACATGGGGATTGAGGCGCGCCGGATGAGGCACATAGAAGTCCGGCAGTTCGAAGGGCTGTGCCATACGTGCCCGGCCTTTCGGTGAGCGTCCGCGCGCGAGCCGCGCGGACCGGTCCGCGTACGGGCCAGCCCTACCCGTCGCCGCTCCGGGCCACGCGACCCCGGTGATCACCCGTCCGGGTGAACCGGGGGCGCACCGCCACCCCGCCCGCTACCGCCTGGTGACCAGCACGTCGGCGGCTTTCACGAACGCCACCCGATGACCGAACTGGATCACGTGGTACCGCTCTTCGCCGCGCACCACCGTGTGCTGCGACGCGTCGAACCCCGTCGCCCGGTAGTACTCGCCCGGCATGCTGCCGGCGGTCACATACCTCTGCCCCGCGAGCAGCTTGTACGGCAGCGGCGTCACCGCCTGCACCGGCACACCCGGCGGGTACGCCGACGCCTCCGGATAGGCGCGCCCGTACACCGGAACCTCCGCCAGCCCCGCCCGCGGGGTGACGAGCACGGCATGCGCGCCCACCGCGACCGGCCGGGTACGCGGGTTGTGGAACCACGCCTTCCCGCCCAGGTACCACACGGCCGTCCAGTCCCCCCGGCGCTCCGCGACGGCGTACCGCTGACCCGTGGAGGCCCGCGCACCCGTGTCGTTGACGCCCGTGGTCGAGTCGCCGCCGTCCGGGCGCAGCCCGGCGTCCTTCACCAGCGGCGACGACGCGTCCGGGGCGGTGTGCAGCCGGACCGCACCCGAACCGTGCGGCGCACAGCCGCCGCCCGCCTCGGCACAGCCCGTGTACACCGGCCGGTGCCGGTCGTAGTCGGGACGGATCGTCACCGCTGCGGCGCCCGGCCCCGCGGTGGCCGCGAACGGCCGCCCCAGGAGCGTGAAGTAGTGCGCCCAGTCCCAGTACGGACCCGGGTCGGTGTGCATACCCGGGACGGTCGACGGCAGGGTGCCCGGGACGTTGTCGTGGCCGATGATGTGCTGCCGGTCCAGCGGGACTCCGTACCGCCCGGCGAGATGGCGCACCAGCCGGGCGGAACTGCGGTACATCGCCTCCGTGTACCAGGCGTCGGGGCTGACCAGGAAGCCCTCGTGCTCCAGCCCGATCGACTTGGCGTTGATGAACCAGTTGCCGGCGTGCCAGCCGACGTCCTTGAGCCTCAGATGCTGGGCGACATGCCCGTCAGAGGACCGCAGCGAGTAGTGCCAGGACACGTACTCCGGGTCCTGGACCAGCCGGAGGGTGGTGTCCCAGGTCGCCTCGGTGTCGTGGATGACGATGTACTCGACCGACTGCGACACGGGCCTGTCCGCCTTGTCGTGGTTGCCGTAGTCGCCCTCACCGAACTGCTCGTACGGGGCGGGGATCCACTCGCAGGCCACGGTCACCGGACACTCGGTGAGCGTCCGGTCCGCGGTGCGCAGACCCAGCCGGGCCACGGCAGACCTGTCGGGAGGCGGACCCCCGTCGGCCCGCAGCGACACCCGCTGGCCGCCGTCGGTGGTCCGGCTCTGCCCGGTGCGGATGACGTCGAACACGTCGTCGGCGTATGCCGTCGCGGTCGCCGTGTCGTCGGCGCCCGAGAACCGGGCGACCGCCCCGAACCAGTCCGCCGCACCGCCGCCCGGCGCCCCGCCCAGCTCCCGCTGGGCGTCCGCGAGCAGCGCCGCGCCTCCCCGGACGTTCGCCGACGGGTCGGTGCGCAGGCGCTCGGCGGGGATACCGGTGAGGTCCGCGGCGCGCTCGAGGGTCCGCAACCGGGCCGGAAACACGGCACGCTCCCCGAGCGCGTGTGCGCCACCCGTCCGGGGCACCCGCGCCGTGTCGCCGCGGGGATCCTCAGCGCCGTGCGAATGGTGCGGAGCCTCGGCCAGGGCCGTCGCCGCGTCCGTCAGATGCATGGGCCCGTAGCCGCCGGTGACACTGGGGGCGCCGCCGTGCCCGTCCCAGCGCGACTGGATGTAGGAGACGCCGAGCAGCACATTCTGCGGCACCCGGTACTCCGCGGCGGCGTCCGCGAAGGCGCGCTGGAGTCCGCCTGACGGCGCTGACTGCTCCGCGGTGGCGGACGGGGCGCCGGAGGCCAGGGTCAGCAGCAGCGCCGCGACCACCGCCCCCCGCCTGCGAACATGTCTCGGTCGTACGGGGACGGACGCCTGCAACGCAGCCTCCAGTGACGGACGGTGCCCGGGGGATCCGTACAGGGGTAGCCGTTCCCGGACGATCCGTCAATGAGGCTCGGCGGTAGGGAAGTCCACGTCGGACCGGGCCGAAGACCCGGACCGGCGGTCGGCGGAGGCCGGTGGAGGAAACCGGCGACCACCGGCGGCGGAGCATCGTGACACGGCCTCCGGTGCCGGCAGTCCGTCCCGCCCGCCCCGCCCACGACCGCGGGCCACTCCGGACACGGCACCGCGCCGGGCTGCCGGGCTGCCGCACCGACCGATCCGACCGCACCGACCGATCCGACCGGCCACCGGACTCAGACCGGCGGCACGACCGCCACGGGGCAGGGCGCGTGGTGCAGCGCGGCATGGGCGACGGATCCGATCCGCGAACCGACTGGGGAGCGGCGCGCCCGCCGGCCGACCACCAGCAGCCGCGCACGGGCGGTGGCGGACAGCAGCACCTGCCCGGCGCTGCCGATCTCGACATGCTCCGTCACCGGCACCCCGGGATAGCGGTCCCGCCAGGGCTTCAGCGCCTCCGACAGCGCCTTGCGCTCGAACGGCTCAAGGCCGCCGGCCTCGTCCGCGAGCCTCATCGCGGCCGGGCTGTAGGTGTAGAGCGTCGGCAGGCTCCACGCTCGCACCGCCCGCACCCCCACTCCGTGTGCGGCGGCGGTCTCGAAGGCGAAGCCGAGGACCGCCTCGCAGTCCTCCGGCGCGCCCTGCTGCCCCACCACGATCTCGTCGCCCCCGCCGGGCTCGGGGTCCGCGGCCCGATCCTCCCCGGCGGGTGCGCGAACGGCGACGACGGGGCAGGACGCGGAGGCGATCACCTGCTGGCCGTAGGAGCCGACGAGGAAACCGACGACGGCGCCGTGCCCACGCGAGCCCAGCACCAGCATCGTCGCGCGCTCGGCCTCCCCGACGAGCGCCGCCACCGCGGTGTCCGGAACCACCTCGGCGGACACCGGCACATCCGGGAAACGCCGGCTGATCTCCGACTCCGCCTCACGCAGCAGACTCTCGGCGGCCCGGGCCTGCGCCTCCCGGTCCTGCACGATCGGAACGTCGAGCGGCTGCCACAGCCATGCGTGCACCAGACGAAGAGGAAGCCCGCGGAGCGCCGCCTCGCGGGCCGCCCAGTACGCCGCTGCCCGGCTCTCCGGCGATCCGTCCACTCCTGCGGTGATGCATCGGGCCATCGGGTTGTGCCTCCGTCCGGGGCCAGGGCTCGACCACGCGGGCCGCCCTGTGCGAATCGGTCCAGCCGAACCCGACCCTACAGGGGCGAACCGGCAGGCCCCGGACCCGGCCTCCGATACCGCCGGAACCGGCCGCGGCCCGCCCCGGGTTCCCCGGTGCCGGACACCCCGCACCGCCGGCCGCGGCCCGCCCCCGTCCGGTGGGCCGCCGGTCGACCGAGCGGTGACGGGTGCTCCCCGCTCAGCCCCGGAGGGGCACGGGAGCCGGGTGCGAGCCCGGGGTGGATCCGCCCAGGGGGAAGAAGCGCAGGAGAGGGCACGCAGGAGAAGCGGGAGAGGGCACGCAGGAGAAGACGCGTAGGAGAAGACGCGCAGGGAAGCGTTGAGGGAAGCCGCCGGACATCCGGGGCGTACGGCCCGGCAGACGACAGAGCGCTGTGTGTCCGGTGTGTCGGCACTGGACGCACAGCGCTCTTCCCCCTCGTCGCGGTCAGCGCGTGCCGACCGCCGCGCGCACGGCCCGCCGTGCCAGCGCGCAGTCATCGTGCAGCCGCCGCAGGAGCAGCCGCTGCTCCTCTCCGGAGGAGAGTCCGGTGTGCGGCGGCGGGACGGTGCCGGCCGGCGGCGCCTCCCGCATCGTCCGCTGCACCGCCGTCTCGTAGGTTCTGATCTCCCGGGTCAGCACCAGCATCAGGTTCACCAGGAAGGCGTCGCGCGCCGCCGGGCCGGACTGCTGGGCCAGCTGGCTGACCTGCCGCCGCGCCACCGGGGCGTCGCCCAGCACCGTCCACAGCGTCGCCAGGTCGTAACCCGGCAGATACCAGCCCGCGTGCTCCCAGTCGACGAGTACCGGGCCCGTCGGCGCGAGGAGGATGTTCGACAGCAGCGCGTCGCCGTGGCAGAACTGGCCCAGCCCGCCCTGCCGCCCACCGTGGTGCGCGAGCCCGTGCAGCAGCTTCTGCAGATCACCCAGATCGCGGTCGGTGAACAGACCGAGTTCGTGGTAGCGGGCGAACCGCGACACGTAGTCCAGCGGCGCGTCGAACATCCCGGAAGGCGGCCGCCAGGAGTTCAACCGCGCGACGGCCCCGAGTGCGGCACGGACGTCGGCGCGCGGCGGTGCCTCGGAGGGGTGCCGGGCGAGGGCGGCGGGGCGGCCGGGCATCCGCTCGACGACCAGCGTGCAGTTCTCCGGGTCCGCGGCGATGAGCCGGGGCACACGCACCGGTGGCCGGTGCCGGACGAACGCACGGTATGCCGCTATCTCGTGCCGGAACCGCTCCGCCCACGCGGGCGACTGGTCGAGTAAGCACTTGGCGACGGCGGTGGTCCGCCCCGTCGTGCCGACGAGCAGCACCGAGCGACCGCTCCTGCGCAGCACCTGTACCGGATTGAACTCCGGGCAGATGCGGTGCACCGAGGCGATCGCCATGCGCAGCTGCGCGCCCTGCGGGCCGGACAGGTCGATTCTCCCGCTGAGCGGCTGGCCGACCGCCCCCGGCCACCGCCGGGCCCTGCCGGCCGCGGAGGGCTCGAGCAGCGGCCCGCCGCCCGCCTGGAGGGTGCGCGGCCGGGGCGGGGCGGACACGGAGGACGATGCTGTGTACATGGGCGATACAGATCCCTTCGTGTGCCGACAACTCGCGTGCGCGGCCCTGCCCCGGAAGCCTTCGGCACCCTGGGGAATGCGTCTCGCTCCCGGGGCGGGGTGGCGCTTTCCTACCTGACACCCGCCCGCGGGTGGCACACCATCTGGCGGACCCTGGCGAAGCCTGGCGAATAGTCGCGGCGCATCTGACAGGGGGTTACTGTCAACTCAGCCGAGAACCTGGGGGCTTGACGTGACCGGAGTACCCAACACCCGTCTCGCGGACCTGTTCGGCCTCGCCGGCTGGTCCAAGGGCGAACTCGCGCGGCTCGTGAACCGGCAGGCGGCGGCCATGGGCCATGCGCAGCTGGCGACCGACACCTCGCGGGTGCGGCGTTGGATCGACATGGGGGAGTCCCCGCGCGATCCCGTGCCGAAGGTGCTGGCGGCTCTGTTCACCGAGCGACTCGGCCGTGTCGTGACCATCGAGGACCTCGGGTTCGTACGGCACGGGCGCACGCGCAAGCGGAGGGAGGCCGGCGGCGTCGGCCACCCCGACGGACTGCCCTGGGCACCCGAACGTACGGCGGCGGTCCTCACCGAATTCACGGGAATGGACCTCATGCTCAACCGACGCGGCTTGGTGGGCGCGGGCGCCGCGCTCGCCGCAGGCTCCGCACTCAGCAGCGCCATGTACGACTGGCTGCACACCGACCCCGCTCTCGCCACCCACGCCCCCCGTGTCCACGACCCCCTGCACGCCGACCCCGCCGGGTTCGACCGCTACGAGGCCGCGCCCATCGGGTCGCAGGAGATCGACGCCCTCGAGCGCTCCGTCGAGGTGTTCCGCGCCTGGGACGCCTCCCGCGGTGGCGGGCTCCAGCGCAAGGCCGTGGTGGGCCAGCTCAACGAGGTGGGCGGCATGCTCGCCTACCGGCACCCCGACCACCTCCAGCGCCGCCTGTGGGGTGTCGCCGCCAACCTCGCCGTACTCGCCGGCTGGATGTCCCACGACGTCGGCCTCGAACCCACCGCCCAGAAGTACTTCGTGATCGCCGCCCACGCGGCACGCGAGGGCGGCGACCGGCCCCGCGCCGGGGAGGCCCTCTCCAGGGCCGCCCGCCAGATGGTGCATCTGGGCCGGCCTGACGACGCCCTCGATCTGATGAAGCTCGCCAGGTCCGGCTCCGGCGAGTCGACACTGCCCCGCACGCGAGCGATGCTGCACACCATCGAGGCCTGGGCGCAGGCCTCCATGGGACGGGCTCAGGCCATGCGACGGACCCTGGGCGAGGCGGAGGAGCTGTTCGTCTCGGACAAGGGCGATGTGCCGCCGCCGAGTTGGATGCAGATGTTCGACGAGGCGGACATGCACGGCATGCAGGCGCTCGCCTACCGCACCCTCGCAGAGCACGATCCGGCCGCCGCCGGCATCGCCCAGCGCCATGCCAAGCAGGCGCTGGAACTCAGGGAGGGCGGTCGCCAGCGGTCGAAGATCTTCGACTACATCTCCATGGCGTCGGCGTGCTTCATCGCCGACGACCCGGAACAGGCGGACAGGTATGCCCGGCTGGCGCTGGTGTCGATGGGAGAGACCTCCTCGCACCGTACCTGGGACCGGCTGCGGGAGATGTACCGCCTCACGGGCCAGTTCGCCGGCTATGCGAAGATCGAGGACCTGCGGGAGGAAATCCAGCACGCGCTGCCCAACAGCCCGTCCCGGAGCGAGCGGAGCGTCAGGATCTGAAGCCGAGCCCGGGAAACCCGGTTGCTGCCTGCTGCCTGGTGTCTGATGCCGGCTGAGGGCTGCCGGCTGAGGGCTGCCGGCTGGCGATCGACAGCTGACAGCCACCAGTTGACAGCTGACGGATAGCAGCTGACAGATATTGAAAAGTGTCACTCCGTGAGCGTTTTCATGATTCCGGTATGGCCGGCCGACGCGGGCCGCGCTGGAGGGACGATGCCACCGAGGGAACCGGAGAAGCCGAAGGAACCGCAGCAAGCGAAGCGACGAGGACACCCGCAACGTCAGCACGCCGACGGCGAACCCGCCCGCCGCGCAGCCGCTCCGTGCCTCTTGTCTGTCAGGCGATCGTCTGTCAGGCGATCCTGGCCACCATCACCGAGGCGTCGTGCTGACGGTCGCCCACGTCGAACTCCTCGACGATCAGGCGCACGCAGTCCTGCGCGCTCCGGGCGACGGTGAGTCGGGGGGCGAGGGCGAGCAGCCGGTCGTGTCCGGTGCTGTCATGGGGGGCTCCCGTCCCTCTCGTCAGTCCGTCCGTGTGGAGAACCAGCACATCGCCGGGCAGCAGGGCAGTCTCGCCCTGCTCGTACACACCTCCGGCCGTCGCGCCGAGCAGGACGCCGCCCGGTCGGGGCAGGGCACGCCCCACCCCGCCGCGGTACAGCAGCGGGGCAGGGTGCCCCGCCTGCGCCCACGAGAGGATCCGGGTCGACGGGTCGTAGTGGCAGCACACGGTGCTGCCGAGTGCGGGCTGCGCAGCGGAGTCCAGCAGCGCGTTGAGGTGGCCCATCAGCGGGCCGGGCCGGATGCCGGCCACGGCGAGCGCCCGCTGGGCTCCCATCAGCATCGCCATGGCGGATGTCGCGGTGACCCCCTGACCGGTCAGATCGCCCACGCTCAGCAGCGCCAGTCCTCCGGGGATTTCCTGGGCGTCGAACCACTGGCTGCCGTTGAGCGCCCCGCGTGGAGACGGGAGGTGGTGGCCTGCGAGGTCCAGTGCCGCCGGACCGTTCGCGGGGATGCTGCGCTCGCCGCGCCAGGGCGGGAGGACCGCTTCGTGCATCTGTGTCGCCACACGGCGCTCGGTGCGGTCGATGTGCTGTCGTCGGGTGAGCGTGTCCTGGGATTCGCGTACCGCGCGCTGGGATCTGCGCAGTTCGCTGACGTCGCGGAGGACCGCCCACATCGAGGCGGTGCAGCCGTCGGCGTCGAGGACCGGTTCGCCCGTCATGTGGAGTGTGCGGACGCGCCCGTCGGCGCGGACGATGCGGAACTCGCCGTCGATCGGTTTTCCGTCTACCAGGCAGTCCGTCACCATCTCGGTGAGTAACGCCTGGTCCTCTGCGAACACCATGGAGGGCAGCTCGTCCAGGGTCATCGGGTCGCCGGCGGCGGGGCGTCCGAAGATCCGGTGCAGTTCCTCGGACCAGCTGACCTCGTCCGTCAGCAGGTTCCACTCGGCGCTGCCGACACGGCTGAGCAGTGAATCCGGTCGCGGTGGCAGGTCCTCGAACCCGGCCTGGTCCTCCCGGCCGGGTGGGCCGTCGGGCCCCGGCAGGGGAGGGAGTCCCTCCCTGAGCTGGCCCAGGTGCGCGCCGAGGTCGTCGAGCTGGTGGACCGCCAGGTCGCACAGGGCCCGCTGCCAGCGGCCCTGAGGGTCGTCCTCGTCCACCACGGCGTCCCGCCGGACCGCGTCGACGTCTCCGCGCAGTCGCCGGGTCTGCGAGATCAGCTCGTCCACCGAGTCGCGCCGTGGAGGCTGCGGGGCGGGACGGTCCGCGAACAGATGGGACGGCATGTCGTACTCCGATGCAGGCGCGGCATGGCCAGGTCTCAGCGAAAGACCGGTTATGACTGTTGCACAGGTACCGGGGGTGTGTAAGGGATTTGGCAACACTCGATACGGTGGTGCACCTGGCATATGTCAATGGCCCGCAGTGCGCCCGACCAGCCATGACGTCGTTCCCTGTTACTCCTGAGTCCTCGTGAGGCGTGACTCCGTGATGTCCTGTTCGAAGCCCTCGGTGGCAGCGGTCATCGGCGAACCGGGCTGAGGGGTGGGTCCCGTACGCGGCGCCACGCCGGTACCGGCACCGGCACCGGCGCAACGCAGGGGCCGGTACCGGGACCGGCACCGGGGGCGAAGCGTGACCGCGCGGTGTGACCGGGCGCCAGGCACCGGGCACCAGACATCGGGCACCAGGCACGGGGCCACGGGCGCCGCTTCGGTGGGCGCCGGTGCCGGGCCGTCTCGGTCTGTCCCGGGCCGGGTGGCGCATCTGGCGGAAGCGCGCCCGACGTCGATCACGATCCGCTCGGGCGGGTGGAGGCGCCTGGTCCTGCGGACCGGCGTGGAGCCCGAGGCCGCCCCGAACCCGACGCGACCATCGAAGTGGACGGCGGTGCGGGCCGGCGGCCCCGACCGCCGGCCCGCACCGCAGGTCAGGCGCCGCTCGCGCGGAGCATCCCCTCACGGTCGACGATCTTCACCCGCTCGCGGCCCTCGGGCTCGCCCAGCGCCCGCTCGGCCGCGTCCAGCCGGTACCAGCCGTCCCACGTGGTGTAGCGGACGGTCCGCTCCTCGAGGAAGGCGACGACCGCCTCGGGGTCCGGCGCCGACGGTGTGTGCAGGCGGCCGTTGGCGTGGTCGTCGAGGAGGCTCGCGACGGTCTCGTTGGCGTCTCCCTTGGTGTGGCCGATGAGGCCGACGGGGCCGCGCTTGATCCAGCCGGTGACGTATGTCGACTGCATACACCGCCCGGCCTCGACGACACGGCCCGCCTCGTGCGGCACCGTGCCGCTGCCGAGGTCGAAGGGCAGTTTGGCGATCTCCTCGGAGAGGTAGCCGACCGCGCGGTACACCGCCTGCACGTCCCAGTCGCGGAACTCGCCCGTCCCGGTGACGTTCCCGCTGCCGTCGAGGGCCGTCCGCTCGGTACGCAGCCCCGTCACCCGGCCGTCCTCGCCCACCACCTCGACGGGGGACTCGAAGAAGTGGAGGAACAGCTTGTGCGGCCGGTTCCCCGCATCGCGGATCGCCCAGTTCTCCAGCGTCTTGGCGACCATGTCCGCCTGCTTGCTGGCGCGGCGCGTGGCGATGGACCCCCCGTCGTAGTCGATGTCCTCGGGATTGACGATGACCTCGATGCTGGGGGAGTGGTCCAGCTCGCGCAGTTCCATCGGGCTGAACTTCGCCTGCGCGGGGCCGCGGCGCCCGAACACATGCACCTCGCGGGCCTTGTTCGCGGCCAGGCCCTCGTACACGTTCGGCGGGATCTCCGTCGGCAGCAGCTCGTCGGCGGTCTTGGCGAGAATGCGCGCCACGTCGAGTGCCACGTTGCCGACGCCGAGTACCGCTACCTTCTCCGCCCCCAGCGGCCAGGTGCGGGCGACGTCCGGGTGGCCGTCGTACCAGGACACGAAGTCCGCGGCACCGTACGAGCCGTCGAGGTCGATGCCTGGTATGCCGAGTGCCCGGTCGGCGTCGGCGCCCGTGGAGAAGACGACCGCGTCGTAGAAGGCGCGCAGATCGTCGAGGCCGATGTCACTGGGGTAGTCGACGTTGCCGAACACGCGGATCTGCGGTTTGTCGAGCACTTGGTGCAGGGCGGTGATGATGCCCTTGATCCGAGGGTGGTCGGGGGCCACGCCGTACCGGATCAGTCCGAAGGGGGCCGGCAGCCGCTCGAAGAGGTCGATGGACACGCCCGGGTCGGCGGCGGCCCCGGACTTGAGCAGGGCGTCGGCGGCGTAGATCCCCGCGGGTCCGGCTCCTACGACAGCTACCCGCAGGGGGCGAGGCATGACGGATTCCCTTCGAACGGTGATGGCGGTCTGGCGAACACTCTCTCACCCGGATGACCTGGTCAGGTAAGGGGGCCCTAATTTATGACCTCATAAGCCTGACTTATGGGTTCCCTAAGCGGGCGTGAGAGGGTCCGGTCGTCCGTCGTCCGTCGTCCGTCGCCCGAGAGGCCCGTCGCGCGTGCCGCCCGACAGGCCGCCTCCCGGGCGGCACGCGCCCGGCCGTGCGTCGTGAGGGTCATGGACCTCGGCGGGGCGCGGGCGGAACCCGCTGTCGGGCGGTTGCCGGCCGCACCGCCGGAGTCAGGGCGCCTCCAGCGCGAAACAAACGGTCCTCGGGCGCTGTGCCGCGCCTGCATCCCGCCCCGCGTCGCGGCGGGCCCCGAAATCCCCCGGATCCCCCGATCCCCGGATCCCGGGATCCCCGGATCCCGGGATCCCCGGATCCCGGGTTCTCAGGCGACCAGGGGCCGATCGCGCGGAGCGATCGGCGACGGCAGCACGGTGGATCCGGAGAGATAGCGATCCGCCGCCGCGGCGGCCGCCCGTCCCTCCGCGATGGCCCAGACCACCAGGGACTGCCCGCGCCCCGCGTCGCCCGCGATGAACACGCCGTCCGGCGGCGCCTGCCCGGTCGTGCGCTCCGGCGGGCGCGCCGGGCCGGACTCCCCGTCCGCCGGGGAGCCCCGTCCAGCGGAGGCGGCCCGTCCGGCGGAGGCGTCCCGGCCAGCCGAGGCGTCCCGGCCGCACGGCCGGGACGGCAGCGCGGCGAAGGCGCCGTCCCGGGCGAAGTTCCCCCGTTCGTCGACGGTCAGCCCCAGCTGCTCCATCAGCCCCGATCCCTGCTCGGGGCCGGAGAAGCCGAGGGCGATCAGCACGAGGTCCGCCGGAAGCGCCCGCTCCGTACCCGGCAGTGGGCTCCTCGCCGCCGGTTCCACTTCCGTCAGGCACAGCGCCCGTACCCGCCCCTCGGCGTCGCCTTCGAAGTGCAGGGTCGCCGACGAGAACAGCCTGGGATCGATTCCCTCGCGGCCCCGTGCTTCCGCATGGGCATGGGAGATCCGGTACACCTTCGGATGGGTCACGGGCCAGGGCTGCGCATCCGGCCTCGACTCCCCGGGCTCCGGATTGATGTCCAGCTGCACCGCGGAGAGAGCGCCCTGGCGCAGGACGGTGCCGAGGCAGTCGGAAGCGGTGTCGCCACCCCCGACGATCACGGTGTGCCTGCCCTCGGCGCTCACCGGTGGAGCGGCGTAGTCGCCCTCCCGGACCCGGTTCGCGTAGGTCAGATAGTCCATCGCCTGATGGATTCCGTCCAGCCGGCGGCCCGGCACCGGCAGCTCGCGCCGTTCCGTCGCGCCCACGGCCACGATCAGCGCGTCATGGCGGCGCCGGAGTTCGGCGGCGTCCAGCTCGCCGCCGACGTCCACACCGGTCCGGAACTTGGTGCCCTCCTCCCGCATCTGCTCGATGCGGCGGTCGACATGGTGCTTCTCCATCTTGAACTCGGGTATGCCGTACCGGAGGAGCCCGCCCGGCCGGTCATCGCGCTCGTAGACCACCACGGTGTGGCCCGTGCGGGTCAGCTGCTGCGCCGCAGCCAGTCCCGCCGGACCGGACCCGATGACGGCGACGGTCTTGCCGCTCAGACGCTGCGGCGGCTGCGGCGGCGTGTACCCCCGCTCCCACGCCTCGTCGGCGATGGTCTGCTCGACGTTCTTGATCGTCACAGGATCCGCGTTGATCGCCAGGACGCATGCGTCCTCGCAGGGCGCCGGACAGAGCCTTCCGGTGAACTCCGGGAAGTTGTTGGTCGCGTGCAGCCGTTCCGCCGCGGCGCGCCAGTCGCCGCGGGAGGCGTACGCGTTCCACTCAGGGATGAGATTGCCCAGTGGGCAGCCGTTGTGGCAGAAGGGGATACCGCAGTCCATACAGCGTTTGGCCTGCTCGGAGACGAGCGGGAGCAGCGCCTGCCCCGCGTAGACCTCCCGCCAGTCGCCCAGGCGCTCCTCGACCGGGCGTGGCGGTACGGGCCGCCGGGGAATGCTGAGGAAGCCGCGTGGGTCGGTCATGCGCCGTCTCCGTCGTCCATGGGTACTGCACTGCGGCGTTCCGACCAGCGTACGCCGGGTTTGTGCACGTCTGTAGGGGTATCGGTGGCATTGCCGCTTTTCCGGGCATGTCATGGTCTGGCTGGCGTCCGGTACGCCGCCGCCTTCCCCGCCCCCTCGCCCCCTGCGACGTCGGCGACCCCTGCCGCCTCCTCGTTCTCCACGGGCCCAGCCGGCCCGCGATGCCTCCGCGGTCTGTGCCCGTGGTTCCGGCGGCCGACGTGATCTCCGCGATCTCCGCGATCTCCGTGATCTCCGCGGTCTCTGCGCCCTCCGGCTGCCTCTGCGCCCTCCGGCTGCCTCTGCGCCCTCCGTCGCCTCCGTGCCCCCGAGTCCCTGCTCTTCGCGCCCTCCCAGCGCCATCCGGGTCGCGGGCTCGTACGCGACCTTCGCGAGCGACGGCGTGCGGCATGAGCCGTACTCCGTCACCAGAGTGCTCCGCGGGGACGAACCCGTCTCCGGCCTCGAACGGCCCGCGTCGTGGCGCGTCATGAACCCGGAGGTGGCCCTCGGCGTCACCTCCGTGCTCGAGGACACCGCCTTCAATACCGCGGCGGCGCCCGCCGTGGCGGCCCTCGGCCCTTCGCCGGGACGGCCCCGGGCCGGAGTGACACCCAGCGCGCAGCGTGGTTCGCCGGGTACGCCGGGAACCCGTCCACGGCCGTGACGATGTTCCGTTCCCGGCCCGGCGAACCGCTGCTCCCCATGGCCGGAACGGGTGGTGAGGGTACGGTGCGCGGCAGCCTCTTCCCGGCGCAGATCTGGGCGGACTGCATGACCTCGGACCCCCTGCGGAGGGTCGCACCCGTGCCGGTCGCGGCCCCGGAAGCCGTCCCCACCGCGCCTTCGTTGGGATAGCGGACGGGACCCGGGGCCGCCCGGGGCGGGCGCCCCCATCCGGCGCGGCGTCACGGCACAGTCTCCGGCCCGCCCCGGGTCCCGGGGACCGAGGCCGGGCGGGATGGAGGCGTCCGGTGGCCCGCGCGCTCGGCGGGATGGGCGTACCCCGGCCGCACCGAGGCGCTCGCCAGGCTCATGACCGGCTCCCTCGAGGGCGCGACCCGTCGCCCGTGCCGAACGCGACGTACGTCCGCTGGAGTGGGTGGTGAGGGAACCGGGCCGGCCGCTGGAGTGGGTGGTGAGGGAACCGGGCCGGCCGCTGGACGGATGCGCCACGGAGGAGCCGTCGGGGCGGTGGGGGACCCGAGGCCGGACGGGGCCGCATCGGCAGGTCCTCGGCGACAGACGGGGCCCGACCTGCCATGGGCAGAGCCATCCCCTCGGGCCCGCTCGAGACATGAGTGCGGTACTCGTCCCCGTCGCGCCCCCCTCCGCCCCTCCGCCCCTCTGCCCCGTCGCGCCTGCCTCCGCCACTCCGCCCCGGACGGTTGTGCGCGGCCGCATCGGTCGCCGCAGCCCTGTCCCCATGCCGCCGGTGCACGGCCGCCTGCCGATGAGACAAGCCGTCCGAGTGGCATCCAAAACAGGCGGAATACTCGCCAACCACTTGTCTGCCAGGGGTAGTTGGGCGCGAGGAACACCTTCCCCCACGGCGCCGCGGTCTGAGATCTTGCGTCCGTTCCTTTCATCGCACGCCCGGTGCGCGCCTCGGTGCGGCCGGGCTTCCGGAGGATGCATTGCCTACCCCCCTCATATCCAGTCGTCTGAGACGTCCGCCGGCCGCGTGCGCCGCCGTCGGTGCGGTTCTGCTGGCCGCGCTCCCCGTGAGCGCCGCACAGGCCGCGCCCCAGGCGGCGAGCGCAACTGCCGTGTCGGCGGCGCCCGCCGCCCCGCAGGCCGTCTGGGCCGCCGGGACCCGCGCCTACCTGGTGATCACCGCGCCCGGTGACACATCCGCCGTACGCGGTGCCGTCACGGCCAACGGCGGGACGGCCTTCGCGTACTACGACGCCATCGGCGTGATCGTGGCCCACGCCACGTCCCCGTCCTTCGCCGGCACCATGCGCGGCGTCCCGGGCGTGCAGCAGGTCGGTGCGACCCGCACATCGGACGTCCCCGCGGACGCGTACGACCCCGCGCTGCCCGCGGCGCCGTCCCAGTCGCCGACCAGCCTCACCGAGTCCAACCGCTGGGACATGACCCAGATCAAGGCGGACAAGGCGTGGGCTGTCAGCACCGGTTCCGCCTCGGTCAAGGTCGGTGTCCTCGACACCGGCGTCGACGACCGGCACCAGGACATCGCGCCCAACTTCAACGCGGCGGACTCCGTTTCCTGCGCCTACGGCCGACCCGACACCCGCGCCGGCGCCTGGCGCGACATCGGCGACCACGGCACGCATGTCGCGGGCACCATCGCCGCGGCCAGGAACGGCAAGGGCGTCGTCGGAGTGGCCCCCGGAGTGCGGATCTCCTCCGTCCGCATCGCCGAACCCGACACCAGCATGTTCTTCGCCGAGAACACCGTCTGCGGCTTCATGTGGGCCGGCGACCACGGCTTCAGGGTCACCAACAACAGCTACTACACCGATCCGTGGATGTTCAACTGCCCGGACGACGCCGACCAGGCCGCGATCATCGAGGGCGTGAGGCGCGCCCAGCAGTACGCGGAGGGCAAGGGCTCGCTCCAGGTCGCCGCCGCCGGCAACTCCAACTACGACCTGGCGAACAAGCGGACCGACAGGTCCAGCCCCAACGACTCGACGCCGGTGACCCGCACCATCACCAACGCCTGCATCGACATCCCGACGGAGCTGCCGGGCGTCGTCACGGTCGCCGCGA
Source organism: Streptomyces spongiicola (assembly GCF_003122365.1). Taxonomy (NCBI): domain Bacteria; kingdom Bacillati; phylum Actinomycetota; class Actinomycetes; order Kitasatosporales; family Streptomycetaceae; genus Streptomyces; species Streptomyces spongiicola. Next base: position 6,991,492 of record NZ_CP029254.1, read on the forward strand.
CGGGGAACGGCAACGTCAAGGCGTCGTACTCCAACTACGGCCGTGGCATCATCGACGTCGCCGCGCCGGGCGGTGACGGCGCGTACGGGGTGTACTCGACGCTCCCGGGCGGCAAGTACGGGAACAAGAACGGCACGTCGATGGCCTCCCCGCACGTGGCGGGCGTCGCGGCCCTGATGGCGAGCACCGACCCGGCCGCGACCCCGGCCGAACTGCGTTCCCGCCTCGCGGCGCAGGCCAACGACACCGCCTGCCCGTCCGACGGCCGCTGCACGGGTACGACCGCCGACAACGCCTTCTTCGGCGAGGGGCAGGTCGACGCGCTGAAGGCGGTCGGCGGCACTCCGCCCCCGGGCCGCTACTTCGAGAACACCACCGACGTGGCCGTCAACGACAACGCCACCGCCGAGTCGCCCATCACGGTCACCGGACTCACCGGCAACGCCCCCGCCGCGCTCGTCGTCGGTGTGGACATCAAGCACACCTACCGCGGTGACCTGGTGCTGTCCCTCGTCGCTCCGGACGGCACGGTGTACCTGCTGGAGGACTTCCCGGACGGCGACAGTGCCGACGACGTCGTGAAGACGTACACGGTGAACGCCTCATCGAAGGTGGCCGCCGGCACCTGGAAGCTGCGGGTACGGGACTCGGCCACCCGGGACACCGGCCGTATCGACGCCTGGAACCTCACCTTCTAGCGAAGCGCAACGGAGCAGAACGGAGCAGAACGGAACGGAACGGAACGCAACGGAGCGGAACGGAGTGGTCCGGCCGCTGGACGAGGGCCCCGGGGAGTCGCCGAAGCGCTCTCCGGGGCCCTCCGTACGGGCCGTACCCGCGCCCCGCAAGGGCCGTACCCGCGCTCCGGAGGGGACGCACCGGAACCGTCGGCGCGGACGCCGGCTCCGCGCCGAGCCGGCTCCGCGCTGACCGTGCCGTTTCCCGCCGCCGGCCGCGGTGTCCGGCATGATCCTTCGAGCCGTCCTCGCCGGGCCCCGGCCCCACCCGAGAGGCGGGCGGACGCCCGGGGCCGAGGGCGGGATCGGGGCGGCGCGCCGCCGTCCCCGTGGGTGAGGCGCGTCTCATCCGCACACCTCCACTTGCCTATGCAACGAGTTGCACACAAGGATCGGAGGCATGGCTCTCGAACACGCGATCCTCGTCTCCCTGCTGGAGCAGCCAGGCTCCGGCTATGAGCTCGCGCGCCGGTTCGAGCGGTCCATCGGGTACTTCTGGACCGCCACCCACCAGCAGATCTACCGCGTCCTCAAGCGCATGGAGGGCGACGGCCTGCTACAGGTCCGCGAAGTGGCCCAGCAGGGCCGGCCGGACAAGAAGGAGTACTCGGTCGCCGTCCCCGGTCGCGCCGCCCTCTCCCGTTGGCTGCACGAACCGGTCGAACCGGAGAGCATCCGCCATGAACTCGCCGTGAAGATCCGCGGTGCCGCCTTCGACGACCCGGCGGCGCTGATCTCCGAGGTCGAGCGGCACCGCAAGGCCCACAGTGCCCGGCTGGAGCACTACCTCGCGGGGGAGCAGCGGGACTTCGCCGGACCCGGTGCGCCCCGGCCGCCTGACACCCGCCGGGAACTCCAGCACGTCGTGCTGCGCGGAGGGATCGCCTACGAGCGGATGACCATCGCCTGGCTCGACGACGTCCTGTCCACCCTCCACCGACTGCGCGCGGCATCCGCGGGGACCTGAACCGGGCACCTACGGGGACCTGAACCGGGCGGCCGTGCGGACGGCCCCGGCCGGCTCCGCCGCCCGGGAACCCCGGGAACCCCGGGAACCCCGGTCACCCGGAACCGCACCGCTTCACCCGTACCCGCCTGGCGGGACGGGCCCGGCTCGTGGCGAACCGCCCCGAGCACCCCGCCCCGCGGCGAACGGCGGTACACCCCCTGACCGTCCGCGGCGAACCGCACCGCCCGGGCCCACCCGTCCGACCCCGACCTCAGGAAGGCGTATCCGATGGCCGACGAACTCCTGTTCAACCCCCGCACCTACGACCCCGCGCACTTCGACCCCGAGACCCGCAGGCTGCTGCGCGCAACGGTCGACTGGTTCGAGTCCCGCGGCAAGCGCAGGCTGATCGAGGACTACCGCTCGCGCGTCTGGCTGGACGACTTCCTCGCGTTCTCCGCCAAGGAGGGCCTGTTCGCCACCTTCCTGACCCCGGCGGCCGACGCCGCCCGGCCGGACCAGCGCTGGGACACCGCGCGCATCGCCGCACTCAACGAGATCTTCGGGTTCTACGGTCTCGACTACTGGTACGCCTGGCAGGTCACCATCCTGGGCCTCGGGCCGGTGTGGCAGAGCGGCAACACCGCAGCCCGGGCCCGCGCGGCCGAACTCCTCGCCCAAGGGCAGGTGTTCGCCTTCGGGCTCTCCGAGAAGAGTCACGGCGCCGACATCTACTCCACCGACATGCTGCTGGAACCCGACGGCGACGGCGGTTTCCGGGCCACCGGGTCCAAGTACTACATCGGCAACGGCAACGCCGCCGGGCTCGTCTCCGTCTTCGGCCGCCGCACCGACGTGGAGGGCCCGGACGGCTACGTCTTCTTCGCCGCCGACAGCCGGCACCCCGCGTACCACCTGGTGCAGAACGTCGTCGACTCCTCCAAGTACGTCAGCGAGTTCAGGCTCGAGGACTACCCGGTGGCACCCGACGACGTCCTCCACACCGGCCGTGCCGCCTTCGACGCCGCCCTCAACACCGTCAACGTCGGCAAGTTCAACCTCTGCACCGCGTCGATCGGCATCTGCGAGCACGCGATGTACGAGGCCGTCGGCCACGCGCACAACCGCGTCCTGTACGGCCGCCCCGTCACCGCGTTCCCCCATGTGCGGCGCGAACTGACCGACGCGTACGTACGCCTCGCCGGCATGAAGCTGTTCAGCGACCGCGCTGTGGACTACTTCCGCTCCGCAGGCCCGGACGACCGCCGCTACCTGCTCTTCAATCCGATGACCAAGATGAAGGTCACCACGGAGGGCGAGAAGGTCATCGACCTGATGTGGGACGTCATCGCCGCCAAGGGCTTCGAGAAGGACAACTACTTCGCGCAGGCCGCGGTCGAGATCCGGGGCCTGCCCAAGCTCGAGGGCACGGTCCACGTCAACCTCGCACTGATCCTGAAGTTCATGCGCAACCACCTGCTGGACCCGGTGGCCTACCCCGAGGTGCCCGCCCGGCTCGACGCCGCCGACGACGGGTTCCTGTTCCGGCAGGGACCTGCCCGGGGGCTCGGCTCCATCCGCTTCCACGACTGGCGGGCCGCCTTCGACGCCTACGCCGACGTGCCCAACGTCGCCCGCTTCCGCGAGCAGGCCGACGCCCTGTGCGTCTTCGTCGGCACGGCCGCCCCCGACGAGGAGCAGAGCCGCGACCTGGACCTGCTGCTCGCCGTCGGCCAGTTGTTCGCCCTGGTGGTGCACGGCCAGCTGATCCTCGAGCAGGCCCGGCTGACCGGCCTGGACCAGGACGTGCTGGACGAACTCTTCGCCGTCCTGGTCCGCGACTTCTCCGGGTACGCCGTCGAACTGCACGGCAAGGACTCGGCCACCGAGCGGCAGCAGAACTGGGCGCTGGGCGCCGTTCGCCGGCCCGTCGTCGACGAGGCCCGCTCGGCACGTGTCTGGGAGCGGGTCGAGGCGCTGTCCGGGGCGTACGAGATGGCGCCGTAGACGGAGGGATCGGCAGCCCGGCGGTGTACCGCACCGCGGACGCCGGGCCGCCGCCTCGGCCGGTACGGCCGTCGACCGCGCCGGTGGCGCGGACACGGGAGGTCGAGTGGCGCGGGTCCCGGGAGAACGGACGGTGCGGGTCCCGGGAGAACGGACGGTGCGGCGTCAGCGACGCCGGGCGGGCCGGGTCGGCCCGGGAGACCGTGCGGGTGTCAGGCCGCGGGGGAGGGGGCGGCAGCGGTCCGGCGGGCGGGTACGTGCCGGCCGCAGGGGCCGTGGAACCGGTTGTTCCGGCAGATCGGATCCGGGTACCGCTCGCCCGGGTCCCGGGCGATGGCCACCGACGTCAGGTCGTCGTCCCCGTCTGCGGCGGGCCACTCCGTCGCACCTCCGACGACGGTGCCGGTGGGACCGCCGAAGCGGAACGCGCGCCGGGCCGGCCGAAGGCACCCGGATGGTGTCGCCCCCGGCGACGTGGACGACCGCGTCCGCATACGCGCCGTCCAGCAGCAGCGGCGGACGGACGCCGGTGCCCGCTCCCGGGACCATCCGTCGGCTCGGGGTGCCGCCGACGGTGACCGAGCCGACGCTGTCCACGGCAGCGAGGCGCACGGGGCGGTGCCGTCGACCGAAGAACGCGCACGGCCATGTGATTCCTCCCCTGTGCAGCTCAACAGCATGATCGGTTTCGATGCCGGGAGTATTCGAGCGGTCGGCGGAGATCCGCTATCCGGTGTGCACCTTCGCGTCGGGCGGCGAATCCCAGGGGCAGGGCAGGGCGGGGCAGCACAGGACAGGACAGGGTGAGGCAGGGCGGGGCGGGACCCGTCCGGCCTACCGGGGAGTGCTCGGCACCGGCGGGCAGGAGCATTCCCGAACCGCTGCCGCGAGGCTCCGGACAAGGGCGCTCCTGGAACGGCCGACTCCAAGGGAGAACATCGGCGCGACCGCGCAGATCGCAGGTAGGCGGCTCATACGCTCGTGGTTCCGTTACCGGTACGGGGTAGCGGCCTCGGCCTGCCCTGGCCCCGCGGCGGGCGCGTGTCCGGTGCACGGCCGGAGCGGTCCGGCGGAGCCCCGACGAGTGTGACACAGCGTGATCGTGTGCCGGTCGGCGCTGCCGACCGCCGCCGAAGTTCCCCCTAACGCACGGTGGCGCGGCAGCGCGGTCAGGGAAGGGGACCACAGGGTTCCCGGCACACAGCCGTACCCCGACGCCCGCACCACACCGTGGCACCGGGTACGCCCGTCGGCGGCCGACCGGCAATGCCACGCCGCCTCACACACGACCTGGACGACCGAGGAAAGACACGATGGACATGCAAGCGGAGCCGGGCCGGGATTTCTGGGGTGGGGTGCCGGCGTCGGGTGGGTTCACTGCGGTGCCGCGGTGGGTGGCGGGTGTTCCGGTGCCGGGATCCGGGACCCGGGCTACCAACGCCGACACCGCCGCCGACACTGACGGCGACACCGACGGCGACGCCAAGGCCGACACCGAAAGCCAACCCGCCCCTGCCCCCTGAACGCAGAGCCTGCGGGCCCGGCACGGAACACCGCAGCAAGGAAAGGACCCCATCATGACGTCCCCCGCCCCCGCGACCCTGCCCGAGGCGACCGTTCAGCCCGGCAGGACGCCGATCCTCCCCATCGACCCCCCTGACGACACATCGAGCTGGATCGCCGCGCACACCACCGCACTGCGCTCCCTCGTCGCCACGCACGGGGCGATCCTCATCCGAGGCCTGGGGCTGCGCGGCGCGGACCAGGCCGCCGCGGCTCTTCGGGAACTCGCGGGCGGTGCTCTCATGCGGGACACCGAGGCCTTCGCCGTTCGTGAGGCGTATCGGGACGGGGTGTACTCGTCCACCGCGTGGCCGCCGAACCAGCCGATGTGCATGCACCATGAACTGAGCTACGCGCTGACGTTCCCCGGGATGATGATGTTCGCGTGCCTGACCGCTCCCGCCTCGGGCGGGGTGACGGGGGTCTCGGACGCCTCGGCCGTGCTGGAGGCGCTGCCCGCGGCGATGGTGGAGCGCTTCGAGCGGGAGGGCTGGCTCCTCACCCGCAGCTACAACGACGAGATCGGCGCCTCCTGGGCCGAGGCCTTCGGTACCGGCGACCGCGGCGCCGTCGAGGAGTACTGCCGCGCCAACGCCATCGACTTCGCCTGGCAGAGCGACGGCGCACTGCGCACCCGCCAGCGCCGCAGCGCGGTCGTGCGCCACCCGGCGACCGGGGTGCGCTGCTGGTTCAACCAGATCGCCTTCCTCAACGAGTGGACCCTGGCCCCCGAGGTCCGCGAGTACCTCGTCGACGTCTACGGCGAGGACGGCCTGCCGTTCAACACCCGCTACGGCAACGGCGACCCCGTCGGCGAGGACGTCGTGGCGACCCTCAACGAGGTCTACGAGGCCCACACGGCCCGCGAACCCTGGCAGCCCGGCGACCTGATGCTCGTCGACAACATCCGCACCGCCCACAGCCGCGAACCCTACGACGGCCCCCGCGAGATCCTCGTGGGCATGTCGGACCCGCAGCAGTTCTCCGGCACCTCGTCGGTGAGCGCAGAGGCAGCACGATGACCGCCTCGGCCCGCCGTACCGCCTCGACCGGCAGTACCGCCTCGGCCCGCCGTACCGCCTCGACCGGCAGTACCGCCTCGGCCCGCCGTACCGCCTCGACCGGCAGTACCCCCTCGGCCGCGACCGGTCAGGGACACCCGTCCCCACCGGCGGCTCCGACCCCACCCGAGACCCGCTCCACCCCCCGGGAGTCTCCCATGTCCCAGCCCACCGCAGTGCCACCGTTCGCCGTGATCTCCGGCGCCCAGGTGCAAACCACCCTCCGGCATCGCGAGAAGCAGATCACCGACCTGGTCGAAGCCACCTACCGGCTGCATGCCATGGGCGACTCGGTCAATCCGCCCTCGTACTTCCTTCGGTTCCCCGACCGCCCCAACTCCCGGATCATCGCACTGCCGGCGTCCGTCGGCGGACAGGTCCGCGTGGACGGCATCAAGTGGATCTCCAGCTTCCCCGACAACGTCGCCGCGGGGATCCCCCGCGCTTCGGCCGTGCTGATCCTCAACGACCACGACACCGGCTACCCGTTCGCCTGCCTGGAAAGCTCGATCATCAGTGCGTCGAGAACCGCCGCGATGGCGGCCCTCGCCGCCGACCGGCTCAGCCGCGGCCGGCCCGAACGCCCCTCGCGGGTCGGGTTCTTCGGCACCGGCCTGATCGCCCGCTACATCCACACCTTCCTCGCCGGCACCGGCTGGTCCTTCGACGAGATCGGGGTGCACGACCTGTCCGCCGACAGCGCCGCCGGGTTCGCCGGCTATCTGAAGCAGACGGGCACTCCCGGCCGGGTCACCGTCCACGACGGCCCCGAGGAACTCATCCGCTCCAGCGACATGGTCGTATTCGCGACCATCGCCGCGAAACCGCATGTCACCGACCCGTCGTGGCTCGGGCACAACCCGCTGGTGCTGCACGTCTCACTGCGCGACCTCGCCCCCGAGATCGTCCTCGCCTCGGCCAACTTCGTGGACGACGTCGAGCACTGCCTCAAGGCCGACACCTCCCCGCACCTGGCCGAACAGCTCACCGGAAGCCGGGACTTCCTCAACGGCACCCTGGCCGACGTCGTGTCCGGCGAGGCACGGGTGCCCGGTGACCGGCCGGTGGTCTTCTCGCCCTTCGGCCTCGGGGTCCTCGACCTGGCCGTCGGCAAGTACGTGTACGACGAGACGGTACGCGCCGGCCGGCTGCACACCGTCGACGACTTCTTCCACGAACTGCGCCGTCACGGCTGAGGCCGACGCCCGGCCCGCCCGGCCTGCCCGGCTCGCCAGGCCCGGCTCCGTGCCCGGCGGAGCCGGTCTCGTCGAACATCCGGCCCACCCCGTCGACCGCGCCCTCCGCCACCTCGCCGAACTCGCCGCCGCCCGTGCCGGGCCGCCCCCCGAGGCGCATGTCACGACACTCGCCGCCGGCAACCGCCCCGGCGAAGGTCACGACCGCATCGCCCTTCCCGCCCTTCTGGCCCTCCGTGCGCCGTCCCTCCGCACTCCACGGCCCGGCTCCGGGGCACGGGTGGCGCCGCGGCGCACGTCGCAGCGCCACCACGAGCTGCGGTTCAGCCGGCCGGGGCCTGGTAGAGGCCGCGGCCCGCGCGGTGCGCACGGGAGGTGGCGACCAGCCGGTCGAGGGTGCTGCGCACGGTGTTGATGTTCCCCGCGCTGTCGTCACGGCCGAGGGCCCGGGCCACGTCCCGGGCCCGCAGGGCGGTTCCGGGGTGGCGGGACAGCACGGCGATCACCTGCTCCGTCAGCCCCCCGGACTCCGGGGACGCCCCGGCCGGTGCCGTGCCGTCCGCCGTCTTCTTCGCCGTGGCCGCGGACTGCTTCCTCGCCTTCGACTTCACGGACCTGGCCGGTGAGGTGGGCGCCTTCTTCGCCGGGCGGCGCCGGGAGGTGGTGGCGGGCTTCTTCGCCTTGGGCTTCGGGGCGGTGGGGCTCCTGCGGGACGTACGGACGGTGCCCGAGCCGGTCACCGTGCCCGAGCCGGTCACGGTTCCCGAGCCGCCCACGGACCGGGCATCCGCGGGCTCAGCCGCGGTCTCGTCGGTCCTGTCCTCCTGCGTGGTGGCCTCGTCGGTGGCCTCGGTGCCGGAGTCCTCCACGGCGACGTCCGCGGTGGGTTCCACGGGGGCCACCTCCGCCGCGGAGGCACCGACGGCCGGCTCGGCGGCGCGCGGTGCCGGGACCACGGTCGCCGACAGCGCGCTGAGCGCCGCCAGGGCCGTGCGCACCGACTCCAGCCGGTCCGAGACCGCCGCGAGTTCCTTCTGCAGTGCGACCTGCTGCTGCTCCAGCTCAGGAAGCTCCGCCTGAAGCAGCGCAGTTGTCGCCTCGATGCTGTGCGTTGCGTTGGGCGTCGATGTCATCGTGCTCTCCTGACGCGGCTGTGCCTGCTGCCGGTGGTGGGAATGGTGTGATGCAGGGTACGCCGTTTGCCCGGAGTTCGGTGCATGTGGTTCCGGCATCGCCTGTGCGTGCGACGCCCGGAGGGCGCGGCGGGACCGGAATCCGCCGCGGACAGCGCGGTGTTGTGACGGATCCCCGCGGGCCGGAGCCCGCCGGGGGCCGTTGCGTACGTTCGCGGGGCCGGGTCCTGCCGCCCCCGCCGCACAGCCCCCGCCCCCCGCCGGGTACGGGGAGCGGTGCGGCGGATACGGGGAGCGGCGCAGCGATACCGCTCCCCGGGCGCCGTCCCCGCGGTGCCGCGTGGACGGCCCGGACGGGGGCCGGGTGACGGAGTCCCCGTCGCCCGGCGCGCCGACCGCGGCGGAGGCGCCGTGGCCGTGATTGTGGCCGTGGCCGTGGCCGTGATTGTGGTCGTGGTCGTGCTCGGGGTCGTGTGCGGACTTCTGGTCCGACGCCGGTTGCCCGTTGGGCCGGCCCGTGACCTGTACCCAGGTCCGATGTGGCCGTCGGCCCGCCTTCCTATCGTCGACTGCGTCGCGTCCCACCGAGGGCGCAGCCGAACAGGGAGGTAGCGGTGGGTTCGAGGAGATGGCGGTCGGCCGTCGTGGCCGCGGTCGCGCTGGCGGTGACGGGCTTGCTGACGGCTCCGGGCGCGTCGTACGCCGACAACGGGGACGGCCGGACCGCGTGCAACCAGGGAGAGATCTGCTTCTGGCGCTACAGCGGCGCCGTGCTGTGGACCAAGCAGTTCTGGTACACGGCGAACCACGGCGGCTACACCTGGTGGGCCGGGCAGGCCACCGGCGTCCAGGTGCAGGACAACGCGGCCGAGATCACCAACAGGGACACCCAGTGCGATGTCAGGGTCGGCAACCGCAGTCCGGCCACGGGGCTGTGGACGTGGCGGTACTTCCCCAACGACCATGTGCGCCGCGACCTCGGCGAGATCAGGAACGCCAACGACCGTCACGAGCGTGTCTGTTGACGGCCCGGCCCGGCCCGGAGGAGAGGAGAACCATGACCGTTCGTAGCTTCCGCCCGGCGGCCGCGGTGGCCGTCGTCGCTGCCGTGGCCGCGGCACTTCTGCCGGGCGCGGCGCACGCCGACAACGGTGACAACAAGCCCGGTTGCGCCCACGGGGAGATCTGCTTCTGGTACAGCGCCGGCGACACGTACCAGAAGCAGTTCTGGTACACGGCGAACCACGGCGGCCACAACTTCATGTACTACGACCAGTACCGCTACCAGGTCTCGAACGAGCCGGTGCAGGACAACGCGTTGCAGGTCACCAACCGCGACACCCGCTGCCGGATCCGGGTCGGCAACTACTCCGGCGGGCTGTGGACCTGGCGGGAGTTCCCCAACGACAACGCCCGGTACCACCTCGGCGACATCAACAACCGCAACGACCGTCACGAACGACTCTGCTAGCAGGGCCGGGTCCGGTCGCCGGGCGGCCGGACCCCGCTCCACCCGGATCCAAGGGAGACGCCGATGCGAGAACGACGGACCCGAACGGCCCTCGGGGCCCTGGCTGCCGCGGCGGTCCTCTCGGCCTGTGCGGCCGAGGCCTTCGAGGCCACCGACCTGGCCGCCGTCCCCACGGACAAGGTCGCCGACGAGATCTTCCGGGCCGGCGACATCGACCTGATCGAACACGTCAGGAACCGGCTCACCGGCGACTGCATGGACCGGCAGGGCTACCCCCAGCTCAAGCGGACCGGACTGTCGCGGCAGTCCAGGCCCTTCGCCGACATGGACGTCCGGCCGCCGCTCTTCGCCACCCGCACCGACGAGCAGGCGAAGCTGCTCGGGTTCGGCGAGCACCGGCGCCCCGAAGCCGCCAGCGTCCTCAGCTACGACCGCGGCTTCGACAAGCAGTTCGAGAGGTGCCGGCACGCCGCGGGAAGCAGACTGGGGCCGGAGTTCTCCGAGATCCAGAACCAGAGCTACCGGCTCTACAACGACGTCGCCGACGAACGCGACGCACTGCTGAAGTCCCCCGCGGAGGCCGCCGTCACCGCGGCCGCCCTGCGGCCCCTGCTCGCCTGTGTCGAGGCCGGGGGCTTCCGCCGGCACATCCCCGGTGCGCGGACTCTCGACAGCTTCGGGATCGGCGTTCCCACGGGCCGCCACGAGGGCACCGGACCCGCGGAGCCCAAACGGGTTCCCGGAACCGTCGAGGTCCTTCCGGCCGTACCGGAGCGGCGCTATGTGCCGACCGCCGAGGAGTCACGGTTGGCGGTCGCGTCCGCCCGGTGCGCGCGGCAGACCGGGTTCGGGGAGAAGACCGCCGCCCAGCGGGCCCGGGTCATCAGGAAGGTCGTCGCGGCACACGAGTCCGAGATCGCCCGACTGCGGCCCAGAGTGGCGGAGCTGGCGAACTCGGCGACGAAGCTGGCCGGGCCGTGAGCGTACCGGCCCTGGTCCGCCGGGCGCCGCCGCGCGGTCCCGCCGGTCGCCGCGGCGGTGAAGCGGTGCGTCCTCAACCGCCGTCGGCCCGCCGGGCACCGCCGAGCCGGGCCATGGCCACCGCATGCGCACGGTCCCGGGCGCCGAGCTTCATCAGCAGGTTCGTCACATGATGCTTGACGGTGCGGACGCTGATCGTCAGGTCCTCGGCGATCTCGGCGTTCGGCGAGCCGAGGGCGATGTGCTCCAGGACCTGCCGTTCACGCGCCGTGAGGCACGCGGGGAGCGCGTAGGGGGCCGGCGTCAACCGGCGCAGCAGCCGCGCCCCCACGGCGGGACTGACCCAGCGGTCCCCGGCGCCGACGCTGACGATCGCGGTGACGAGTTCCCGGGACAGGGCGGGGCGCAGGACGACGCCGGCGACACCGGCGTGCCCCAGCTCGCCGAGTTCGGCGTCGGTCACGGAAACCGGGGCCACCAGCACGGCCGCCGCGGCGAACCGCCCCGCGGCCGCCGCGCTGTCGGTGACCACGACAACCGGGGCCCGCGGCACCCCGGGTGGGCGTGTCCCGCTGTGCCGCACCACCAGCGCCCGGGTGGCCCGCAGCGCCGCCTCGGTCTCGCGGGACACGAACCGGCCCGCGAGTTCGGTTCTGACGACCAGGCGCGGGGAGCCGGGACACGAAGGGAGCCCGGACCGGGCACGTGAGGTCTGCTCGCAGTAGTAGTACACGGATGTTCCCCCTCGGCAGCCACGCTCCGCGACGTCGTCCGCTCCAGGACTACCGGCCCGGTGTTGTTCGCGTTCGGCCCCCTGGTGCCGAACAAACAACTCCTGGACAATGGGTTCCGCCGCGCAGACCGCGGCCAGAGGGGACGACGGGCGAAGGAGTGCCGGTGCCGCGCAAGGAGACCCCGCTCGGCGCGGGAGACGGTCCGCTCCTGGACTTCGCGGCGGGTCTGCGGCGACTGCGGACCTCGGCCGGCAGCCCGCCGTACCGGAAGCTCGCGGAGCGGGCCCACTACTCGGTCTCGACGCTCTCCTCGGCGGCGTCCGGTCTGCGCCTGCCGACACTGGCGGTGACGCTGGCGTACGTCGGAGCCTGCGGGGGCGACCCGCGGGAGTGGGAGCGCCGGTGGCGGGAGACCGCGGGACGGCTCGGCGGCCAGCGGCCCGGCCCGGGTACGTCGGAGGAGGCGCAGGCGCCCCCGCCGTACGCGGGCCTGCGCCCGTTCCGCGAGCAGGACGCGCAGTGGTTCTTCGGCCGGGAGCAACTGGTGGAGGAACTGGTCGGACGGCTCGCACGGCAGCGGTTCGTCGTACTGCTCGGCGCCTCGGGATCGGGCAAGTCCTCGCTGCTGCGGGCAGGCCTGGCGCCGGCCCTGCGGCCGTCGGCGGCACCGGTGCTGCTGACCCCCGGGCCCCGTCCGCTGGAGGAGTGCGCGGTGCGGCTGGGCGCGCTGGCGGGACTCGCCCCGGGCGGGCTGTACCGGGAGCTGCGGGAGGACCCGGAGAACCTGGGCCGGGTGCTGCGGCAGACCACCGCGCGCTCCGGTGGTCCCGGCGGCCCCGCCGTGCTGATCGTCGACCAGTTCGAGGAGGTCTTCACGCTGTGTCAGGACGGCCGCGAGCGCGGCTGCTTCATCGAGGCGCTGGTCGCCGCCGCCGCGGACCGGCCCGGCGGCTGCCGGGTGGTACTCGGCGTGCGGGCCGACTTCTACGCCCACTGCGTCCGCGACTCCGCGTTGGCGGGGGCGATGCGTCAGGCACGGGTGCCGCTCGGGCCGATGAGCCCGGACGAGCTGCGGCGGGCCGTGGTGCAACCGGCCCGGCGGGCGGGCCTCACCGTGGAGGGCGCGCTGCTGGCGACCCTCACGGCGCAGGCGCACGGCCGGGCCGGAGCGCTACCGCTGCTGTCGCACGCCCTGTTGGAGACCTGGCACCGCCGCCGCGGCAACCTGCTCACCCTCGCCGGCCTCGAAGCCGTCGGCGGGATCGAGGGCGCGCTGGTCGAGAGCGCGGAGGCGTTCTACACGGACCTGGACCCCGAGCAGCGCGGCGCCGCCCGCCGCCTGCTGCTGCGGCTGACCGCACCCGGGGCCGGCACGGAGGACACCACACGCCGCATGACCCACGGGGAACAGGGGGACGACGCCGCCACCGTCGCCGTCGTGGAGCGGGCCGCCGCCGCCCGGCTGGTCAGCCTCGACGAGGAACGGATGGAGATCACCCACGAAGCGCTGATCAGCAGCTGGCCCCGGTTGCGGGAGTGGCTCTCGGCCGACCGGGACCAGCGCCGCGCACACCACCGGCTGACCGAGGCCGCCGCGGTGTGGGCGGCCACCGGGGAGGACCCCGACGCCCTCTGCCGTGGCGCGGGCCTCCAGACGGCCCGCCGGCTGGCGGAATCCGCCGACGTGGGCCTCAGCGCCCGCGAGCAGGCCTTCCTCTCGGCGAGCCTCGCCGCGGAAGCGGCCGAGACCCGGTCCGCCGCGCGCCGGACCCGGCGGCTGCGCGTCCTCCTGGCCGCCCTGGGTCTGATGACGGTGCTCGCCACGGTGGCCACGGTGCTCTCCGTCCGGGCGACCCGGGAGGTCACCCGGCAGCGCAACGACGCCGTCGCGCTGAACGCGGCCGCGGCGGCCACCCGCACGTACGCGGCCGACCCCGAGTTCGCCGTCCAACTCGCCCTCGCCTCCTACCGGCTGAGGCCCCGGCGCACCACCCGCGACGCCCTGCTCAGTACGCTCATGACCACCTGGGCGGCGCACCGCGCGGAGGCCTACACGCTCGATGTGAGCGACGACGGCGCGCTGCTGGCCGTGGGGAGCCGTGACCACACCGTCAGCCTGTGGGACATCCGCGATCCCGGACGCCCCGTGCGGGCGGGAACGGTGACGGGCCACACGGAGGCGGTGCACGCCGTCGCCCTGAGCCCCGGGCGCCGGATCCTCGCCACCGCCGGCGCCGACCGGACCGTACGGCTGTGGGACGCCGCCAGGCCGCTGCGCCCCGCGGCGCTGTCCGTCCTCACCGGCCCGGGCGGAGGTGTCCACGCCGTGGCCTTCAGCCCAGACGGCCGCCTGCTCGCCGGCGGCCACCGGGACGGCACGGTGAGCGTCTGGGGCATCGGGAACACCCGCCGACCGCGGCTCCGGGCGGCGCTCGGCGGCCACTCGGACACGGTCCGGTCGCTGGCCTTCAGCGCCGACGGACGGCTCCTGGCCACGACCGGCCAGGACGGGGCGGTACGGGTGTGGGACCTCGGCGGCTCCGGCGGGCCTTCGCCGCGGGCCACCTGGAACGCCCATGAACTGGGCGCCTTCTGGGCGGAGTTCCACCCCCGTGGCCGTCTGCTCGCCACCGCCGGCGGCGGCCGGGAGGCGGTGAGACTGTGGGACGTCACCGACCCCGACCGGCCCCGCCGGGTGTCGGGGATCACCGGGCACAGCGACGTCGTCGGCCATCTCGCCTTCAGCCCGGACGGGCGCACGCTCGCCACCGCCAGTGACGACCGGTCGGTGGGTATCTGGGACGTCGGCTCACCGGCCGCCCCCCGCGGCAAGGCCGTGCTCGGCGCCTATGCCACGGCCGTGATGGGGGTCCGCTACACCCCGGACGGCCGCACGCTGCTGACCGGTGTCTTCGACGGGACCGTCCGCCTGCTGCCGACCGACTTCGGGCGTGCCGTCGCACACGCCTGCGACGGCGGCCGCCCTCCCCTCACCCGGGACGCCTGGCACCGCCACCTGCCCGGCATCCCTTACCGGCCGCCCTGCGGGTGAGCGGTCGGCCGGTACCCCGCACGCTCGCACGGGGACCGGCCGGCCCACGGATCCGGTGCGATCCGCCCGCCCGATCCGCCCGCCCGATCCGCCCGCCCGATCCGCCCGCCCGATCCGTCTGCGCGATCCGCGTGCCCGGCCCGGGCGCAGCACCGCTCAGCCGCCCGCTCCCGCCCGCTTCCGCCCGACTCCGGACGCACCGGCGGGACGAACGCGGGGAAACGCTCAGCGCGGTGCCTTGGCGCGGTCGAGGGCGGCGACGCCGACCGCGGCGAGGCCGATCTGGATGAGCCACTCGATCCAGTCGATACCCCTGGTGTCCGCGACCCCGAGAGCCGCGGCGAGCGCCGTACCGATCAGTGCGGCGACGATGCCCACGGCGATCGTCCACAGGACGCCGATGTGCTGCCGCCCGGGCAGCACCAGCCGCCCGAGCACACCGACGACGATGCCGATCACGATCGCGCTGAAGATGCCGGAGATTTCCATGACCGTCCCTTCCCTGATGATCCCTCACTCCGTATGCCCGTCATCGCCCCGTACACGCATGCCCAGGCCGGGTCGTCCGCCGCGGCGCGGAGCACCGCGCCCCCGCGCCCCCGCGTCCGTGCGCCCCCGCGCCCGTGCCGGCGCCCTGGGCGAACGCGTCGACTGGCACCTGGGCACCCCCCGCACCCCCGCGCCCGTGCCCGGCGGGTCGGGACCGAGTGCCCCCTCGGCCCGGCACACCGGCCGGGTGGACGGCGCCCCGGCCGCCGGTGCCCGCCGGGGAACCGGCCCGGTGCCGCGGCGCCCGGCCGGACGGATGAACGGTCACCGTCCCGGTGTTTCGGAATTGAATCCACGTCAGGCCGGAGGTGATTCTGTGCCGCATCCAGGAGCCGACGGCACAAGGCGAGGACCGCATGCTTTCCCTTCCCAAGTGGGGCGTCGTGGCGGCTACGGCACTGTCCGTGGCAGCCCTCGTCAGCCCCGTCTCCGCATCCGACGACCCGTCCGGCCGCCATCGCGGCGCCGCACCCGACCGAGTCCAGGTCCTCAGCCTCACGTCGACCGGTACCGGTACGACGATGGTCGACAACGGAACCCCCGGACCCGGGCTCGGCGACCAGGTCGTCATCACCGCCGAACTGTTCCGCAACGGAAGGAGCTACGGCACCGAAGCCGCGGTGTGCACCCGAGTGGCCCCCATGACCACCCACTGCACGGGCACGTTCAGCCTGCCCCTCGGCCAGGTGACCTGGCAGCACCTGCAGACCACCCCCGTCGGCACCCCGCCGCGCGACTTCGACGTGGCAGTCACCGGTGGGACGGGTGCCTACCGGACCGTTCGCGGACACGCCCACATCGAACGCATCGCCCAGGACGGCGGTGCCTTCACCCTGTTCCTCGTGCGCTGACCGGGCCCCGGGCCGGCACCTCACCGCCCGGGCCGGCACTTCACCGCCCGGGCCGGAGCGGATCGTCTCGCCCACCCCGCAGAGCCGCGGGCTCAGCGCCCCCGCCGAACGGTGCCGCCGTGCCACGGTGCGGGGGAGGAGCCGTCGGCCCACGCCGCGAGCGCGGCCCGGTCCAGGCAGACGATCCCGCACTGCTCCGCGTACTCCGCCGCGGGACCGGTGAACTCCCCCGTGGTCACCACGGCGGCGATGTCGGCCTCGTGCACGGCGAAGCAGGTGCCGCCGAAGCGCTGCATGTCCTGCGACCCGACCTTGTTGACCGGACCGTACCGCTTGCACTGGATGACCAGGCGGCGTCCGTCCGGAGCGACGGCCCGGACATCGGCGCCCAGGTCCCCGCTGCCGCCCACCGCCTCGACGTCCGTGCAGCCGTCGCGCTCGCAGAGCGCGGCGACGGCCAGTTCGAACGCCTCGGCGTCCATCGCCGCGAAGTCCCGGGCGGCCTCCCGCCCTTCCCCCGCCTCGGGCAGCGCGGACTCCGTGACCGGCTGCGGCACCCCCGTCTCGTACGGTATGGAGCCGGTACTCGTTGCGGCCCGCCGTCTCCCGCCGGCCCGCCGCAGGCCGAGGAGCGCGAAGAGCGTGCCGGCCAGCGCGACTCCACCGAGCGCGCCGCCCACACCCGCCGCCCTCACGAGCGATCTGAGCATCAGACCGCAGCCGCAGAGCACGGCCCCTGCCAGAGCGAACCACAGAATCGTCTGCCTCATGCTGAAGGCGGCTCGGTCGGCGGACCGCGGACGCCGGACGGGCACCGTCATGTGCGGCGAGCACCTCGATTCGTCATCGGGACCAGTTCCAGGATCGTCCCGATCTTCTCTGCCCCGTAGCCGCGGCCGCTAACTGGCGCGTTCCTTCGTGGTGTTCACCGTCGCGGGCGAGTCCGCCGCGGTCGGGGGCCGGCCCCGGCCCGCCCCGCGAACCCCGGTGCCCCGGGCGTGCGACGGGTCCGGGCCGCGATCGACCGCATCCCACATACCCGCCCATATGAATAGTCATATTCTTGAGTATGCTGAGGCTGGTTCGCCGGTCCGTAGGGGACCCGGGCGCGAGGAGGGGGTTCGGATGGTGCTGCGGCCTGTGCTTCCGGGGAAGGGGGGCCGGAACCGCTGCTCGGTTCGAGACCGCCGTGCAGGCCGTGCGTCCGCCCGAGCGCACGGAGGATGCCGCGACCGGCGCCGGGCGGCCGGACGTCGGCGACCGCGGCGACCGTGCGATCTCCGGTCGTCCGATCTCCGGTCGTCCCGGAGGGCGGGGCGTCCGTGAACGGCACTGAAGCGCACCGGCTCCGCTATGTCGCGCTGGGCGACAGTCAGACCGAGGGCCTCGGCGACGGCGACGACATCGCCGGACACCGGGGATGGGCCGACCGCCTCGCCGAGCACCTGGCACGGCACAACCCCGGTCTGCGGTACGCGAACCTGGCCGTGCGGGGGCGCCTCGCGTCCCAGGTGCGCGCCGAGCAGCTCGCCCCGGCCCTCGCCCTCCGCCCCGACCTCGTCACCGTGGTCGCCGGAGTCAACGACCTGCTGCGCCCCCGGTTCGACGCCGATCAGGTCGCCGGCCACCTGGAGGCGATGTTCGCCGCGCTCACCGCGCAGGGGGCCCGGGTCGCGACGCTGACCTTCCCCGACATCACGCGCATCATCCCCGTCGCCCGGCCGCTGGGCTCACGTGTCACCGCCCTGAACGACCGCATCCGCCACGCGGCCCGGCGCCATGGTGTGGTCCTCGCCGAGACCGGTCACCATCCCGTCGTCACCGACCCGCGGCTGTGGAGCCCGGACCGGCTCCACGCCGCCCCGCTCGGGCACCAGCGGATCGCCGCCGCGATGGCGCACGCACTCGCACTGCCCGGCAGTGACGACACCTGGAGCCGCCCGCTGCCCCCGCCTGCCGCACCTCTCCCCACGGGGTGGCAGGCAGCGGTCGCGGAACTCCGCTGGACCGCCGCGTATCTCGGCCCCTGGCTGGGCAGAAGGCTGCGCGGCCGATCGTCGGGAGACGGATGCACCGCCAAACGCCCGCGCCTTCTCGCGGTGGAGACCCCGCCCGAAGCCTCCCGAGGGCAACGTGAATGAGCCGGTCCCCGCCCCCGGATGCCATGCGGCCGGGGGCGCCTGACGGGCCGGGGCGCTGGGGAGGCGCGGGGGAGGGGCGTCTCCGGCTCCCCGCGCGCCCGAGGAGCGAAGAGGCTCGCCGTCGAGCACCTCCTCGCCGACATCGAATCCCCCGTGCGCCCGCGGGACGGAGGTGCGCCGCCATCGCCACCGCCTCCGGTGTCCGCAGGGCGGATCCCCCGTGCGCCCGCGGAGCGAAGCGAGCGGGACCCGGGCGACGGCCCCGCACCCGTACGGGGGCGCCGGGGCGTTCGTCACGGTCGCCGGCGGGTAGGGCGATCAGATGAGCTATGTGAACCCCGGCGGGGCGTACACGCGCGACAGCCGCTACCTCGCGACGAGGATCACCGCCGACGGGCGCGACGGTTTCCCGGTGGAGGCGGGCCGCTACCGGCTGGTGGTGAGCCGCGCCTGTCCGTGGGCGAGTCGCGCGGTGATCGTGCGCAGGCTCCTCGGCCTTGAGCGGGCGCTGCCCATGGCCGTAGCCGGGCCCACGCACGACGAGCGCAGCTGGACCTTCGACCTGGACCCGGGCGGGCGCGATCCGGTGCTCGGTATCGAGCGGCTCCAGGAGGCCTACCTGGCCCGGGACCCCGACTACGACAGGGGGGTCACGGTCCCGGCGATCGTCGATGTGACCACCGGCAAGGTCGTGTCCAACGACTTCGCGCGGATCACGATCGACATGTCGCTCGAATGGTCCGCCCACCACCGCTCGGGAGCCCCGGCGCTGTATCCGCCCGCCCTGCGCGACGAGATCGACGCGGTGAACGAGGCCGTGTACCGGGATGTGAACAACGGGGTGTACCGCGCCGGGTTCGCCGGCTCGCAGAAGGCGTACGAGGCCGCGCACGAACGTCTCTTCGCCCGTCTCGACCTGCTGTCGGACCGGCTCCGGGAGTCCCGCTACCTCGTCGGCGGCACGGTCACCGAGGCCGACGTACGGTTGTTCACCACCCTCGTGCGCTTCGACGCCGTCTACCACGGCCACTTCAAGTGCAACCGGCGCAAGCTCTCGGAGATGCCGGTGTTGTGGGCGTACGCGAGGGACCTCTTCCAGACGCCGGGCTTCGGCGACACGGTCGACTTCGACCACATCAAGCGGCACTACTACGTGGTGCATCGCGACATCAACCCGACCGGGATCGTGCCGGCCGGCCCGGACCTGTCGAACTGGCTCGAGCCGCACGACCGGGCGGCGCTGGGCGGCACGCCCTTCGGCCGCGCCACACCGCCCGGCCCGGTCGCGCCCGAGGAAGCGGTGCCCGGCGCCCACAACCCCCTCGCCGCCTGAAGCCAGGCGCCCCGGAGCGGGCGAAAGCCCCCGTGCCCGGTTCCTGACCGCGGCGCGACCGCGGCGACTGCGGCGTCCGCGGGCGATCGGGCCGGGGGATGCGGGGTACCGGGGAAGTGGGGTACCGGGGATGCGGGGTACCGGGGAAGTGGGGAAGTGGACGGGGCGGTCGCCGGGCCGCGGGCGACCATGAGTGCCGCCCCGCGGCCTCGTCCGAATCTCCAGTCGATCCCGCACATGCCAGGTGGAACGCACGGAAGGTTTGCAGAAAAGAGGGCTGTAACCCTACGGTGACGCATATGCAGTCCTACACCATCGGGCAGGCGGCGCGGCTGCTCGGCGTCAGCCCCGACACCGCGCGCCGCTGGGCGGACGCCGGCCGGATCGCGACCCATCGCGACGAGGGCGGGCGGCGTCTCGTCGACGGCCGCGACCTGGCCGCCTTCTCCGTCGAACTCGCGCAGTCCGGCGGCGGAGACGACGACACTCCGCGCACCTCCGTCCGTAACGCGTTCCCCGGCATCGTCACCGCCGTGAAACTCGGCGACGTCGCGGCACAGGTCGAGATCCAGGCAGGGCCGCACCGGCTGGTGTCCCTGCTGACCAGGGAGGCCGTGGAGGAACTGGGGCTCGAGGTCGGCATGCGCGCCACCGCCCGTGTGAAGTCGACCAGCGTGCACATCGACCGCATCTGACCCGAACCCGCCCTCGGCGGCGCCGACGTCCCGCCACGGCCCACCGCCACCCGTACGGAAAGCCGCCGAGGACCCGTGCGGACGGCCGCCGAGCCGGCCCCGTCCATCAGGAGCCCCAGCACCATGAAGCGCAGCTTCACCCGCCGCCGCGCCGCCGCCGCAGTCCTGGCGACGGCCCTGGCCGCGCCCCTCACCGCGTGCGGCGGCGACGACCCCGCCGGCGGTGCCAAGGCCGCACCGGCCGCCTCCGGCCCGTCCGCGGCCGACCTCACCGTGCTGGCCGCCGCCTCGCTCACCGACGTGTTCCGCACCGCGGGACCGGCCTACGAGAAGTCCCACCCCGGCACCGCCGTCACCTTCTCCTTCGCGGGGTCGCAGGAACTGGCCGCACAGGTCGGACAGGGCGCCCCCGCCGACGTGCTGGTCACCGCCGACACCCGGACGATGGACGGTCTCAGCGCCGACACCGGAACCCCCGAGGTCATCGCCCGCAACCGGCTTGTGATCGCCACCGCCGAGGGCAACCCCGAGGGGATCGGCGGCCTCCGGGATCTGGCCGATCCCCGGTTGAAGGTCGTGCTCGCCGCACCCGAGGTACCCGCGGGGCGCTACAGCAGGGAGATCCTGGACGCCCAGCGGATCACCGTGCGGCCGGTCTCCCGGGAACCCAGCGTGCGGGCGGTGCTGAGCAAGGTCGGACTCGGGGAGGCGGACGCCGGGATCGTGTACGGAACCGACACCGCCACCGCGCCGGACGAGGTCGACGCCGTCGAGATCCCCGACACCCAGAACGCCGTCGCCGCCTACCCGGCCGCCACTCTGAAGTCCTCGAAGAACGCCGAGGCCGCCGCCGCGTTCGTCTCCTGGCTCTCCTCTCCCGAGGCGCAGCGGATCCTCCGGGACGCCGGCTTCCAGCAGCCCTGATCCCCGGATCCGTCGTCAGGTGCCGCCCGGTCACGGGCCGCGCAAACCCCCGTCCCAGACCCGGACCCGCCCCCGCCGCCAGACCCGGACCGGGCCCCCGGACCCGGCCCCCGCCTCCTCGTACCAGGACCACCCCCATGCCACCACTCCGCCGCCGCACAGGCCGCAGCCCGCGCGCACCGCTCACCCTGGCGCTCCCGGCGGTGATCGCCGTCGCGTTCCTGCTGCTCCCACTGGCCGGTATCCTCACCCGCACCCGGTGGGGCGAACTCGCGGCCCATCTGACCGCCCCGGCAACGGTGGAGGCCCTGCGTCTCTCCCTCCTGGTCTCGTTCTGGGCGCTCGGCCTCTCCCTGCTGCTGGGAGTCCCGCTCGCATGGCTCCTGGCCCGTGTGCCGTTCCGCGGCAAGGCGTTCGTGCGCTCCCTGGTGCTGCTGCCCATGGTGCTGCCGCCGACCGTCGGCGGCGTCGCGCTGCTGCTCGCCTTCGGCCGGCGCGGTCTGCTCGGGCCCTACCTGGAGGACTGGTTCGGCATCACGCTTCCGTTCCACACCGCGGGTGCCGTTCTGGCGGCCGCCTTCGTCGCGATGCCGTTCCTGGTGATCAGCCTGGAGGGGGCGCTCGGCGGTCTGCGGCCGGGCTACGAGGAGACCGCGGCCTCCCTCGGCGCCTCACCTCTGCGGGTGTTCCTCACCGTGACCATGCCCATGGCCGCCCCCGGGCTCGTCGCGGGGGCCGCCCTGACGTGGGCCCGGGCCCTCGGCGAGTTCGGCGCCACCATCACCTTCGCCGGCAACCTTCCCGGCACCACGCAGACCCTGCCCCTCCAGGTGTACCTGCTGCTACAGGAGGAACCCGCGGCCGCCACCTCCGTCTCCCTGCTCCTGCTCGCCATCGCCATGCTGGTGCTCGTCGCGCTCAGGGGCCGCTGGACCGGCACGCCCGCGGTCCGCGACCGGACCGGGCGGCCCGCCGCCGCGGCGGCCGAACCCGCCCCCGCGGACACCCCGGAGGCGACCCTCGCCTCCCCGGCGGACCCCGGCGGGCGCTGGCCCCTGCGCGCCGACCTCACCGGCTTCACCCAGTTGACGCTCGAGGCGGAACCCGGCACCACCATCGCCGTCGTCGGCCCCAACGGTGCCGGCAAGACCACCCTGCTGCGCGCGCTCCTCGGCCTCACCGACCGCGCCCACGCCCGGCTCGTACTGGGCGGCGCGGACGTCACCGAACTCCCGCCCCACCGCAGGGGAGTTGCCTGGGTCCCGCAGGACGGCGCCCTCTTCCCGCACCTGACGGCCCTCGCCAACACCGCCTACGGACTCCGCGCCCGCGGCACCCCCCGGACCGCCGCACGCCGCGACGCCCAGCACTGGCTGGACCGGCTGGGCGTCGGGAACCTCGCACACCGCAGACCCGCGCAACTCTCCGGCGGCCAGGCCCAGCGCGTCGCCCTCGCCCGGGCCCTCGCCGCACGCCCCCGCGCCCTGCTCCTCGACGAACCCCTCGCGGCCCTCGACCAGACCACCCGCGCCCGCGTCCGGCACACCCTCCGCCGCCACCTCGACGGCTTCGGCGGTGTCTGCCTCATCGTCACCCACGATCCCGTCGAGGCGGTCGCACTCGCGGACCGCGTCCTCGTGCTCGACGGCGGACGCGCTCTGCAGGACGCGCCGCCGGCTGAGGTCACCCGCCACCCCCGGTCCCCATGGGTCGCCCGCATGCTCGGCCGCAACGCCTGGCCGGGCGCCACCACCGTGCGGGGGCTCCGGCTCTCCGGCGGCGGCACCCTCGTCGTCTCGGACCCCCTGCCGCCGGGCACCGACGCCCTCGCGATCATCGCCCCGGAGGCCGTCTCGGTACATGCGGAGCGCCCATCCGGAAGTCCGCGCAACGTGTGGCCCGGCACCGTCCGCGAGATCACCGCCAGCGGCAGCAGGCTCCGGGTCCTGATCACCTCGGATGACGCCCCCGACCTGGTGGCCGAGATCACCCCGCAGGCCGCCGCCGAACTCGGCCTCGCCGAGGGGGCGACGGTATGGACCAGCGTCAAGGCCACCGAAACGACGCTGGTGCCGCGCTGACCCCCTGCCGTCCGGGCCGTCCCCCTCCCCGGACTCCGGGAGGTGCGCAGGGCGGTGTGCCGCCGCGGACTCCGTGCCGACGCCTACTCCGCGTCGATACCGGTGATCACCGGTTGCCCGAGGGGCGCCTCCTCCTCGGGAATCCCGGCCGACCTGAGGGCAGCTGCGACCAGCTCGCGCGCCTTGGCCTCGGCGGACGCCTTGTCATGGGCCTCGACCTCCAGCCGGAGGCTGAACGCGGGGGAGTCCGGATAGCGGGTCAGGATGTCGAGATCCTCGGCGGCGCCGAAGTCGGTGGTGCGCGGGTCGGCGGGCCGGAGGGCCCGGACCAGCTCCGTACGGGCCGACGCGGGGAACTCCCCGAGGAACGTGCCGGGCACGGTGACAACGTAGACAGTCATGACAACGGCCTTCCCGGTCGCGCCCCGGAGCACGCCCCCCGGGTCGCAGGCGCCCCGGAAGCATGCCGTCCTGCTCCGGAGCGCGCCGGAGCGCGCCCCCGGCCCCGGTGTGCACCCGCCTCCCGTCGCCCGCCGTTCCCCGCCGTCGTCCCCCCGGGTGCTCCGGGTGCTCCGGGTGCTCCGGTGCCCCGGTACTCGGACGTCTCCTCGGCCCCCGCCCGAGGGAGAGGCCGCGGGCGCAGGACGGCCGCCGCGGTCACGCGGCGTGGACGGCCCGACCCGGGGCCCGGGCCGTCCATCCGCCGGCCGGCCGCGCCCGCGCGGCCTGCTGTCCTGTCCCCGGGAAGGCGGCCGCGCGTCGCCGTGCGAGCCGCCGCACCGGCGCCTACCGCACCGGCGCCTACCGCACCGGTACCGCCCGGCTGCCCCGGCGGCACGCCGCCGGGCCCCGCCGCCCGGATCGGCGCGAGGAGCGGTGCGCGCGGCGAGGCCCGGCGGGTGGCTCAACGTGCGCGGGCACCCTGTGACGGGTACGGAACCGGTGGCACCATGGCGATACCCACCGGTCCACGACCGGCTCCACCTCCCATGGGGGCGCACGTATGAACACCTGGCTCCCGCCAAGGACCTTCGCCGCAGCGACCGCGGCCGTGCTGGCCCTCACCGCGTGCGGCGGTTCCGGCGGGTCCCCGAACGCGTCGGGATCGACACCGGGAGCATCGGGAACCCCCGCACCGCCGGCTGCGACGTCAGCACCCTCGGCCCCTTCCTCGCCGACGCCCGGCACCACGACGTCCCCGCAGACCCCGGCCGGGCCCAGCGCGACTCCCGACGGCACCCCACCGCTCGGCTCATGGAGCCTCCAGCCCCTCTGGCCCTTCGGCACGCTCGCCCAGGCCGAGGCATGGCAGCGCTCCTACCGGACCGGCGGCCACCAGCCCTGGCACCTCGACCCCGGTCGGACCGCGCTGGCGTTCACCCGTGACTACCTCGGCTTCACAGAGATCGACAGGGTCTCGTCCAGCAGGGTCAGCGGCCGGCACGCCCGTGTCGGCGTGGCGCCGACGGGGTCGGAGGGCGGCACCGCCGCCGTGATCCACCTGGTGCGGTTCGGCACCGGCCCGGACGCCCCCTGGGAGGTCGTCGGCACCGACGACACGACGTTCTCCCTCACCGCACCCGCCTACGGTGCGCTCGCGCGCTCCCCCCTGACGGCCGGCGGCCGGATCACCGGAGTGGACGAGAGTATCCACGTACAGGTGCGCCAGCCGTCGTCCGAAGCGCCGCTGGGCACCTCCGCGTGCTGCACCCCCGCGGGCGGAGAGAACCAGCCCTGGTCCGTGACGGTCCCCTTCTCCGGGGCCCGTGACCCCGTGCTCACCGTGGTCGCGTCAACCGGAGGACATGTCGCAGCCGTCGAGCGCTTCACGGTGACGGCGGTACGCACCCGCTGACCGCGGTCAGGACCTGCGTGCCGTCAGGAGCAGATACTCCCATTCCATGGCCATGCCGTCGGCGCCGCCGGTGAACCGGGCATGTCCGCGCGCCAGTTCGGCCAGTTCACGGTTCAGGGCCGCGACTCGTTCGGGGGAGTCGGCGATGTTGCGGTAGACCGCGATCGTGGGCCCGTAGTTCTCCTTGAAGTAGTCGCGGAGTTCCTCGGGGGTCGTGAACCGGTCCACGCGGACGCCGGCCCGACGCGCATCCACCGAGGCGACCCGCTCCCCGAGCAGTGCCCGCACATGCTCCTCGTCGCCCCACAGCGGCGGGGGCTGCGCACCGGGCGGCGGTGGCGGAGCGTAGGGCTTCATCATGGCGAACATGCGGCCGACGAAGCTCTCGGGAGTCCAGTTGACCAGCCCGATCGTGCCTCCGGGCCGGCAGACCCGCAGCATCTCGTCCGCGCCGGCCTGGTGGCGCGGTGCGAACATGACCCCCACGCAGGACATGACGGTGTCGAAGGTGCCGTCGGCGAAGGGGAGCGCCTCCGCGTCCGCCTCGCGCCACTCGAGTTCCGCGCCGAGTCCCTCCGCGACCAGCCGGCCCGCGTCGAGGAGTTCCGGTGTCAGGTCCGAGGCGACGACATCGGCCCCGGCCAGCGCTGCCGGGATGGCGGCGTTGCCGGTGCCGGCCGCCACGTCCAGCACCCTGGTCCCCGCGCCGATGCCGCAGGCCTCCACCAGCGCCGCGCCCAGGGACGGGATCAGCTCGTCCGCCACCGCCGCGTAGTCGCCCAGAGCCCACATCGCCCGGTGCTTCGCCTTCACGGCCCGGTCGGTGCCGCTTGTGCCCGTCGCGTCGCCCATGCCGCGCACCTCCCTCGCAGCCCTGCCGCCGGGGCGCACGGGACGGCCCGCGGCCACGTCGTCCTTCCCCCATCATCCGCCGGGTGCGGTCTCCGCGCCGCACGGTGCGGGCGGTGATGCCGACGGGACGGCACGCCTCGGCCGGTGAGCGGTGAGCCTTGTGTTGTGAGCGGCGGGCCGTGTGTCGTGTGTTGTGAGCGGCGGGCCGTACGCCGTGAGCCGGAGTGCGGGGCAGCGGCGCCGGCGACGCCCCGCGGAGAGCCCGAGCCGCCTGCGCCCACCGTGGGCGACGGGCCCGGCCCCACCGGGTTTCCCGGACTTCGCCGGCACCCGGGGACGGCGCGACAGCGCGACGGGGACGGCGCGGCGGTGCGGCGGTGACGGTGCGGCGGAGCGACGGTGACGGTGCGGTGGGTGTCCGTCCCGGGCCCGGCCGCCCCGGCTCTCCGCCGCCGGCGTGCCAGCGGGCTGGAAGCACGGCCGCGGCTGTGCGTCGTGGAACGGGAGGCCTGCGCCCCCTCGTGCCCCTCGCGGGCTCCTCCTGTCCTGCTCCGCGTCTGCCGCTACTTCGCGCCGACGGTGAACAGCATGTAGAGGAAGCCCGCCACGAGGTGCCCGGCCACGATGTAGGCGAACAGGCGCAGGACGAACCCCTTGGGGAACCGCCCGTCTCCGCGCTCGACGCCGGTCTTCTCACTCAGCATGATCGTCACCTTCGGAAGGGCTCGTGCGCCTGTCGGCACCGAGCGGAGTCGGATGGCCCCCGTCCCCCATGCACAGCTCGCTCGCGTGGCTCTGGAGCAGGGTATGGACGAAGAGAAGGTCTGCGCCTCCCGGCGGCATTGCGGTGATCCGGTGAGGGGTGAGACTGTCGTAGTGCGCGGAATCGCCCTGGTCGAGTACGTACTCCTGGCCCCCGAGCGAGAGTCTGAGGCGGCCCTTGAGCACATACAGCCACTCCTCGCCGGTGTGGACGCGGACCGGCTCGTGCCGGACCCCCGGGGGGACATGCACGCGCAGCGCCTGCATCGCCCGCCGGGAACCGCCCGCCTGCCGGTACGTCCACCCGTCCGCACCCACCGATCCCGCCGCAGAGGCCCTGATCACCGGATTCCGCTCGGGGGACGTCTCCCCGAGCAGGTCGGAGACCGTGGTCCCGTACGCGCGGGCGAGGGTCAGCAGGACGGGCAGTGAGGGCTGACGCTGCCCGGTCTCCAGCCGCGACAGGTGCGCCGAGGACAACCCGAGCCGCTCCGCGGCCGCCTCGACGGTGAGACCGCCGCGCTTGCGCAGGTCCCGCAGCTGTGACGCGACGCTGGAGAGCGCGGCACTCGTCTCCCCGGTCCCCGGCGCGGTGGTGTCTTCGGGCATGTCGCCATTGAGTCACAGGTTTTCCTCCCGGGCAAGTTTCTTGCCTAGGAGGCAATCTCGTTCATGCCGCCGTGCTCCATGCCGCCGCGCAGTCCATGCCGCCGAAGCCCATGTTGCCGTAGTTCGTGCTGCCGAAGGCAGGGTGGCACATGACCGCGGGCGGACGCGGCGCCTGCCCGCCCCGTCGGTCCCCATGGGAGGCAGCGGCCGTCGGCGAGCCGCCGGGTGCCGAGGCGCAGGAAGGGCGGTCCACCCGTACCGGTTCCCGGTGATCGTCCTGCCCTCCCGCACGGGAGCGCCGGTGCGGCCGGCCGGTGCCGAGGCCGCGAGGCCGGCGGCGAACCCGCGGCGGCACGCTCGTCGGCGTCGGCACCTGTGTCAGGGGCCTGCGTCAGGGACCGGAGGCTGTGGGCGGTCCCCGGCCGCCCGCCCGGCGCCGCCTCCGCCCGCAGCCGCTCGAAGCCGCTCGAAGGCGGTGGGAAACGGCCTCCGGGTGAGAAACGACCTGATCCGCCGGGCGCAGTCGGTGGAACTGGCCGTGGTCGTGTCGCACTCCACATCGTACGGACCGTAAGCGTGGACCTGGCGCAGCTGGCGGGCCGCCAGGCCTGCCGGACGGTCACCGCGGGCCAGTTCACGTCGTCGCAGTTCCTCGACGGAGCACCGCACGCCGACCAGCACGACGTTGCGCGGCTCGAAGAGCCGCAGACAGTCCCGCAGGCGCCACTCCTCGCTCAGCACGTGGTCCACGACCACGTTGTTCCCCGCCGCCGCCATGCCGGCCACCGCCCGGTGGAACCCCTGCCAGGTACGCCGGAGCACGAGCGGAAGCTCCTCCGGGGCGAACGCATCGCATGGAAGGCGTCTACGGGCATGTGGAACCAGGGCTCGTCCAGGATCCGCAGCAGCTCTGCCGCGATGCTCGACTTGCCCGAACTGGATGTCCCGTTGAGAAAGATGATCTTCCCTGCCG